>LNFQ01000034.1 GCA_001567165.1 Bacteroidetes bacterium OLB11
GAAAAAAGAAATTTTAGAAAGAGATAATTATAAATGTGTAATTTGTGGTAGAGGAAAACAAGACGGAGTTGAATTACACATAGACCACATAAAAGCAAAAGATTTTGGAGGTGAAGCAACAATTGAAAATGGACAAACTTTGTGTGCTCAACACAACTTCCTAAAAAAGAATTTTAAGCAGACAGAAACAGGAAAGAAAATGTTTATCCGTCTTTACGAATTAGCAAAAGTTCAAGAGGATAAGACTCTTCAAAAATTCTGTGCTGAAATATTAGAAGTTTTTGAAAAGAATAATATAAACGGACACATTGAATGGAAAAAATAAGAACGGCTAACATGAACTGTGCAAAAAACCAAACAAATCAGGCAATATTTTTTAAATAATTATCTTGGTAAAGGGATTTGTTTTTTACACAACCAAAGACTTGTTTTAAGAGTTTGTTGCAAACGGCTATGACTGCTGCTTTTTTGTTTTTTCCATTGGCTACTAATCAATCAAAAAGGGCTTTACATGCAGCATTATTTTCTTTGGCATTAAGTGCTCCCATGTACAGAATATGTCGCAGTTGTTTACCACCTTGTTTGCAGATTTTGGTTCGACCTTTTATGCTACTACCACTGCTATATTCCACCGGACTGAGTCCTGCATAGCTGATGGTTCGGGAAGATGGGAAAAGTATCAGAATTCCAACACCTAATGGTTTTCTCATTTGTAGCTTCTCCTCTCTTCGTTTTAGGAAAGATAAATACGAAATGGAAAAACAGATTCTGAAAGCGAAACAATTGGTGGATAATCCAGCAAAAGGTAGAAAAGCTAAATTCACAAAGTCAAGTGGTAGCAATACTTTGGAGATAAATCAAAAGCTAATCGATAAAACCCAAAAACTACTTGGTATAAAAGGCTACTATACTGATTTGGATGAAGCTATAGCAAATAATGAAACAATAATTGATAGATATCACGAACTATACAGAATAGAACAGAATTTTAGGATTGCAAAAAGTGATCTTCAGACCAGACCTATCTTTCATTTCAAAGAGGACCCTATCAAACTCCATCTTCTTATTTGCTTTATTTCCTTGGTTGTAGCCAAACATATTGAGCTATCATCAAACATCTCTATAAAAGAGTTTATTAAGGAGTGTAAGAAAGTAGTAACAAGTGGAAGATTACTAGATAAAATAACCAATAAAGAATTGATTCTTAAACCTGAAATACCTCAAGACTTAACCCAAATTATACATGAATTTTTTTTGCTGACCTAATTTGGACAAGTTAGGAGAAATGTTTATTTATGCTGGACTTGCTTTACTATTTCAACCATTTTTCAAAATTGCACTTGGCAGACAGATGTGGAATATAGTTGACGTAATTGTAGGAATAGGACTTTTAATATCAATATTTTTTTTGAAATCCTTTTTATATCATCTATATTTGCACACCTTTTATGGACAATGTAGCTCAGTTGGTTAGAGCATCAGTTTGTGGCACTGAGGGTCGTGGGTTCGAGACCCATCATTGTCCCCACTTTAAAAATTAAAGCCTTTCAATTTTATTGAAAGGCCTTTTTTTATTCTAACACAAAATCTGAAATAGATACCCGATAACGAATAACACCTCCAATGATGGCTCCATACACAAACCCACCGATATGAGCCCAATAGGCTACACCATCAGTAGTAGCATCTATTTGTCCGAGGCCATTCATAAATTGTTGCAATATCCATATTCCTAAAAAAATAAATGCAGACACTCTGAAGGAAGTTAAAAATAGGATAAATAAGATTTTGATTTTTGAACGAGGAAACATTACCAAATAAGCTCCAAGGCACGCCGCAATTGCCCCCGATGCGCCAATGCATGGCACTTCGCTGTAAGCATTGAAGATACAGTGAATGATAGTAGAAAGCACCCCGCCAAAAATATAAAAAAGCGTAAATCGAAAAACGCCCAATCACCATTTCAATATTATCACCAAACACCCATAAAAACACCATGTTTCCGGCTAAGTGCATCCACCCTCCATGTAGAAACATGCTTGTAAAAACAGTATATAGATTATTAAAGTTGAATATTTCAACTGGAATACAACCATATTGATATGCAATATTTTCTTGCCCAATTCTTGCTAATGAAATCTGATAAAGAAATATAGCAATATTAAGAGCAATGATAAAATAGGTAACAAAAGGTTTTTTATCACTGACAATATTGGTATCTCCAATCGGGAAAAACATTTTGTAAGAATTTAATTTGATAAATAGGTTAAGACACTATCAATTGTGATAAATTGATGAAAGACTTTTTGTAGAACTTTATCTTTATTATAAACCATCACTTGCGGTATTCCTTTTGCTTCAAATAAATCTTTTGTGAGGTTTGACTGGTCAGCCGAAATGATGAAATGCGGAGCTTGACTCAAATCTAAATTAATAAATCGCATAAACCCTGCTAGTTGATCCCAAAGTTGATCGCCAGTAATAAAAAAAATTGTTGAACCTCCAAATCGGTCTTTGTTTTCATAAAAATCTTTTGTTGCCATCATACAATGCTCGCATCCTGGGTTGAATAATACGATAACTAATGGATTGTTTGGATCGATATCTTTTTCAGTAATTATTTTTTTTCGTTATCTAAAACTTGAAATGCTGGGAGTTTTGCCCCCGGTTTTGCCAAAGGTTTCATGGCTGCTAGCTCTGCTTGTTTTTTGGCAATTGCCACTTGTTCTTCCATTGTTTGCTTTTGTGATTTTTTCTTTTGTGAAAAAGAAGAAAAAGGAATTAATAAAAGCAAAAAAATGATTATGTTTTTCATCTATAAATTTTTAGATAGTTTTTGATGTAAATATAAATCAGCAAGCGTAATATGTGTATAGGCCTCCACAATAGGTACTGCACGTGGCACTGCACACACATCGTGTCGCCCTCCTATTTGAATTTTAGCTTCTGAAAAATGGGTATTGATTGTTTTTTGTTCCTGGCGAATGCTCGAAATAGGTTTGAAATAAACTCTAAAATTAATATCCATTCCTGTGCTAATGCCGCCCAAAATTCCACCATGATGATTGGTAATCGTTTTCACTTTTTCTTCTCCATAAATGAAGGGGTCGTTATGTTCACTTCCGTTCATTATTGCACTCTGTTTCCCTTCACCATATTCAAAACATTTAACTGTATTGATGCTCATCATTGCGTGTGCCAATTGAGCTTGCAACTTACCAAATATAGGCTCTCCAATTCCGGGAGGCATATTTTTTATTCTACACGAAATAGCACCTCCCAACGTGTCGCCTTGCTCTTTTGCTTGCTCTATTTGTGTTGACATTTGCTTGGTCGTTTCTTGATGTGGGCAACGTAGAGGAGAGTCTTCAATCATTGCATTGCTTATGTTTTGCAATTCGGGCATTTGTACTTTTCCAATTTGTGAAACATAGGTTGTATTTTCATATTTAAAAGAATGCAATAAAAGTTGATTTGCAATTTCACCTGCTGCCACCAAAGGGGCTGTAATTCTTATTGAGCTTCTCCCTCCGCCTCGATGATCTCTTATTCCATACTTTTCATAATAGGAATAATCAGCATGACCTGGTCTAAATATATCTTTGAGTTCATCATAGTCTGAGGGCTGTGCATTTTCATTTTTTATCAAAATGCAAATCGGGGCACCGCTTGTCATTCCATCAAAAATTCCCGAAATCATTTCGACAGAATCGCTTTCTTTTCGTTGAGATGAATAGGCTTGTTGATTTGTTTTGCGTCGATTAACAGCCTGTTGAATTTTATCAAAATTTAATTTCAATCCGGCAGGGCAACCTAATATTACACAGCCTACAGAATGACCATGTGACTCACCAAATGATACCACCTTAAAAATGTTTCCTAATTCATTCATCTAAGTATTTTTAATATAAAATAATTCACACATTTCAATTTGATATTAATTGTGTGTTGGAATTTTAATTTAATAGCAATCTGTTGCTAAAGTAAAATTTCAACGAATTATCTTTGTATAATGCGTACTCTATATTCAAATATCAAACAATTAGTTCAAATAGAAAAAAATCAAGAGAAAAAAAATATCGTTTCAGGTGAAGATATGAAAAAATTACCTTCCATTGAAAATGCTTGGCTATGTGTGAAAGATGGGAAAATTGAAAATTTTGGAGAAATGAAATCATTTGAAAGCACTTCGCAATTTGATGAAGAAATTGATTGTAGCGGGCGTACCATTTTGCCTACTTGGATTGATTCGCACACGCATTTAGTGTTTGCACATTCAAGAGAACAAGAGTTTGTCGATCGAATTTTGGGGTTATCGTATGAAGAGATTGCAAATCGTGGTGGTGGGATTTTAAACTCGGCTCAAAAATTAAATGAGATGAGTGAGCAAGAATTATTTGATATTTCATTAGCTCGCCTGCACAATGTGATAGATATGGGAACGGGTGCAATTGAAATCAAGAGTGGTTATGGATTGAACACAGATGCTGAATTAAAAATGTTGCGTGTCATTAAGCGATTAAAAGAATGTAAACTCATCGACATCAAATCGAGTTTTTTGGCTGCCCATGCCTATCCCCTTCAATACAGAGAAAATCATGAAGGGTATATAAAGTTAATTATTGATGAAATGCTTCCAAGGGTTGCTGGTGAAGGGCTTGCGGATTATATTGATGTGTTTTGTGAGAAAGGGTTTTTCTCAGTTGATGAAACGGATAGAATATTGAGTGCCGGAGCAAAATTTGGTTTAAAGCCCAAAATACATGCTAACCAACTTTATAATAGCGGAGGGGTACAAGTGGGAGTGAAACATCATGCGATTAGCGTCGATCATTTAGAAACGATGGGAGTTGATGAAATTGAATGTTTAAAAAAATCAAATACAATTCCTACTCTACTTCCGGGGGCAGCATTCTTTTTAGCTATGCACTATCAACCGGCTCGAATGCTTTTAGATGCTGGATTGCCGGTTGCTTTGGCGAGTGATTATAATCCGGGCAGCTGCCCTAGTGGTAATATGAATTTTGTGATTTCGCTTGCTTGCACACAAATGAAAATGACACCTCAAGAAGCAATCAATGCTTGCACTATTAATGCAGCGGCAGCTTTGGAAATGTCTGAAACGCATGGAACTATCCGCGTAGGGAAAAAGGCGAATTTTATGATAACAAAACCGATTCCTTCAATCAACTATATTCCTTATGCATTTGGCGAAAAAGTGATTGATGAGGTTATTTTCAATGTTTGATTTGAATAAAATTTGGAGATTTTGTAATCTAAAAATGCTCTCTATTTCTTTGATAACGGTTTACTTTTTTTGCTGCTTTTTTTAGCATCGACTTCACTTCATCATATTCAAGTTTTGTCCAATGATGGTCTAGGTCAGCATCTTCAATAGCTTCTTTAATAATCTCTTGTTGACGAATAAGTTTATTATATTCATTTTGAGTCAAATTCCCATTACTAAAAGCAAGTTGGATAATATTTTCTTGGCGTTGCTGTTCTTTGTCAAATGCGATTCTGTCGTAAGCAAAAAGGGAAACACTATTTATTATTAAAATCAATACCAATAAAGTTTTTTTCATGATGAGGAATTTAAGAAATGTAAAAGTAATTAAAAAAATAAATATCATATAATCTCAACGAGGATATGTTCTGCATCTTGTTTGCGAATACTCAGTTGGTACCCTGCAACGTATATGGCAAGCGGGTCTCCGAAGGGAGCTGCTAATTCAATTGTGATTTCTTCTTCTGGGATACATCCCATTTCTAAAAGTTTTACATATAATTCGGTGTCACCAAAACTTTTAATGATTGCTTTTTGTTTGAGTGGTAATTCCGATAATTTGATATTTAGTTTGTTGTGATTCATATTTTTTGTTCATTCAAAAATTTGACACTATTCATGATATCATCATGTATGATTCTATCTTTTTCCATAAAAGGAATTACTTCTCTAAAAGCAGAAATGATATTTTCTATTTTGGAAGAAGATTTTGCCGGCCTGCGAAATTCAATTGCCTGCACTGCATTGAGCAATTCGATGGCTAAAACGAATTCTGTATTTTGAACGACTTCATACAATTTAGTTGCTGCATTTGCACCCATGCTCACATGGTCTTCTTGTCCATTGCTACTGATGATGCTATCTACGCTTGCGGGTGTGCAGAGTTGTTTATTTTTACTAACGATACTTGCGGCGGTATATTGTGCAATCATAAATCCACTATCTAGCCCTGCACTTTGTACCAAAAATGGTGGAAGCCCTCTTTGTCCTCCTATCAATAAATAAATTCTCCTTTCTGAAATGTTAGCAAGCTCTGCTATTGCAATTGCAAGAAAATCTAAATTGATGGCTAAAGGTTGTCCATGAAAATTACCACCACTCAATATCATATCATCATCAGGAAAAACCAATGGATTATCAGTGACGGCATTCATTTCTTGTTCAACAATTTTTTCAATATGATTCACTGCATCTCTCGTAGCTCCGTGCACTTGAGGAATACATCGAAAACTATATGGGTCTTGTACTTGGGTTTTAGGGCGTTTTGCAATTTCGCTTCCTGCTACTATTTCTAAAATATTTTTTGCAACATCTTGCTGGCCTTGATGGTTTCGTATTTGATGAATTTGTGCTGTGAATGGCTCTAAGGTGGCATCATAAGCTTCAAGTGAAATAGAGGCTATGATATCAGCCCATTGAATTAATCTTTTTATTTTAAGCAAACACCAAACGGCGTAGCTATTCATAAATTGTGTCCCATTCAAAAGAGCAAGCCCTTCTTTGCTTTGTAATTTTAAGGGTGAAAATCCTAATTCGGACGCAGCTTTTTTTACTCCATTCAAATAGACATGGCCTTTATTAAGCAGAGGAAGGCTGAGGTGTGCCAATGGTGCCAAATCGCCACTTGCCCCTAATGAGCCGAGCTGATATGCCACGGGATAAATTCCTTGGTTATAAAAATCAATTAATCGATTGACAACATCCAAACTAATGCCACTATTGCCGTAAACGAAGTTTTTTATTTTAAGCAAAAGCATCACTTTCACAATCTCTTGTGGTACTTCATTTCCCACTCCACACGCATGGCTCAGCACTAAATTTTCTTGCAACTGTTCAATGTCTTCTTTAGAAATTTTCACATGACATAAAGAGCCGAAACCTGTATTGATTCCGTAATAGGTTTTATTTTCTTCCTGCATTTTCGCATCTAAATATTCTCGACATTTTATAATGTTTTGAATGGCAGATTCGTCTAATGAAATATCGGAGTTTAAATATTTCTCAATATCTGATAGAGAAATAAACTGTGTGTTTATCTTTTGCAATTTATAATTTTTAGAGTATTCGCAAAGATAACGTTACTCGATGAAATCTAAAAAAAGAAAGATTAGTCTTGCCCCATCCACAAAGCTCCACCAATGCTGTTGCGAGTGGCTCCTGTCACCGATCCTAATGCGTTTTGTTCTTCTCTCCATCTCAACACGCCAATCAATGCCATGATGAGGGCTTCTTTGTATTCAATCAAATTTTGCTCAGGTAAAAACACTTCAATATTTTTATTTTTTAAATAAAAAGAAATTCGTTTAATCAGATATTGATTAAATCCACCTCCACCTGTTATCATCATTTTTTTGGGCTCTGCTTCAGCAGGACACACATTGGCAATTTGCATGGCAATATGCTCACAGTAGGTATTGAGTTTATCTTGATTTGAGATAGCAAATTGTTGAATTTTTTGAAAAACAATATCCACTCCAAATTCATTCGATAAGGATTTAGGATAAGGTTTTTGATAATATTCAAAATCATTTAATGTATTCAGCAAATCTTCATTCAGAGAGCCTTTTGCGGCTTCCACTCCATCATGGTCATAGCTTTTCCCTAACTCATTACATAGCAAATTCAACACCCGATTAGCTGGACAAATATCAAATGCGATATGCTTATTTTCTTGATGCATTGTGATGTTGCAAATTCCTCCGATATTCAAAAAATAGTGAAATTCATTCCAAAAATATTTTTCACCAATTGGCACAATAGGAGCACCTTGACCACCAAGAGCAATATCCATATTTCGCAAATCTGAAATAACAGGCAAGCGATTGATAGCAGCGATTGAAGCGCCATCTCCTAGTTGAAAAGTCATCTTCTGCTGAGGTTCATGGAAAACAGTGTGACCATGAGATGCAATTAAATGTACTTTATGTTCAAGATGATTTTTAATAATAAAATCGTGAATCACATTTCCCATCCATCGGCCAAATTCTGTATGAGCTAATAATAATTCTTTCCCAGTCAATGCAGTTAGTCGAGGCAAAGAAGCATGCCATTTTTCATCAAAAGGAATACAATCAGAATGATTGATGGTGAAACTCCAAGTTCCAGCCACTTCTTCAATAGTTGTATGAATAATATCTAGTCCATCCATTGAACTGCCACTCATTGTTCCAATTATGTAGTATATCATAAAAGCAAAGATAAATCTGATTCCTACTTAAAATAAATTTGTTTTAATAGTTTCATTCTTTAATAGATTAAATGTATCTTTCAAACGAATTTGTTTAGGAATGAGTCTATGATTTTGAAATTCTATTTAATTAAACAACCATGAAGATTTATATAATTACTTTCCTTTTCATTTTTTTCACCTTTTTTTTTTATTTGCACAGAAAGCCGGAAATATTTGGTATTTTGGAATAAATGCCGGATTAGATTTTAATACTACCCCTCCTTCTGTTTTAAGTAATGGGCAAATTGTAACAACAGAGGGCTGCTCAAGTATTGCTGATCCTAGCACGGGGAGTTTACTTTTTTATACAGATGGGATAACTGTTTGGGATAAAAATCATTCGCCAATGCCAGCTTGTGTCGCCACTCCACTAAATGGAGACCCCTCTAGTACTCAAAGTGGAGTAGTTGTTCCAAAACCGGGGAGTTCAACACTATATTATGTTTTCACCACGCCTGCCGAAGTGGGAGCCTGGTCTGGAAATCCACCAACAATGTGTTATAGTGTTGTAGATATCTCATTGAATGCAGGTAATGGAGATTTAATTTCAATCAATACTCCGATTCTCGATTCTTCAACAGAAAAAAATTGCAGTCGTAGGAAACTGTAATGGTTCAGAATATTGGATAGTTGGGCATCGATGGAATTCCGATACTTTTTATGCTTTCAAGCTAACAGCCAATGGGCTTTCAGCTCCTGTAAAAAGTGCGGTTGGATCTGTTCACAAAAGTCAAACGGGAGGCACAACCTATGAATCAATAGGCTATATGAAGTTTTCTTCTGATGGGAAAATGATTGGCTTAGTCAATTATATGGATCAAAATTTAATCGAATTATTCAACTTTAATTTTTCAACAGGAGAAATCACTTCTTGTTTTTATACCGAAACAATACAATTCCCGACAGGCTCTGGTGATGGACCTTATGGATGTAGTTTTTCGCCAGATAATACCAAATTTTATATGAGTATTTTTTCCCAAAATGGAAATTCTAAAGTTGTTCAATACGATGTAACCAATGCAACACAAGCTGCTGTCGCTGCTTCAAAAATTGACATTAAAACATCGGCTTCTGATACTTATGCTGCTTTGCAAAATGGAACAGATGGGAAAATGTATATTTCTAATTTTGGAAAAACAACTTTAGATATTATTCTTGATCCTAACTTAACAGGACTTGCTTGCAACTATCAAGCGAATGCAATCAATATCGCACCCGGACAAGCAACCGCAGGATTACCTGTGATCGTAGAAAGCTTTTTATCTGGAGGAAGTCCTGATTTGTTTAACTTACCGAATCAAGATAAAATATGCAAAGGAGATACTATTCTTGCTATTCAAAGTATAAAAAACCATTTTGAAATTTATCCTTCCAATACCATTTGGGTTGCTCCTGATTCGTCTTTAGTAAATTTTCCCCACCACCACCACCACATACACCATTGTAAACACAGGCGATTGTGCAACGAATGACACCACATTTTATACCATAAAAATAATTCCATTACCGACACCCGATTTTGAATTTGTTCCAAATGAACCCACATTAAGAGATAATATAATTAAATTAGAAAATCACACGACAGGAGGCGATCATTACGAATGGTATCAAGGGAATACATTGCTCGGCACTTCGATAGATTTGAATATAAACAATCCGGGAAAAGGCTCACATTGCTACACACTTTTTGCTTATAACGAATTAAATTGTTCAAACAGTATTATCAAATGTGTCAAGGTGATTGATACGCTTAAAAAGCTCTGTGTTTATTCCAAATGCGTTCTCCCCAAATGGAGATGGTCAAAATGATGTCTTTAGAATTAAAGCCAAAAATATTGATTTCTTATACTTATACATCTACAACCGTTTTGGTCAATTATTATTTCAAAGTGATGACATCAACACTGGATGGAATGGGGATTACAAAGGTATCCCCTGTGAAATAGGAACCTATTTCTACTTACTTCTCTATAATGATATTGATGGGAAAAGTAAAAAAGAGAGTGGAGATTTAGAACTTTTACGATAAGGAAATGAGGCTTTTCTATTGAGGGAAAAAATCTTATTTGATGAAAGTAAACTTGAACTATTTATTTTAAGTTTTATTATTTAATTTTGGAGATATTTTAAAAAAATTTTCAAAGATGGTTAAGCATATCGCTCAAACAAATTCACTTGTCAATTGTTGGATTAGTGAACTAAGAAATGTAGAAGTACAAGAAGATAGAATGAGATTTAGAAGAAATATGGAAAGAATTGGAGAAGTAATTGCTTATGAAATTAGTAAAGGTCTTCAGTATGAAACTGAAGAAATCACAACACCGCTTGGAGTTTACAATGCAAAAAAATTAAGCACACAACCTGTTATTGCGACAATATTTCGTGCCGGATTCCCATTGTTTAACGGCATGATGAATTTTTTTGATAAAGCAGACAGTGCCTTTGTTGCAGCATATCGCAAACACAAACAAGATGGTAGTTTTTTTATTAATCAACAATATGTCACTTGTCCTGATTTAGAAGGACGACCCTTAATTATAGCCGATCCCATGCTAGCAACCGGGTCATCTCTATTGTTAGCTTTAGACGAGCTTCTTGTTTTTGGAAAACCATCAGAAGTGCATATCGTTGTTGTAATCGCTTGCACTGAAGGAGTAGCTGCAGTAAAGAGTAAATTTCCTGATTTTAATATCTGGGCTGCCGATATTGATGATGAGCTTACTGCAAAAGCATATATCGTACCGGGACTAGGTGATGCGGGAGATTTGAGTTTTGGAAATAAATTACAAATATGAGTTCTTACTCATAACGCAAACTTTCAATCGGATTTAATTTTGATGCCCTCACAGCCGGTATCACACCAGCCACCAATCCGACTAGGATACAAATTATCACACCAACTCCAATCCAAATCCACGGAATTATAAATGGAGATTTTAAGATATACGATAAAATATTTCCCAGCACAATACCAAAAAATATTCCATACGCTCCTCCTTTTATACTTATCATAATTGATTCAAAAAGCATTTGATACAAAATCGCTTTCCGATTAGCTCCTAATGATTTAAGAAGACCAATCTCACGGGTCCGTTCCACAACACTAATCAACATAATATTCATCAATCCGATAGCTGCACCCAGTAATGTAATAAACCCAATCATGCTAGCAGAAAGGGTTATGAGCTTAATGTTCGTTATCAATAATGTCGCTAATTCATCAAACTTATGAATGCTAAAATTATTTTTTTTACCGACTGGAATTTTATTGATACTACGCATGACACTTTCCGCTTCGTCTATTGCATAACTCATATTGGAAGAACGGTCAACCAAGACGGTCATTACAAAAGATTTGCTTTGTGCTCCTTCATTTTTTATCCCATTTGAAAGAGGAATTAATATCGTATTATCCATTCGATTAATGATACTAGCTCCCTTGCTTTCTAAGATACCCACTACTTTGTAAATCTTATTGTTTATCTGAATTTCATTCAAAATCGAAGTGCTTAAATGATTAAATAATCGCTTTGCAACCGCATTGCCTAAAATGCAAATATTTTCATTTCCAGAAATCTCATTGATTGAAAAATTCCGTCCGAAAATAATATTGTTTGATGATACCTTCAGGTAAGCATCATCAATACTCATCAACATAATATTTGGATTGGTTTTTTCTTTAGCATAAACAGCAGTTGCCCCATTATCGTTGATGCAGGAAATACTAACAATGGCAGGAAATTCATAACGCTCTTTAAATAATTTTGCTTCTTGTAATGTAATCGCATCTTTATATTGAACGTCTTCCGAATGCTTGGTATTTTTAGATTTTGAATTAATAATCGTAAAAGTATTAGCCCCCATTCCCGAAAAATTATTATAAATATTCCACTTCAAAACATCAATAACAGTTAAAATACTGATTAATGCAGCTATTCCCACAGCAATAATGGCCATTGTCAAGCTAGTCCTTAAACGATTGTTTTTTATCGAGTCATTCGATATTGAAATGATATCAATCCACTTCATATAAAATCATTCAGTAAATGTAGGCAAGTTTTCAGTTTAATCAAAAAACAAATTCAGACGGTATCTGAAAATAAAAAAACTTTCAATAATGTTTTTCCCAGCCTCAGTCATATAACTTTCTGGATGAAATTGAACTCCATGCAAATCAAATTCTTTATGCTTAAAACTCATTATTTCTTTTTGATGAGAAAAAGCAGTCACTTCAAGGCTTTGAGGAAAATGAAGATGACTTACAATCCATGAATGATATAATCCAACTTTCAAATTTTCACTTGTATATTTTGAAAATATTTTATGCGATCGATTGATGGTGATTGACATTTGAACTCCATGATTAGGCTCATGCAAATTTTCCAATGTAGCACCAAAAAATGATGCCAAGGCTTGATGTCCCAAACAAATTCCTAACATTGGAATATTAGAATAAAAAGTAGAAATTAATTTCATTAAATCTCCTGATTCTGCTGGCGTTGCTGGTCCAGGAGAAATAATCATTTTATCAAATAAATCTACTTCGTGAAAAGGAATCAAATTATTTTTAAACACACAAAATTCAATACCTTTGATTTGTCGAAGCAGCTCAATAATATTGAATGTAAAAGAGTCATAATTATCTACAACTAAAATTTTCAAATTTTTATATTTTTACCACAAATTAATATTGAATAATTGAATACTCCCAACTCCCTAGAAAAAAAAAATAAATCAAAAAGGAGAAACGCACTCTCCCTTTTTTTTATTTGTCGATTTTGAAATGAAGCAGCCCTTGCTTGTAGAACCCGAAAACCTTTCTCAACAAAATATTTTTATTGATTTCCCAGCTTTCTCCAATCTTTCGCATCCTTTGTCTAACAATGATTTTATTTCAATAAAATCAAAAACTCCTATTCAGCGTTCTCTTTATCAAAAAGGGTTCGATGTTGTAAAGAAAAATTTAATGTATGGAAATTCATTTTTGACAAATTATACTTGCGAAACAGAAATTGAAATTCTACATTCATTATACAGCATTTTTGAAAATGCTCATGCGAAGTATAAAATTTTTTTTAAAGATGAGTGGGTCTGTTTTTCACCAGAAACTTTTATAAAAATTGAAGGAAATGAAATCTTTTCTTTTCCGATGAAAGGAACTATCAATGCAGCTATTCCCAATGCCGAAACCATAATTTTGAATGATGAAAAAGAAAAAGCCGAACACTATACTATCGTTGATTTAATTCGAAATGATTTAAGTATGGTATCCACAAATGTAGTCGTTGAAAATTTTCGGTTTATCGATAAAATTGAAACCCAAAATGGAGCTTTATTGCAAGTGAGTTCTAAAATTAAAGGCATTTTATCAAAAGATTTTTATAGCCATTTAGGTGAAATCCTTTTTGAATTATTACCTGCTGGTTCCATATCTGGTGCACCAAAAAATAAAACTATCGAAATCATCCATCAAGCCGAAAATTATCAAAGAGGATTTTATACGGGAGTCGCTTTTTATTTTGACGGATATCAAATTGATAGTTGTGTGTTGATTCGATTTATTGAAAAAAAGGGGAAACAACTATTTTATAAAAGTGGCGGTGGCATTACCATACACAGTATTCTTGAAAAAGAATATCAAGAAATGATTGATAAAATATATGTACCCATTCATTGAAACAATCCATATAGAACACCAACAAGCATACGAGCTAGAAAGGCATTTACTCCGAATGCAAAAAACCTGCATTGAATATTATAATCAAGAAAAAAAACTCAATGAGGTGCAAGCAGACATTCTTCATTTTGCTTCTCAAACTAAAATCAAAACAAAATTATCTCTTCACTACAATATCGATAAACACACTCTTCTGCCGACAATATACTATCAGAAAAATATTGAAACATTTTTTCTGATAGAGAATAATGAAATCGATTATCATCTAAAATATGCAGATAGAAATTCTCTGAATCAGTTAAAATTGAACATCAAAAATGAAGATGAAATCATCATCGTGAAAGATGGAAAAATCACAGACACCAGCTTTTCAAATATTTGTTTTTTCAAACAAAATCAATGGGTCACACCCAATACGCCTTTATTAAATGGAATTAAAAGACAAAAATATCTCGACGAAAAAAAAAATTATTTCACAAGAAATAAAAGTAGAAGACCTTTTTACATTTGAAAAAATATCATTAATCAATTCCCTATTAGATTTAGGTCAATCGCAGTACGATATGCAATCCATTCGTTTTTGACATTCACACATTAACTTTGCACTATGAAAAAGATCGCCACATTAATAGTCCGTTATTTCTTCCAAGGAATAATTATCATATCACCGATAGCAGTAACGGTTTGGGCTGCTTATTCCATTTTTGATACGATAGATGTTGCCATTCCTTCATTGCCAAGAGGTGTAGGTTTCTTAATCATTGTTTCATCTTTGGTCGTGATTGGCTGGCTCGGCAGCTCTTTTTTTATATGGAAATTTTTAATCAATGTTTTTGATAACATCCTAGAACGAACTCCTTTTTTAAAATTTATTTATGGCTCTGTAAAAGATGTTGTAGAAAGTTTTATGGGTGATAAACGAAAGTTTACACATCCTGTTTTAGTGAAAATGAGAAACAGTCCTGACGTTTATCAAATGGGATTTGTGACCCAAAATGATTTAAGCAAACTTGGGTTAGATAGCAAAGTAGCCGTTTATTTACCTCACTCTTATGCAATCAGTGGAGTGCTTGTTTTTGTAGATAAAGAAAATATTACACCAGTAAATGTCAATCCAACAGATGCGATGAAAATGGTAGTGAGTGGAGGTGTGACAGGATACGATGATGAAAATCAAAATGAATAAAAATTCAGAAATCAAAATTGGGAAAATGAA
>LNFQ01000035.1 GCA_001567165.1 Bacteroidetes bacterium OLB11
CTAACCATTGGGGATAATAATAATAATAAGGGTCCATTTCTTTCATTTTGAGATCTTTATCAAATTGATGTAAGAAAGCTCTCGTAACACTTGTTTTTGCGACGGAGTCGAAGTTGGTATAAGTGTCAAAATTAGGAAAATAGGGCATATTAAATTTCTGAAGAATAGAATTTTCTTTTGCATATTTCATCATACTTAAAACTGCAAATCCATAACAGGCTCCTTCAAAATTGCCATAGTAATGTTTATATTTATCAAAAAGAGAATACTTTTTAAAATATTTATATTTTAGTTTGTCTAAAGCAGTTCCGTTGGGAGTAAAATTTTTATCAGCTTCAATTGCAAAACTTTTCCAGTCGGGGAAAAGATATTTAGAGTAAGTATTTTTTTTATATTTAGCTTTAATACAATCATCAATCAAAGGATCTCCATCAAATAGGTAATTATCAAACTGCATGTAATCTATATATTGATCAAAATAATTATGATTCCAAAATGGATTTAAAGCTCCTGGCTCGTCAGTATTTGTCATCGCAAATGAATGTTTTTGAAAATCCCAGCCATTATAGCGATATTCATCTTGTCCTGGTCTATAGATAAACCCTTTCCAAACATTTGATACTGGATCCACAAAGCTTCCAACTATCATTCCACTTTCACTAATATCATTTGCAACTGATTGAATTGTATTAGATTGAAATATATAAGCTAATGAAGTAAGATTTAAGGTGTTTCCAGTCACATCCCCAAAAAATGCCATATAGTATCCATTTGGTTGTTGATACTCTCCTACTAAAGTATGTGCCCCATTCATGCCCCATACTTTTGTTTTGGAAGGAGCTGTCAATGTTTGATAAGTATTATTGGTTAAGTCACAAATAAAAGGGTAATAATTAGGTGCATCTAAATAAAAGCCAGCAACATAGTTTGCCGAATCAGAACTAGCTCCCCACGTGTTGTAATAAGTAGCTCCTACCATTAGTCGGCTTGCGTCCCAAACCGGTTGTCCGGGAGGTACAATGCTATCATGTAAAACAAATAACCATCTGCTATTTACACCTTGATACCAACCACTGATATCATTATTATTATTAATTTTAAGTGCATTGGCATTGTTTTGTACTACTCCATTTACTTGCACAAAATTTGCAATATCTTCATCGACACAATACATTTTCCATAAAGTAGTTTGCCCACCACTTGTAGAGCTCACAAGAGCAATATCATGATCATTGATTGATACGATTTTATTATTATTAGATCCAGTGAGCGATTGGTCAACAATCAAAACTACTCCTTTTCGTGTAATGACAAAACCAATATTGTTTCCCATACTATCTGTATAATATCCACAAGAATAGGCACGATTATTGATACCAGTCATGTAAGTATTGACACTAGATGTGGCTCCGGTGGGCGTTAAATCGACCTGCTCTAGTGTGTATTGCTGTCCTTGAGAGGAATAGTGCATAAAAAATATGCACAGAATTAAAATTATTTTTTTCATATTATTTGATTTTAAAACGAATTTAATATTATTTTTTTATATAAAAAAATTAACAAATTTTCTTTTGTGTATTGAAATCTACTATTTTCGCTCGATGGAAAAAATAATACTTGCCTCTCAATCTCCAAGAAGAAAACAACTATTTGAATTGGCTGAAATTCCTTTTGAAATAAAAGTAGTCGAAACTGATGAGCATTTTCCTGATGATTTATCGATTGAAGAAATTCCTATTTTTATTGCAAAAAATAAAGCTAATGCAGTATTGAATCTTTTTCCATATCGCAAAATTGTAGCAGCTGACACCATTGTGACGATTGACCATAAAATTATTGGCAAACCAAAAAACGAAGAAGAGGCTATTCAATATTTAGAAACTCTTTCCGGAAGAACTCACCAAGTGATAACAGGTGTTTGTATTTTAGATGGGAATAATGATTATTCATTTTCTGAAATTACAGAAGTCGAGTTTGATATTTTAACCCCAAATCAAATCAAGCATTATGTTCAATCCTATCGTCCTTTTGATAAAGCAGGAGCTTATGCTATTCAAGAATGGATTGGCATTACCGGAATTAAAAAAATTAATGGTTGCTATTATAATGTAATGGGATTACCAATGAATCAATTTTTAAAATACTTAAATGTTTTATTGAAATAAATTTTATCCCTATTTTTTATCCTATAAATAAAATATTATTTTTCAATTTAAAAAGGATATCCAAAAGCGATATTCCAAACTCCATCTCTAAATCTCAGATTGCTTAAATTGAATCCATAACTACCGACATTGGTTGGTTTCTTAATCGGAAAGCCTAAGTCGAGACGAAAAACAATAAATGAAAAATCTAATCGCAAACCGGCTCCTGTTGACAAAGCTAAGTCATTCAAAAAATAATTTATATTGAACTCCCCACCAGGAACATCTTTTGTTTTGTTGAACAACCAAATATTTCCTGCATCGGCAAAAATAGCTCCTTTAATGTTGATAAAACCAGACAATAGTTTTAATAAATTCATTCGATATTCTGAATTTAGTTCCAATTTCATATCTCCTGTATGATCGATATAGGACAGTTTAGATGAAGTGTCCACATTTCGTCCTGGTCCAAGACTTCTCGGATTGAAGCCTCGATTACTGAATGAGCCTCCTGCTGAATAACTTTTAATATAAGGCAAAGTGCTACTAAGTCCTAATGGCACACCGATTCCTATCATTGCACGGTTTGCCCACTCACTTTTTGTGTATCTCAAATATCTTCTTGCGTCTGTTTCAAACTTAATATATTGAGCAATTGGATAAATATTATAATTGGTGATTTTGTTATATGCCCAATCAATCCCTCTCAAAATCGTTCCGGCTTCTTCAAATCGAACATTGACTGTGGTTGTATTTTTCAATAAATTTTCGGGATTGCTTTTAAATTCAAAAGAAACATTTTCACCAAAAATAGTATTGTCTGTAAAAATATTTTTCAAGTAATTATTATTATTGATTTTGTCTTTAAAAGCTTGACTGAGTTTGTTTTCAGGAACTTTTGATATGGTTAAAAATGCGGGATTCAGTCGCCAATATTTATTTTTGGTTTCACGCCAGATATAGCCATAAGAACCAGTTGCATTGGTGATACTATAATTTTGCTTACGCTCAATCAATGTATAGTTTGCAGTAAAGACTGAGTATGGAATTGTTTTTTTATTAAAGATTTTTGTAGAAAAAGGGACAATAAATTTTGGAAAAGTAAACTCGGCAGTGGCACTGGCATTATTTCCTGAAAGATAAAACCGTTTCACTCCATCTTGAAGTGCATCATTGCGAAACTCGGCAGTGTAGGACGCTTTGATTTGCATTTGATTAGCTCCTTTAAAAATATTTTTGTTTTTATAAATTACACTTCCTCCAAACCCTACAAAATAGTCGCCTCCACTTGAGCTCACATCAGTAGCAGTTGTAAAATCCATTTTAGCTGTCGTACTTAAAGTGATATAGACATTGAGCTTTCCTGGGTCTTCAGCAGACTTGTCATAATTGACATTGACTTGTTGAAATACGCCTAGCTGATTTAGCCTATTTATACTTGCTTCAATATCATCTAAATTAAAAAATTTACCATGCTCAATAAAAATATTTTTGGATATCACGCTCAGATTAATAGGTAAATTTTTGTATGTAAAATGGATATCTTCAAAAATTGATTTAGTAATTGGCAAATCTTTATTTTTATAAAAAGGGTCAATAATCTCGACATATATTTGGTCAAACTGATAGGTTTGATTGTAAGTACTATCTTTAGTTTGGTCAATAATCATTGTGATATCAATATCGCGATTATCTTTTTGTTCTTGTTCAAAACTTAGCGATTGTTCAAAAATATCTTCTGATAAATTTAGCAAAGCCTGCTTATCAGTTGTATCTAACACAAAAGAGATATTATCCATTTTAAAATCAAAATAGCCGTTATTTCTTAATATTTTATAGATTCTTTCTCTTTCCTGTCCGCAAATAAAATTGGTAAATGGCACTCCAGTTTTGATAAAACTTTTATCTGAATGATAATTGACAATTGATTTGATTTTTTCATCTTTTATATCATTCACTCTTTTTTTAATAAGGTAATTTTTCCCCACCTCAACATTATATTCTACATTTTGAATTTTCGGATTATTGGTAGGATTAATTTTGCTTTTAACTTCTGCATAAAAATAGCCTTGATTAATCAGGTATTGCTTCATGTTCATTTCTGATTTCCGAATTGAAAACGTATCAATCAAACTTGGCCTTTCTACTTTGTGCTTAACGATTTTTTCATGCAAACTATCGTTCTTATAAACTTTATAATTATTATTATATTTCCATAATTTTATTTTGGGTAAAATACTCAAATCAAGTAAATGAGTATTGGGCTGTGGTTGAGCATAAGATAGCACTTCACTTTCTATCTCTCCCTTATATTTAATAGGTGTTTGTGAATGAAGGTTTAATGTATTTTTGCCTAAAAGAATTTCATTACTTGATAAATGCTTTGTGTAATTGCACGCATTGAAAAGAATGGACACAAACATTAAAAAAATAAAAAAACAATATTTTCTTTTTAAAATTGAACACTACCTTTATACGCTATGATTACAAAGTCGCAAATTAAACATATTCGTTCATTAGATGATAAAAAAAATCGAAACGAATGTAAACAATTTGTTGTTGAGGGTGATAAAATGGTTAAAGAACTACTCAAATCAAATTTTAAGGTTATTGAAATATTTTCAAAAAATGATTGGGCTGCTCAAAATCTAAGTAAAAAGAAATATCCATTTAAGATAACTGAAGTCGATCAAAATCGTTTTCATCAAATGAGTTCATTAAGTACTGCACAAGATGTGTTGGCATTGGTGGTACTTCCCAATCAGCCTTTGACTCCTCATTATAAAATTGCAATTGCTTTGGATAATATTCAAGACCCTGGCAACCTTGGTAGCATCATTCGCATTGCCGATTGGTTTGGGATTGATACTATTTTGTGTAATGTCGATACGGTGGACTGCTTCAATCCTAAAGTAATTAGAGCTACGATGGGCAGCGTATTTCGCGTAAAATGTATTTACCTTAATTTGCAAAAATATTTTAGTGAAAACAAAACCCCCAAGCGTTATGCAGCCGTTTTAGACGGCAAACCACTCGAAAGTTTTTTCAAAAATTCATGAAGGGATTTTTTTTATTGGCAATGAATCAAACGGATTGCAAGAAGAACTGATTTCATTATGTGATGAAAAAATAACGATTTCAAAATTAGGCTCAGCTGAAAGCTTAAATGCAGCCGTAGCAAGCGGGATTATTTGTCACTCATTGATAAAAATCAACTGATTTTTATTTTTAAGTATTTCATTATAAAAAAATTGATGAATAAGTTTATTTTTGCTAAAATATAAAAATTAATGAGAAAGATATTATTTGTATTGCTGCTATCAATTGGGGTACAGTCGTTTGCTAATTGGAATGATGGAATGTTGAGAATTAGAGAAGAAAGAGGTCGGAGTATTTCTGTAGAAATTGATGGTATTCGTTTTGATAAAATTGGTCGAACAGTAACGATTCCAAATGTCCCTCCAGGTAAACACTCGATAAAAGTTTTCACTTACAATCTGAACGGCTATGGATATCGAAACGGAACTTTAATTTATGATGGAAATGTGAATGTAAAACCACAATTTATTTTGTATGGCACTGTTTATGAAAAAGGAATAAATATCGAAGAATATTGTTGTGTACAGCAATATAGAAACTGGAACAATAATGATAATTGGGATAATTGGGATGTTGAAACTGAAACATGGAATAATAATCACCGTTGGAATGACAAAAATCGATATGATACTCGCAACCAAAATTATCAAGATGCAAAATGGAATATGCACCAAGGAAATTTAAGCATTGGGCGTTATCAAGAATTAATCAGAGCCATTCGAAATGCTAATTACGAATCAGCTAAAACAAATTTAATTTATTCTATCACTAAATATTCTAATATTTCAACAGAACAACTGATAGGAATAATGAGAGAATTAAATTTTGAAAGTACCAAATTAGAATTGGCTAAAACGCTTTATCCTAAACTGATTGACAAGAGAAATGCCTATCGGGTTTTATCTGTTTTTACTTTCCAAAGTAGTAAAGATGATTACCTTGATTTCTTAAATCAAAATAATTAATAATTCTATTAATAGATTATCGGACTAGAGTAACATCCCCTTTTTTCAAATAAGTTTTATTATCCAAAGTGCAACGGTAATTTAAAACAAAGTAATAAGTTCCCACTGCTGCATCTGCTCCATCAATGCGCCCATCCCAACCTCTTTTCCATTCAGATGTTGTCCAAACTTTTTGCCCCCAACGATCATATATTTCTAATTGAATCAATTCAATACCCGATGTTGTCAGCACTCTAAATTCATCATTCACTTGATCTCCATTTGGTGAAAACGCATTTGGAACAAAAGCAATTTCACAACACGAACCTTCTGAAATATAAACTGTATCCATCTTTTCACAACCATTCGCATCTGTCACTTGTACTGAATACCAACCAAAATATAAATTACTAGCTGTTGCTGTGTTTTGTACCGGATCAGTGGACCATTTATACACATAAGGCATTGCACCTCCATTCACATCAACGGTTGCAAAACCTTCATTTCCTCTTCCATAACATTTCAAATCTTCTTTTGTAATGCTCAATTTTAATGGAACAGAAGGACCTGAAATGGTTACTTTTGTTTCATATTCACAACCCACAGTATCCACCACTCTAACCGTATAAATTCCTTGTGTTAAATCAAGAAAAATTCCTGATTTGTTCAAATTCAAATCGGGTGTCACAAAATATTTATAACCACCCAGTCCGCCTGTTCCTTGCACAGTCAATTTCCCATCTTCTGAATCAACACATTTTGTTGGCTCTATTTGAATGGTTGCACCCACTAATGAAGGACCTGTTAAATTGATGACAGTATCTTTTCGACAACCCAAATTATCAATCAATGATACACTATATGGAGCAATGACAAGCCCTGTAAATACTCCACTCAAATTAGGAGCTCCATTATTGATTGAATACATAATAGGAGCAACTCCACCAATCGCACTCGTTTGAATAATTCCAGTCGAATCATAAGCACAAATCGGTTCCACAAAACTTAAACTTTTAATTTGAAGAAGTGGATTTTCAGTAACATTTGCAGTGGTTGTTATGGAACATCCGTTTGCATCAGTCGCTACGATTGTGTAAACACCAGCATTTAAGTATTTAAAAAATCCTTCTGGAACTTGAACTTTACTTGGCATAATTGAATAGACGATATTCCCAACTCCCCCATTGCTTACCACTGCTATTGACCCGCTAGAATCTCCATTACAATACACTTCATGAACATTCACTTGACTAAAACTTAAAATAGTTGGTTCATTTATTGAAACAACCGAAGTAGCAGTACATCCAACAGCATCTGAAACTAGAATGGTATAAGTACCTACTTGTAGATTTCCGAATTGATTATTCCCTTGAAAAGCCCCTCCATTCACACTGTATTGATAAGGACTCACTCCCCCACTCACATTCACTGTCATTGAAGTACTATCACCATGACAAAGTATTGGGGATGAAACAATAGTCAAATTCATAGGTGAACTATAATTGATAATGATGGTATCAGTAGCCACGCACCCATGAGCATTGGTTACAGTCACCCAATAAGTCCCGGCAGAGTTAATTGTTCTTGTTTGTGTAACATCGCCATTGTCCCAAGTATATGAAAAGAATCCGGCTCCTGCATCTAGCACAATATTATTCCCAGCCTGACACAAATCTCCAATCGTGGTGATATGGACATTGGGAGCTGCATTTTGTTGTGTGTAATTATAAGTTGCAGTAGCAGTGCATCCGGCATTTGAGGTAACAGTTACTGTATAAATTCCAGTATTAGAAGGCATTATTTTAGAGGTAATTTCTCCACCCGGGGCCCAAGCATAACCATAAAGCGGATTCGCAGCTCCTCCTGCTGCATAAGACAAAATGTTTTGCCTTAAATTAACAGCATGTTGATTCACCAATCCAGCTACATTGTTATGAAAGAACGAAAGCGTCATCCCACCAAATAATACATTCCCATTGCCCCAAGCTTTTTCTGTTAAAACTGCTTCGCTCGGATTGATTGAATTATGGATTAAAGTAGTGCCACCATTAATAATGTTTGCATGAGCAAAATAGTTTCCGGTGTATGATCCACCCGGACTAAGCGGAGTATATGGTCCCATATTAATTGGATGAGCTAAATTTGTTATTTCAACTCCGGGTAACGCATTTATAAAAGACGGTATCAAGTTTTGATAATTCAGTATCGTGCCACCAAAACCCCAATTTTGCACACCTCCTTCATTAGGTGCTGCATTCAAAAAAAGTCTTCCTCCGTTTTGCACCCAATTTTCAATCAATGGACCATTTAATAGCATAAATTGATTTAGTGCATTCGCATTTAAATCACTTCCTTCCAAAAAAACGAACTGAGTATTTGGAGAAAAAATCGTTGCAAGATTAGGAGTTGAAAAATCATCATATATCCATCCACCTACACCAAACACGACATCCATTTGATGCTCATTATCAACTATCCCCCATGGTTCTGTATTGGTAATATAATATTTATTTCCCACAACCGGAACACTGGCAGTCAAAGTATCTGCACAGCTACCCGAACTTAAAATAATATTCACTTGAGGATTTAGATTGATAGTAATATTGACCCCGTTATCAGGACTAATCACTGCTGGCAAACTACTCACAATTCTCACTCTATAATCTGTCCCATAAAGGATATTGCATGGAATCACACAATTGATAGTGCCTACATTCATATTCCCATTCAGCGTTCCAATATTTGTAGGAGTTGCAAAATTCCCAAAAGCATTTGATAATTGAGCCGTATAGATATTACTAGGATTAAAATTCCCGTTAGTGGTAAAATCAATATTCAACTGAGAACATGCACAGTAACTTAAATTTTGTAATGGCGTAATAGAAATACTTTGAGCTTGTGAAATGAAAGAAGTCAAAGTAAATAAAAAAAAGACCACACTAAATACCTTCATTTTAAAATTATTTTTCATAGTAAAATTTTCTAATATTATTCGATTCATATCGAATGACGAAATTCAACTTCGCTTGGTTTGATAAAAAAGATTTACAAAGGTAAGATATATTAAAATACTTAAGGGTTAGATTCATCTATAATGCTATGAAACAAGCATTTTTGAGCATAAAATCATTCATTAAAAAAGAAGAAAAAATTTGAACCATCTTTCATTTTTCAAATGAAATGAGATAACAAGCATTTTTATTTTTTATAAAAAATAAATAGAATCTTTAATTAAAAACCAGGATTCAAAAATCATAACAAATAAAAATGATATTACTTATAAATAAAGTCGTAACTTCGCACGCTTTTTTAAAAAAGAAGAGTTCTATTTTTATGAATATAAGAAACATCGCAATTATTGCACACGTTGACCACGGCAAAACCACCCTAGTTGATAAAATCCTTCACCATACAAATGTATTTCGTGAAAATCAGGAAACAGGAGATTTAATAATGGACAATAACGACTTGGAAAGAGAAAGAGGAATCACAATCTTGTCAAAAAATGTTTCTGTAACTTATAAAGATACCAAAATTAATGTTATCGATACTCCCGGTCACGCCGACTTTGGCGGCGAAGTAGAAAGAGTTTTGAAAATGGCAGATGGGGTAATTTTACTCGTAGATGCCTTTGAAGGGCCAATGCCCCAAACAAGATTTGTGTTACAAAAAGCATTACAACTGAATTTAAAACCTATAGTTGTTATCAATAAAGTAGATAAAGCAAACTGCAGACCAGACGAAGTGCATGACGCTGTGTTTGAGTTATTCTTTAATTTAGATGCTACAGAAGAACAGCTCAACTTCCCTACTTTCTATGGCTCTGGCAAAAACGGTTGGTTTAACAGTGAAAACTCACAATGTGATGATATTTCACCTCTTTTAGATGGAATTATTGAATATGTACCTGAACCAAAAGTAGAAGAAGGAAATTTACAATTACAAATCACCTCATTAGATTATTCATCCTTTTTAGGTCGAATTGCAATTGGGCGAGTAGCGAGAGGAACCATTAAAGAAAATGACAATGTCGTATTGATGCAAGCTGATGGAACTCAAAAAAAATTAAAAGCAAAAGAACTTTATGTTTTTGAATCTTTAGGTAAAAAGAAAGTAACATCAGTGTCTGCAGGTGATATTTGTGCTGTTGTCGGTTTAGAAAATTTTAATATTGGAGATACCATTGCTGATTTTGAAAATCCAGAAGCCCTTCCTATCATTCCGGTTGATGAACCAACCATGAATATGACTTTTAGTATCAATAACTCTCCATTTTTTGGTAAAGATGGTAAGTTTGTAACTAGCCGACATTTACGAGATCGCTTAAATAAAGAATTAGAAAAAAATCTTGCTCTTCGAGTAGAAGATACGGATAATGGAGATACATTTTTAGTTTACGGACGAGGAATTTTGCATTTAGGAGTTTTAATAGAAACCATGCGTAGAGAGGGTTACGAGCTAACTGTTGGGCAGCCACAGGTTATTGTCAAACAAATAGATGGAGTCAAAAGCGAACCTTATGAAACATTGGTAATCGACGTACCCGAAGAGTTTGCAAGCAAAGCCATTGACTTAGTCAGTCGAAGAAAAGGAGAAATGTTAATTATGGAAACGAAAGGCACAATGCAACATCTTGAGTTTGACATTCCATCGAGAGGACTTATTGGATTAAGAACCCAAATGTTGACCAACACACAAGGAGAAGCTGTGATGGCTCACCGATTCAGAGAATACAAACCTTGGAAAGGCCCAATCCCAGGTAGAAATAATGGTGTGCTCATCTCTAAATTCAATGGAACAACCACTGCTTATTCAATCGACAAATTGCAAGACAGAGGAACCTTTTTTGTGGATCCGGGAGAAGATGTCTATGCTGGTCAAATCATTGCAGAACATATTAAACCAGGTGATTTATTAGTGAATGTCATCGAAGGTAAAAAACTTACAAACCACCGTGCTAGCGGTGCAGACGATGCTACTCGAATTGCCCCTAAAACGCTGATGACGATTGAGGAATGTATGGAATATATTGAGCATGATGAATGTATCGAAGTCACTCCAAATTTCGTAAGAATGCGTAAAATTATCTTAGATGAACATCTTCGTAAAAATGCAATGAAACAAATGCAAGCAGAAGCAATTTCCTAGTTTCTTTTTTACATAATTTCTTTGAAAATAGCCGCATCTATTCTGTATTTTCTTTATTAAAAAATCTATTTTAGACCTTTTAATAATATATTTAGAACAACAAAATTATTGTAATAAGCTATTTCACATACAACCATTAAACATTAATCAACATCTTATCTAAAATAGATAGTTGTCATTAGCTAGTATTATTAAAATACCAATTCTTTAATTTGAATTGTCTAATTAATGCTTGAGAATTGCAAAATCAATATTAAATATAGTTTCTGTTTCAATGAAAAAAAATCATTTGTCTATAATCCTGCTGCGTAAGGTATCAACATTGCATCTTCAGGTGCGGCACCTGCAAGGTATAATTTGGTAAACCATCTTATTTTAATAAATTGATTCAAAATTAATGAGGTATTTTAACTCTCAATAAATGTGAATTTTTTAATAAAAAAAACAATCATTTTTGACCACATTCGATTTTTTAATACCAAATTACTCATTAGAGATTTAAGTAGAAGGAAAAGATAAAAAATGGTGAAAAAGCATATAGTATTATGATTTTTGAGTATTTTTTATCAAAATGAATTTGAGTTATTTATTATATCCTTAACAAGTTACTGATTATTTTTACCAAAAGATACACTACAAATTTTAAAAAAATAGATATGATGCAAATCATCGCTTGGATAGGCGTTAGTCAGGCTATTTTTGCTGCCATTTTGATGTTGTCCAAAAAGGAAAATAATGTTTCTGATAAAGTATTATTCTTTTGGTTGGTCTTGCTTACATTTGATTTTTTCACTTGTGGCCTTGATTATGAATTATTTCAAAAACCATTACTCTCTAGTTCCTTTTTGCTGTTTAATCCTGCCTTGTATTTATATATTCGCTCTCTCACAAATAAGAATTTTAAATTAAATTTCTTTCAATTTTTACATTTCATTCCTTATCTCGCTTTTAAAGTGCTTTCTTATATCTTGAAAGAACCTTTTTCGATGAATACTTTTTTTTAATGTAGATGAAAATTTGATTTATCGAATGATGTTTGGAACAGCTACAACAATTTCGTGTGTCGTCTATAGTATTTTGAGTTTGCGAATTGTGCATATTCATCGGATGAAACTCCAAAATGAACATTCAAATATTGATGAAAATGATAATATAACGTGGGTTTTGTTTGTTTCCATTTTTTATGTGGTGTATTGCATCGTGGCTTTTATCATTGCCTTGTTGGCATATTTTACTTCATCCTACCCCCTATCTCCTCATTTTTACAATTATTCAGTTTTATTGTTTTTAATCTATATTTTGAGTTTTTACGGATTATACCAGCATCGTTTAAGTCCGA
The DNA here is from genome assembly GCA_001567165.1 of Bacteroidetes bacterium OLB11. Classification (GTDB taxonomy): domain Bacteria; phylum Bacteroidota; class Bacteroidia; order Chitinophagales; family Chitinophagaceae; genus OLB11. The sequence goes on from LNFQ01000035.1 coordinate 12,675, forward strand.
TAGCCCTAGCACAAGATCACAACAAAATACCATATCAAAACTCCTCACTATCAAATGATTTAAAACAGCAGATTAAAGTAAAAAATTGAGCAACTTATAGTTCATGAAAAATTATATTTAGATTCAAATTTAAATATGGATATGCTTTCAAATAAATTGAAAATTCCAAAATATCAAATCACAGAAGTCTTAAATACGGTTATTGGGCAGAATTTTTTTCAATATGTCAATTATCATCGAGTGGAGGCAGTAAAAGAGATGCTTTCAAACAAAAAAAAATTTATACTCGATTGAGGCTATTGGTTATGAATGTGGATTTTCTAGTAAATCATCATTTTATACTGTTTTCAAAAATCTGACCGGGAAAACACCCGTTGCCTATCGAAACACGATTAAAACAGATTAAGTTTTAGAAATTGTGGGGATATAATCAGTTATTTTTGTTCAATTTTTAAAATTTGAACTAGTAGTTGTAGTCCAAATTAGATTAGAAGGACTCTTTTCGTTGAAAGCCTAATTAAAATTGCATAAAAAAAATTATGCAAAGGAAACACATTTTAATCACTGGTGCATCAGGGACAGTTGGCTCTGAAATTTTGAAACTAATTACTCAATTTCCAGAATATCAAATCACTTGTTTTGATATCGTAAACAAAAAAAACAAGAAATTTTTTAATCAATACAAAAATAAAATTCAATGGATTACTGGAGACATCAGTAATGAAAGCGAAGTGAAAAAGATACCTTCACAAATTGATGTTGTAATTCATTTAGCTGCACTGATTCCGCCTAGTGCTGACCTTTACCCTCATTTAACACAGAAAATCAATGTGTTAGGAACTAAGCTTTTATTAAATCATCTAGAAAAGACTTCACCTCAGGTATTTTTTATTTATAGCTCTTCAATAGCCTTATATGGCGATCGAGTTGAGAATCCGTATATTAGGGTGAGTGACCCGATAAAAATTAGTGAGGGGGACTACTATGCAGAAACAAAAATGGCAGCAGAGCAATTGGTTCAACAAAGTTCGCTACGATGGAGTATTTTCCGTTTGGCAGCCATTATGAAAAATCATAAAATTTCAAAATTAATGTTTCACATGCCTTTAAAAACACATTTTGAAATATGCACACCCAATGACACCGCCAATGCTTTTGTGAAAGCGATTTCCAATCAGGAACAACTTCAATTTAGAATTTTTAATTTGGGGGGTGGTGAAAAATCAAGGACTAGCTATCAAAAATTTTTAGAAAATTCGTTTAAAATATATGGTTTAGGCAGATTGGATTTCCCTGAAAACAGTTTCGCAACTAAAAACTTCCATTGTGGATATTTGGCAGATGGTGATGATTTAGAAAATATTTTGCATTTTAGAAACGACACTTTAAAGTCATATTATCATACTACTCAAGCCTCGTTTCCGTTATATAAAAAATTAGCAGCTAGTTTGTTTAGCAAAATTATCAAATACTATTTATTAAAACAATCAGAACCTTACCAAGCATACAAATCTGATAATCAAGAAATGATGCAACGATTTTTCAAAAAAAATACCCAATCAAAATATTCATTTAAAAATGAAAAAAAGAATAAAAATAGCACTCCCCTTCCTTATACTATTCTTCAACTCATTGATTTCAAATGCACAACTTATAATTTTAAAAATATCAAATATCAAATCAAGTCAAGGGCAAATGTGTATTGCCTTTTTTGAAAATCAAAAACAGTTTTCTGCAGAAAAGCCAGTTCACACCTTACACATTCCTAAAAATACAATTGTCAATGGAAGTCTGACCGTAAAAATTCCATATAAGCGTGGAAATTATGGAATTTCGGTACTAGATGATGAAAATGGGAATGGAAAAATGAATTATAAATTACTATCGATACCAACTGAAGGATTTGGGTTTTCAAATTACTATCACAAAGGGATTTTAAAACCAACAATTCAAGACTTTAAGTTTCAAATTGATGAAAATGAAACAAAAGAAATATATGTAAAATTGAGATATATGGATTAATAAGAAAAAGAATAAATTCTCTGACAACAGCACCAAACTGAAAAAGAGATTTTTAACCAGAATGAATTAAAAATTGTCCTCAATCAACTATAACATTTTACTTCGAAAAGATACCAAAAATGATATTTTACATGCCCATTCTACCATTGTTGGTACTATTGCCAACAAATGGGGTCAATGAAAAGCTTCGCATTTTGCATATCCATTTAGGATTCGCATTATTTATATCTTAAAGAAAGAAAAAACATATCTAATTGAGAAATAAAGTAATAAAAAATTTGGTAATTTGAGAGAGTTTCGTATATTTGTGTGATGGCCTCAATCCCACGCCTGTAAATCCCTTCGTTCGCCAGATGGGCGAACTCCCGGTCTTTACACAACGTGCGGCCATCG
>LNFQ01000036.1 GCA_001567165.1 Bacteroidetes bacterium OLB11
CAGGCGGAGCAGGTTTTATCGGCTCTAATCTTTGTCATTTCATAAAATTACGAATTACAATCAAATCATCGCAATAGACAACGGAATAAAACAAAAAAACGACAAAAATCGGCATTGACAAAACAGACACTGACTTTAGAAATGATAAAGATGCACTGTGCCTAACATGAACTGTCAAAAAACCAAACAAATCAGGCAATATTTTTTAAATAATTATCTTGGTAAAGGGATTTGTTTTTTACACAGCCAAAGACTTGTTTTAAGAGTTTGTTGCAAACGGCTATTATTGTTTATTTTCTGTTTGGCAAAGAGATTTAATCTCCAACATTTTTAAATCTAACTTATCTACAAAGGCATCAATGAATCGCACTTCATTGTCTGCCGAAAAGGTACCTGTGCTGAGCCTGTCAAAGCATCTTCAAGTGTAGAAAATGTAATTTGGAAACGGTCAAAACCTAATATAGTAGGCATTTTTGGAAAGATTAGCTTTAGGGTATTAAATTACGAAAATGTTTTGTATTTTTGATTGTCGAAGAAGATATTTTTTTCACAGACTGCCGTTAGCTGTTATTTTGAAAAACCAAAAATAAAAGAATAAATGACCACAGAAAATAATTACATAGAAATAAACCGACAGTCTTGGAACAATAGAACCGAGTCACATTTAAAATCTGAATTTTACGACCTTGACAATTTCCTAAAAGGAAAAAGTTCACTAAACGATATAGAATTAAACTTGCTTGGTGACATTAAAGGAAAAACTATTTTGCATTTGCAGTGTCATTTTGGACAAGACACTATCTCGTTAGGCAGACTTGGTGCGAACGTTACAGGCATTGATTTATCAGACAAAGCTATTGAAAGTGCAAAGCAAATTGCAAAGGACACCAACTCAAATGCAAAGTTTATTTGTTGCGATATTTACGACTTGCCAAATCATTTGGACGAAAAATTTGATATTGTTTTTACAAGTTACGGAACAATTGGATGGTTGCCCGACTTGGACAAGTGGGCAAAAATTATTTCCAAGTTTTTAAAGCCAAACGGACAATTTGTGTTTGTAGAATTTCATCCTGTTGTTTGGATGTTTGATGACAACTTTAACAAAATTGGTTACAGATATTTTAATTCTGGAGCAATAATAGAAACAGAAAACGGCACATATGCCGACAAAAATGCTGACATTACGCAGTCGTATGTGTCATGGAACCACGGGATAAGCGAAGTATTAAATAGTCTTATCAATAATGGTCTTGAAATTAACTCATTTGACGAATTTGATTATTCACCATACAACTGTTTTAATAAAACAGTAGAGTTTGAACCAAAAAAATATAGAATCGATCACTTGGACAATAAAATACCAATGGTTTATTCAATAAAAGCGACAAGAAAAAACAACCGCTAACATGAACTGTGCAATAAACCAAACATTTTAATCACTATTTTTTTAAATAATCATCTTGGTATAAGGTACCATTTTAATACAACCGAATATCTGTTTTAGAAGTTTATTGCAGACGGCTATAATTGTTTATTTTTCTGTTTGGCAAAGAAGATATTTTTTTCACAGACTGCCAATGGCCGTAATCCCACGCCTGTAAATCCCTTCGTTCGCCATTTTGGCGAACTCCCGGTCTTTACACAACGTGCGGCCATCACGACGTTTGACCAAATTTGGATATCAAAATTTTGCTCACCTGTCTAAAAATAAATTTTTGTCCACTCGCAAATATTTTGATAACTTCGTAAAACACAATCGTTAGCTGCAACTCTAAAAGAAGAAACAACCGACAATAAACGAACAATAAAACGACAGACAAAATGCCAACCCTTTGCAATATAAAAAGAGCTGCAAGCCACCGAACAAGCCGACACAATTTGCAGCACATTTTATTTTGCCCAACCGCACCCAAGCCTACCCCCCATCCGACTTTCGGACAGGTGACAACTAGAAGGGCTTTTTACAGGAAAGCGGCTTAAAAAACTAACTTAACAGACTTAAAAATTGGAATAAAAGACGAAATGAATTTATACAACACATTAGAGCAACAACTCAAGAAAGAACCCAACTTCGTGACAGACAACGGAGAATTGAAAAAATGGGTGGTGCTGAACAAAGCACAGAATTTTGACGAAGAATTGATTGGGCTGTTGCTAAAAGAACCTACACTAAAAGAAAAGTTTTTTCGAACCCTGAGCCTGCCGAAGAGTGAGACTGTAACTGTTTTTAACCAAAACCTGTTTGTGCAGTTTTTGGAACAGAAAAACTATCTGAACGACAGCTACACCCAATACAAAAACAAAGTGGGACTGACCATTGACGGCAAGTATCTGAAACAACGCAACGAAGTGGCATTAGTTTGGCCATTTAAAGACTGTATTTTAGAAGGTGGACAAAGCCGTGAAGAAGACAAGCGAGAAGAAATTTTCTTCAACGAAATTTTGGCACAGGACGAAATTACCCAACTGTTAGAACCAAAGGTTTTAACCAATGCTAAAGCTTTTGACAAAGACGGTGAACATTCTTTTGATGGTTTTAACCGAAACGAAAACGGCACTATAACCGATAACCTGATTATTAAAGGCAATAACCTTCTCGCCTTGCATACGCTAAAAGAAGAATTTGCCGGAAAAGTGAAGCTGATATATATCGATCCGCCATATAATACAGGTGGAAGTGGTGATACATTTGCATATAATAATTCTTTCAAAAGAAGCTCTTGGCTTACTTTTATGAGAAATAGGCTTGAAGTTGCAAAGAGATTACTGCAAGATAATGGAGTATTAATTGCAGCTATTGACGATTATGAAATGCACACTCTTAGATTTCTCTTAGATGAGATTTTAGGTAGTGAAAACCGTTTAGGAACTGTTGTTGTCGTTCATAATCCACGTGGTAGAAATGACGACAAGTATTTTGCTACAATGCACGAATATTTATTAGTTTATGCAAAAAACAAAGAATTGGTTGAGTTGAAAAACTTTGAATTTACAGCCGAAGATTTAAAGCAGTTTAATAAAGAAGACGAAATTTCAACATATTCTGAAACTCCTTTTACAAGAACAGGCAATAATTCAAACAAACACGAAAGACCTAACCTATTCTATTCAATATTTTATGACCTAAAAACAGACAGTCTTTCACTAAATTCTTCTGCCAATTCAGTTGAGATATTACCAATAAATGCTGAAGGTGAAGAAAAGACTTGGCGTTGGGGAAAAGATACATTTGAACAAAAAAAGGACACTGAATTACTTGTAAAAAAAGTCAAAGGCGAATTCAAGGTTTTTAAGAAAAGAAGACCAACAGATATAGAGGGTAGAAAACCAAGAACTGTTTGGAGTGATTCAAGGTATGATGCTTCCAGCAATGGTATTATGTTGCTTAGGTCTGTATTAGGAAAAAATGAGTTTTCCTATCCTAAATCTCTTTATGCTGTAATGGATATAATTAAAATTCTTTCTGATAAGAACGATAGAATTCTTGACTTCTTTGCAGGAAGCGGGACAACTGCTCAAGCAGTTTTAGAATTAAACAAAGAAGATGGAGGAAACAGACAATTCATTCTATGTGAGCAAATGGACTATATTGAAACGGTAACTTCAAAGCGTATTCAAAGAGTAATTGAGCAAAATAAGTCTGATGAATTTATATATCTCGAACTCAAAAAATACAACCAATCTTTCATTGAGCATATTGAAGAAGCCAAAGACACAGTTTCACTTTTGCAGATTTGGGAACAGATGAAAAATAAAAGTTTCTTGAATTATAATGTGGATATTAAAAAACAAGACGAGCATTTGGAAGATTTTAAAGCACTCAGTCTTGCAGAGCAAAAACAACATCTTTGCGAGTTATTGGATAAAAACCAATTGTACGTAAATCTTTCATCACTTAATGATTCCGACTTTAAATGCACCGATGAAGAAAGGAAAGTAACCAAAGCATTTTACAAATAAAATATTAGCATGAGTGCCTTAATTCCGCAACAATATAATTTCATCCTTTACCAAACTGCAAACGGTGAGGTAAGTTTGTCGGTTCTGTTAACAGACGAAACTATTTGGCTAACTCAAAAGATGATGGCGGAGTTGTTTCAAACTACACCGCAAAATATTACCATTCATCTTAAAAACATCTTTGAAGCAGGAGAGTTACAAGAAGAGGCAACTTGTAAGGATTTTTTACAAGTTCAACAAGAAGGGGAAAGAGCTGTTAATCGAAAATCGAAATTCTATAACTTAGATGCTGTTATCTCAGTTGGTTATCGAGTTAACACTACCAAAGCAACACAATTCAGAATTTGGGCTACAAAAACTTTAAAAGAATTTATCATCAAAGGTTTTGTTTTAGATGATAAACGCCTGAAACAAGGAGAAACCGTATTCGGAAACGATTATTTCAAAGAGTTATTAGAGCGAGTTCGCTCCATTCGTGCCAGCGAACGTAGAATTTACCAACAAGTAACTGATATTTTTGCTGAATGTAGCATAGATTACAACCCACATGCCGAAATTACAAAGAACTTTTATGCAATGGTGCAAAACAAATTTCATTTTGCAATTACAGGAAGTACAGCTGCCGAAATAATCTATAAAAACGCGAATGCTAAAAAAGAAAACATGGGGCTTACTACATGGAAGAACGCTCCGGAAGGTAGAATACTAAAATCGGATACATCAATAGCCAAAAACTACTTAAACGAAAAACAAATCAAGCAATTAGAAAGAACAGTAACGGGTTATTTTGATTATATTGAAAACCTAATTGAGCGTGAAAACACCTTTACCATGGAACAGCTGGCACAAAGTGTAGATAAATTTCTAAATTTCAATGAGTACAAAATATTAGAAAGTAAAGGTACAGTTTCTCATCAACGAGCCATTAACAAGGCTGGAAAAGAATACGACCAATTTAATAAAACACAAAAAATTATATCTGATTTTGATAATGAAATTAAAAAACTGAAAAATAAAAAATAATGGCATTTCTACACGAAATATTCAATAATCCTTTTGCAAAAAGAGCATTAGCACAAGTAGATGTGCCCAACTGGATTGTAGATAATTTGAAACCTGGATTTGATATTCGTCCATATCAAACGGAAGCGTTTAAAAGATATATTTACCTTGATATAGAAAATTTTGAAGAAAAACCCAAAAAGCCTTATCATTTGCTTTACAATATGGCAACTGGAAGTGGTAAAACTTTGATTATGGCAGGTTTGATGTTGCACCTTTACCAAAAAGGCTATCGCAATTTTTTATTTTTTGTAAACCATGACAACATCATCCAAAAAACTAAGGATAATTTTATTAATTCACAGGCATCAAAATACTTATTCAATCATAAAATAGTTGTAGATGGAAAAGAAATTTTAATAAAAGAAATAGACAACTTTGAAGAAGCCGACAATCAGAATATCAATTTGAAGTTTACCACCATTCAACAACTTCACATTGACTTAAATAATACCAAAGAAAACAGTATAACTTATGAAGATTTTAAAGATAAAAAAATAGTTTTAATTGCTGATGAAGCACATCATTTAAGTTCGGCAACAAAGAAGAAAGGTGATTTATTTGGCAGTTGGGAAGGAACAGTAATTAATATATTAAAACAGAATTATGAAAACATTCTTTTGGAATTTACGGCTACACTTGATTATGGCAATGCCGAAATTTTAAATAAATATCAAGACAAAGTAATTTTTAAATACGATCTTGCTGAGTTTCGAAAAGACAAGTATTCCAAAGAAATTAACCTTATCCGTAGTTTGTATAATGAACAAGAGCGAATCATTCAAGCCTTGATTTTAAACATGTATCGTCAGGAATTGGCAACTTCAAACAATATCAATTTGAAGCCCGTAATTCTGTTCAAAGCTAAAAAAACAATCAAAGAATCAGAACAGAACAAAGAGAACTTTCATAAACTGATTGATGATTTTTCGGTTTCAATGGTGGATAAAATCCAAAAGACTTCTACCGTTCCAATCGTTCAAAAAGCTTTCAAATTTTTTGAAGCTAAAGGCATTTCAGCCAACGAAATAGTAAAACGCATTCAAGCCAATTTTAGATTTGAAAATTGCCTAAGTGCCAATAATGATGCAGAAGCCGAGAAAAACCAAATTTTGCTCAACACTTTAGAAGATGAAAATAATCCTATCCGTGCTGTTTTTGCCGTTCAGAAATTGAATGAAGGTTGGGATGTTTTGAATTTATTTGACATTGTTCGTCTCTATGAAGACCGAGACGGCAAAGACGGAAAGCCGGGCAAAACAACACTATCAGAAGCACAGTTAATTGGTAGAGGAGCAAGATATTTTCCTTTTGCATTGGAAGAAGGACAAGACAAGTTTACCCGAAAATTTGATGATGATATTTCCAATGACTTGAAAATATTGGAAGAATTGTATTATCATACCAAAGAAGACAGTCGTTACATTTCAGAGTTGAAAAAAGCACTTGTGGATTCAGGTATTTATGAAGATGATAAAAATCTTGTAACCAAACAACTAACCTTAAAAATAGATTTTAAGGAAACAGATTTTTATCGTAACGGACAAGTTATCTACAACAAAAAAATCCCTAAGAGATTTGATAACATAAAATCATTTACAGACTTAGGAGTAACCCAAACCAACTACCGCCACACTTTATCTTCGGGAGTTGGCAGAATGGCAAGTGCATTTTTTGAAATGGAGTTGACTCAATCAAATGATGAAATAATTAAAGCGAAAGATGTAAAACTGACTGAAATTCCGAAAAACACAATCCGTTTTGCATTAAGCCAAAACCCATTTTTCTATTTCGAAAGTTTATCACATTATTTTCCGAGTGTTGGCTCACTTTCCAATTTCATTGACAGCACCAACTTTTTAGCAGGTTTAGAAATTACTTTTAGCGGAACAACCAACCGACTGAAAGAGATTAGTCATTTCGACTATTTGCAAGCATTAAACGGACTTTTGCAAAGCATTGAAGCCGATATAAAGAGCAATTCAACAGAATACGAAGGCTCAGACTATATCAAAGAGCCTATTCATAAAGTTTTCAAGGACAAGGAAATCAAAGTTTACAAAGAAAGTGAACGAGCAGATGGTCAAGAAACATTAGTAGCCAACGAGCCTTGGTATGTTTACAACGCTAACTACGGCACAAGTGAAGAAAAGAAATTTGTTGAACTGTTTTCCAGACGATTTGAAGGATTGAATCAGAAGTTTGAGAATATTTACCTAATCCGAAACGAAAGAGAAATAAAAATCTTCGACAAACTCGGACGGGCCTTTGAACCAGACTTTTTATTGTTCTGCAAGCAGCGTAATGGAGAGCAAATGACATTTCAGGTATTCATAGAACCAAAAGGTGAACATTTGAAAGGTCACGATAAATGGAAAGAAGACTTTTTAAATGAAATCAGAGCAGAGCAAAAGACAATCAAAATACACACGGACACTTATTTGATAACAGCCGTTCCGTTCTACAATTACAACAATGAAAATGAATTTAAAAAGACATTAGAAAATACATTAAACGAATAGAAATGCCAACGCATTGTGTAAGTACATTTAAAAACCGAACGAGCAACTGTACAGACCAAAGTTTTTTAAAGAGCTTGCAAGGCCGACCAAAAAAAAATTTCTAATGCTCTAAAAAAATACGCAACACACAGACGACACTCAATGATACGACAACTCAATAATGACAATGGTTTACAAGCACGGTGGTCAGAATGCCAGCACCTAACATTCATCAGAATAGAAGAAACACCTTTAAATAGTAAACGCCTCGAGTAGTGACCGGGGCGTTTTTTTACTATTCTGTGTTCAGCGAATATGGATAGGTATATGAAAGCCGATTTCTATAGATGTATTAGTAGTTCATTTAGCTATCGCAAAAATGTATTAGGTATAAATACGGAGATTCAAATTAAACTTATTAAACAGGTTGCAAAATTATACATGTAAACCACCCGGGCTGATGCCACCATATCAGTACCAAAACGGCAACGTAATCGAGGCAAAAGCGAATACATAAAAAGACGTTTCAAAAAATATTACATATTAGTGATATGTTAAAATATGGGGGGGATAGGCTCATATTAAATTTTAAAATTTATATATTTGTATTGCATAAGCAATAAGCCAAGAAGTTTTTTAACCTGCTTTTTAGCTTGCCAAACAAAAATCAAGAAAAATTGTAGAAGATTTTAAGTCGAACAAATAAAAATTTTTTTCTAAGAAGAAAGAAATTTAAAACAGTCTTAAAACTATCTATTACAATAGCATGACAGATTTAAATGCAAACGCAAAAGTAACCTAAGAATAGAAGTACCTATGTGTAATTGTAAAAAAAAATAAATACAGCGGTTGGGTTACATACAGGCAACCGAATAATGCCAACTCGTAAGTGCTCAGACATTAAGCATATCGCATCTGACAAAATCACATAAATAAATAATAAAATGAAAAATCTTATCACAATAGCAACAATTATCATTTTTTCTTTTGTATTTACTTAGGCCAAGCCCAATACCAGTCTATTTTTTGGCAAAACGCTACCGAATGATTTTTTGAGTAGCATAACCTTGGTGTAGTTTGGCTGCCATCTGTATATGTAAAAAAAAGACACTACCTGCCTTGGACACAATTGGAGAAAAATATGGTAAGGGGATTTTCAGAATTTAAAGGAGTTTTATTAAGCGAAGATATAATCGCATGTAAGGTTTAGCACAAATCTTTATATCTTTATAGTTGGAGCATTTATCCACCCGACACAATAGTAAGGCATGGTTACAACTTTAGTCTTTTTGTATCAGATACATTTGATTTTAACGCTATATATAGCCTAAATGGTTTCTTATGGTAGCACCAATAAAGTTAGATGAAATGAGTTTAACCTAACAAAAAAACCATCAAGCTAAACTTGATGGTTTTTTTGTTTAAAATTAAGATTCAGTCCTTATTGGGCTAATCTATTTTTATAAATTGTTTTACCGCTGTTTTCCCCTCTTGAGTAATTTTAATAATATAATTAGCATTGACTAATTGAGATGTTGGTAGTTCAATATTTCCATTGATTTTTTGATATTGATTTGAATAAACAATATTTCCTAAAACATCTAAAACTTGAATACTTGCATCTCCAGCTAATCCTTTTATAAATACATTTGAATTACTAGGATTTGGATAAAGTGAAACGATTTGGCTAAATTGATTATCTGTCAAGCTAGCAGGTGTGTTTCCTGATATTTTTACATTGTCGATAAACAATGCATTTCCATTATTAGTCGCTAAAGCCGTTGCTTTTAAAGCAATCAATAAATTTTGTGTTGATTTATAGTTATCTAAATTGATGCTGACATGTTGCCAATCACTACCCATATCAGGGATAAAGATATTGTTTGCAGCAGTTGCAGGATATAGATTTTGATCATTGTTTAAAGCTGCACCAGCTCTGTTCCAAACTGAGGTCCAGCTAGCACCACAATCAGATGATACCAACACTTCAAGTTTATCATTTGTTTGTGCTGATTTGTTTGCATGAGCTAAATCAAAATCAAAAGTCAAATAAGGTTTTGCATTAAAATTAACATTGGAAACGATAGCTGTTAGTGCTTGATTTGCTCCACCTGAAATATCTAGTAAGTCGAATAATAATGCTTGAGAAGCTACGCCATCAGGGCCTTTTACTTGCGCAATCCCATTAACACCACCTGCAAAAGTAAATATATAATTTTCGGAAATATCATTTGGTAAAGTCCAATTGTTTGGAAGTGAAGCTGCGGTAAATGTTTCAGTGTAATCTGTTGATTTGGCGTTAGAGTTCGTATAGACTTTCCAAGCTAAGTTTGTAGAATTATTGGCGGCATTCACATCTCCATTAGCGACAATTTCCCAACTGTATCCATTATAATTTGTGGCTGAATTATATGAAAATTGAGGTACATTAATTGTTCCTACTCCATTTCCGGCAACATTCCCTGTCCAAGGTAGGTGTGAATTGTAGTACCATTATATTTGATATTCACCGTAGCACTTGTTAAAGAAGTTGTACTATAATTAATAAATTTCAAAGTAGGAGCGAGCATATTTCCACACATTATGGTATTGGGAAATGTATTAGAAGCAATCACATCAACTGAAGCATTTGGCAAAGCCGCAGGACATACAGAGCCGGCTGCATACAATTGGGCAGCAGACATTTGACCTACTTCTCTGATAATTTTATCTTGGCAAATCATATAGATAGTAGGAAAGTAGCCAATATTATAATCTGAATTAAATGTTGAGCCTTGTTGTAAATCAATAATCGGATGTGAAACTCCTGTCACCCAATCTCCTTGAGTGTTGGCGCCAATTCCATGAAGCTCATCATTAGTGGTTGATACATCACCTTCAATAAATAAAACAATACAATCATCAGTCGTATTTGCATTTACTCCGGGTGCACCAGCCGGGCCATGCTGTGCCCACAAATCATCTAGAGCATGTGTGTTATGAAAACTCCAACAAGGGCCACACCAAGTTGCTGAAACATCAATATAGACTCTTTTCCCTTGGTTAATGTAATTATAGAGATTGTGAGTTACATTATTAATATCGGTTAATGTAAAATCAGGAGCAATCACTCCATCAGGTAATTGTGCTTGGGCTACATTCAAACCTGCAAGCATAAAAAGAGATAATAGTATTTTCTTCATTTTTAATAAAATTTAGAGGCAAATTATATCATTATTTGCAATTCAAAAAATATTAATAAGTTTTAACAAAAAAAAGTGATTAATATTAAAATAAACCGTAAATTGCATCTATATTTTAAATTCTTATATTATGAAGAAAGTACTTCTACTCTTACTAACTATAGTTGGGGCTTTTGGTTCTCAAGCACAGATAAATGTTATTCACGATACCGTTACACAAGTTGTAGCAAAAAATAACATAACTCATTTGATTAAAGATTCAATTGAAAATACAACAGGTAGCCCTATCGTCGTAACTTGGGTGAAAGATGCTCAATTTTTACAATCTGGCTGGACTTTATCTGGTATTTGTGATAAAATTACTTGTTACCCTCCTCCGGCAAATGGTCCATACACATTCACGATTGACCCAGGTGAAAAAGTAATTATGTATGTCGATATCAAAGCTGATCCTTCTGCAACTGATGGTAATAATTATATTACATTAAAATTAAATGATGGTGTAAGTGATAAATATATCACTTTTAGAGCTTATAGTTGGCCTAATCAATTATCAAATGTTGATATCAACTCTATCGTTTCTATTTACCCTAATCCGGCAACAAATTATATCAATTTGAATATCCTTGATAACAAAGTAAAAAATATCAATGTCATCAATATTGTTGGTAAAAAATTAGCTTCATTTAAATTAAATTCATCCTCATCAAACTTTATGAGAGTACCACTTGACAATATCACCAAAGGAGTATATCTTCTTCAATTCACTGATGTCAATGGAAAAATAATGGGTGTCAAAAAAATTACAAAACAATAAATTTTTAGTAAACAACATTTCATAAAAAATGACTTTCAAAGAAAGTCATTTTTTATTTTACATCTTATGAAAATCGTATCATACAACCTCAACGGAATACGCTCAGCCATTTCTAAAGGACTTTTAGAATGGATAGCAAATGATCAAGCAGACATTTATTGTTTTCAAGAAACAAAGGCATCTGAAGTCAATATTGATAAAAATGCTTTTGTGGAATTAGGGTATAAGCCTTATTTTTTTTCAGCTCAAAAAAATGGATATAGCGGAGTTGGAATTTTATCCAAGAAAGAACCTCTCCAAGTGATTACTGGTTGTGGATATGAACAAGCCGACTATGAAGGACGTGTGTTGCAGGCTGTTTTTGATGATTTTGTTTTAGTCAACACATACTTTCCTAGTGGCAGCAGTGGAGATGAAAGACAAGCCTACAAAATGCAATTTTTAGAAGACTATTTGAACTTTATTCAGACTTTAAAATCAAAATATGGAAACAAATTAATCATTGCAGGTGACTATAATATTTGCCATCAGGCCATAGATATTCACGACCCCAAAGGCAACAAAAATAGTAGTGGTTTTTTGCCTGAAGAAAGAGAATGGATGGATCGCTTTTTTGAATCGGGAATGTTGGATTCGTTTCGATTGAAAAATCATCATGCACATCAATACTCATGGTGGAGTTTTAGAGCGAATGCCCGCAACAATAATAAAGGCTGGAGAATAGACTATATCAATGTTTCAAAAGAATTAGAAGGAGCTATTCAAGATGCAAAAATTTTACCAGAGGTTAAACACTCAGACCATTGTCCTGTGACGTTGGAATTAAAATTTTAATTTGTTCCTCCAAATGAAAATGCAATTTGAGAATTGATTTTGAGGGCATAAATAATTGAAAAATCATTCGCATCAAGGCTATGCATAATCGGCTTTGCATTGAAGTCAACCATTGGCGATTTGTACATACTATTTAGATTAAAATTGATATTCAAAACTTTATTCTGACTATTTATTTTTAAGTCAATCGGCACCGTGATATTGGTATAAGCAAGGTCTGTGCCTAAATGATATTCCAATCGGGTAGTGTCGCCATTTGTGTTGAGAAAATACCCTTCATGTTTCATAAATAAATAGCCAATATTCCAAGTCCAAATCATATCATGAATTGGATCTAAGTCCCCATCTTGAGCACCGGTGTGGTTTCTGATAGAGTCGATACCTAACGCAAAACGCATGGATATATAATTCCCTTGAGGTACATTGCTTGCTTCGATACTTGAAAAATTTCCTGTAGTGTCAAAAGCATTGATTAAATCATAATTATTTAATTTAAATTCTTCACCTAAATCATTAATCAAAAGCACATCTGAAATATAATATTTTAAAAGCGATACGCTATAAATATTTCCGGCTTCGTTGGTATAAACCAATTTGTTTTTTTCAATATCC
The DNA here is from genome assembly GCA_001567165.1 of Bacteroidetes bacterium OLB11. GTDB lineage: Bacteria > Bacteroidota > Bacteroidia > Chitinophagales > Chitinophagaceae > OLB11. The sequence continues at coordinate 12,972 of LNFQ01000036.1, forward strand.
TGTCCATCTATTTGATGATGAAATCGAATACTCAAGTTGGAAGTATTATTATTTTGTGATGATGAGTTTGTGTCTTGATTTTTTTTACAAGAAAGAAATGAAACACTTGTGATTAAAATAAGGATAATTTTTTTCATAGAAATGAATTTTGAGCTAAGAAGACAAAAATAAAGATTATTTTTCCATAAAGGCATATTGTATAATGTTTGCTCCCATTTTGAGGGCTTGTTGTCTTTTTTCTTCAGGGTCTTTATGCACTTCGGGGTCTTCCCAGCCATCATTCAAATCGGTTTCGTAGGTATAAAAACAAACTAAACGTCCTTGATAAATAAGTCCAAATCCTTTTGGTGGTTTATTATCATGTTCATGAATTTTTGGGAGTCCGTTGGGAAAGTCAAACTTTTGATGATAGATTTTATGATTAAAAGGAATCTCCACAAAGTCTAATTCGGGAAACACTTTTTTCATAGCAGGTCTTATGAATTTGTCTAACCCATAATTATCGTCAATATGCAAAAAGCCGCCTGCCATCAAATATGTTCTTAGGTTTTGAGCTTCAGCATCGCTAAACATGATGCGTCCATGACCTGTCGCAAAGAGAATAGGATAGTTTAAAATTTCTCGACTTCCTACTTCAACTTGTGCTTCTTGCAAATCGAAATTTGTTTTCAAATTTTGATTGGAAAACAGAGCTAAATTTTTAAGTGCAGTCGGATTTGCATACCAGTCGCCACCTCCACCATAGACTAAAAGCCCTAGTTTCATCTTTTGTGCAAGGGATTGCATGCTCCATATTAATATAAAAATGATAAGCAGTCTTCTTTTCATGATAAGGCATTAAATAGGGTGCAAACATACAAAGCAGCCGTTTCGGTTCTTAATCTTGTGTTACCCAAATGAATGATTTTAAAATTATTTTCTAAACACAAAGATACTTCTTCTTTCGTGAAATCGCCTTCGGGACCTATTAAGAAAATGCAATCTTGTTGAGAGTCAAAAAGGCTCATAAAAGATTTTTTTTCATATTCTTCTCCACAATAGGCAATATATTTTTGAGCTCCATTTTGTTGGGCCACTTTTTCAATAGGAGTGGCTTCATGCAAGATGGGCAAATAGCTTTGTTGTGATTGCAACATGGCAGCAATCAAAATTTTTTCGAATCGTTCCTTTTTAAAATTTAATTTTTCACTTCGATGAGTCACTAAAGGAATGATAGCACTAATCCCTATCTCTGTAGCTTTTTCAAGAAACCATTCCATGCGTGTGCTGTTTTTGGTGAAGGCGACAGCTATTTGTAGTTGGGGATTTTTGGGGATTTCGTGATTGAGTTGAATGACTTTAATCTCACATTCCTTTTTTGAGATTTGAATAATTTGTGCATCTAATGAAATGCCTTTTCCATTGACAATTGTAAGGGGGTCATTTGTTTTTTTTCTTAAAACATGCAAAAGATAATGCACGTTATTTTCGTTCAAAAATTGAGGGAGTTTATTTTCTTCAAAATGTTCGTAAACAGAAACAGTACTCATTTTTTTGAGGATAAAAAAATTAGCGAAGGACTTCTTTGAATGTATCCCCTTGGCGAATGTCGCCAGTGGTATAGCCTTTTTTAAACCAATACATTCTTTGCTCAGAAGTGCCATGGGTAAAAGCATCCGGCACAACATATCCTTGAGCTTGTTTTTGCAAACGGTCATCTCCGACGGCATTTGCTGCACTCAGGGCTTCTTCTATATCTCCATCTTCTAGCACATTGTTGAGTTGTTGATTATGATGAGCCCAAACGCCGGCTAAAAAGTCGGCTTGCAATTCCAAGGCCACTGATAAACGGTTGGCACCTGCTTGGTTGGTTTGGGATTGCAATTTTCTCATTTTGGTGGTTGTTCCTAAAAGGTTTTGCACATGATGCCCTACTTCGTGAGCAATGACATAAGCAAATGCAAAATCGCCGTGAGCTCCTAACTTTTGAGTTAAGTCATTGAAGAATGAAAGAGATAAATAAACTTTTTGATCGGCAGGACAATAGAAAGGACCTGTTTGAGCATTAGCCTTACCACAAGGCGATTGAGTTTCGTCTGAAAAAATAACCATAGTTGGTTTCTCATAAGTCATTCCATTTTCTGCAAAAATTTTAGTCCACACTTGCTCGTTATCGGCTAGCGTCACAGCAGCATAGCTTTTCAACTCTTTTTCAGATTGTGATTCTCGATACTCTCCAGTGGTTTGTGTTGTAGTTATGTTGGACGATAAAAAATCACTGATGAGTTGTTGAGGATTACCTCCCATCAATAAAGCTACAATTAAAAATACAATCGATAATCCGCCGCCTCCAATAGCTACTTGTCTTCCGCTGACACCTCTGCGGTCTTCGATATTATCACTTTCTCTTCTTCCTTGCCATTTCATAAGTAAAGTTTTTTTTATGAAAATTAATTATTAACTCCTAAAAAACCATATGATGAACCGTATTCCATCATTTGACTAAAGAATGATGAAGGGTATTCAATTTTTACATCGATAATTTCATCGTTTTCCATGACAGGAACTAATTTTGGTTGAATAAAGCCATTATATGGTTTAATATTTAATTTTGCATATCGGTCTAAAATTTCTTTGTGTAATGTGCGGTCAACTTTTACTCCATAATTTTCTACCAAAGCTTGACCAGCTTTGAAATCACCTTCGCTTTTTATTCTTTGAATTTCTCTTAATAAATTTCCAAACAGAACTCTTAATTTTTGATAGTCATTAATTTTTACGTATGTTTTTCCGTCTTTTTTGACAAATTCAATGACGTTATCTTTTTTCCCTTTTTCATAAACCCATTTTGCATTGAGTTGTCTATTTCGCATGTGAGCCTCTTCAAGATTGTCGCCTAATTTGATACGGGTAAGCTGTGTCATCAAGCCATTCATAATATAACTGTCATATTCGGCTTTTCCCACTTCAAGGCTAGGCATCACTCCAATATCGACTAGTTTTTGATCAAGAATATAATAAAGTGCTACTAAATCTGCTCTTGCTTCTTCAAGACAGCTAGCATAGTTTTTTAATGTTTTATCGGTTGTTTCAACACCAGGATTGATTTGTCCTGAGGCATGTCCGATACATTCGTGCATATCTGTGTGCAAGTCTGAGCCAAGAGCTCCATATTGTTTGATACGTTGAATGACTTCAGCATTATATCCAAACTCAGAGAGGCTACCTCTTTGCGAAGCAGCTACATTATAGCTGTGAATGATATTGCTCAGCGAAACGGATTTACTTCCATGTTCTTTTCTTATCCAATCAGCATTTGGAAGATTGATTCCAATAGCAGTGGTCGGGGCTAAATCACCACTTTCAACAATCACATTAATTGCTTTTGCAATAATTCCTTTTACTTCTTTCTTTTTATGTTCGGGCATTAAAGGTGAATTGTCTTCAAACCATTGTGCTTCTTTTGCTATTGCTGCAATACGCTTAGTAGCTTCATCATCTTTTAAGCTTACATAACTTTCATAGCTTCCTTTTTTGCCAATAGCATCTAAGTAAACTTCGATAAAACCATTGATACCATCAATTTTACTTTCAGTGTCTTCTACCCATTGGATACTATATTTGTCAAACGTTTTTAAGTCGCCTGATTCCAAATAAGATTTCAATAACATTAAAGTTAAATGTTGTTTTTCATTTTCTGCAACGCCCATTGCTTTATCTAGCCAATAGCAAATTTTATCAATTGCAACTCCATACATGCCTTCTCTACTCCATACTTTTTCTTTAATCACTCCGTTCTGTTTTATTAATTTACTATTTAACCCCCAGCTTGGAGCATTTCCTGTTGTGGGCATTTTGCTATAAAAATCTTCTACTTCTTTTTGTGTAACGCCTTCGTAAAAATTGTTGCTAGATGCTAATACATTATCAATGCCGGGTCTTAAATCAACTAGTTTTGGTTCGACTTTTAAATCATAAAATAGAGGATAAACGCGCACCCAGAAAGCTTCGATTGATTCATTGGGTTCTAGAGGTAATGACTTAGGAGGGCAACTCATCAATAGCGATTTGAAATAAGGAGCTGAGCAAGCCGGAATGAATTTTTCATTTCCATAATGATGATGATTTCCGTTGCTAAACCAGAAACGACCACAATATTCTTTGAATTTATCCCATTCAGAACCGCTGCCACCACGCTTATAAATCGCTTCTAGTGTTTTACGAAGTAAAAGACCATATTTACTTTTTTGGTCATAAATAATATCTCTCCCAGAAAGGGAAGCTTCATATAAATAATAACAAAGTAATTTTTCCTTAACAGTTAAACTATCAAACCCGGGAACTTGGTAGCGTAGCACTTGAAGGTCTGCAAATGATTCTGCAAAAACATTAAATTCCATGGGGTCTATTTTAATATCGCTATTTTGTAATTGGGCCATAAGAGATGTACTTGTGAATTGTGAACAAGCCAATAGAGTAAATAAAAGTATCTTTTTCATTTTGTAAAGATACTTTCATCTGTAATTCCTACAAATTATATTACAACATAAAATCTAATTATTAAAATTGAAATAAAGAACATCTATTTTTTAAGTAATTAAAAATAGTTATTTTTGTGTATTACAAAATAGTTATGCTGACATCATCTGAAAATGGAATTTATATAAGCGATCGAGCTAAAGAAAAAGTGTTACAATTAATGCAAGATGCACAGTTAGATTCATCTCATTTTTTAAGAGTGAGTGTGGTAGGTGGCGGTTGCAGTGGATTGAGCTATGGGCTTGACTTTGACAACGAAACTAAGGTTATGGATCAAGTGTTTGAAGATAAAGGAATCAAAATTGTGACAGACCTTAAAAGCTTTTTATATTTAGTCAATACGGAGTTGGATTTTACAGATGGCCTGAATGGAAAAGGGTTTAATTTCGTCAATCCAAACGCAAGTCGCAGTTGTGGTTGTGGCGAAAGTTTTGGAGTTTAAAAATACAATTAAATCCAAATTACGTTCTAGAATTTTATGATATGCAGTGCAGCGGGCAAGTGAGGAAAGTGGTGATTGAGTGAATTATGCATTAAGCTGTTGTTGATAGTATCAAAGTTGGGATTCATATTTGTTGAATTATTATTACCTATTTAAATTCCGATTGTATAATTTTGAGTTAAAATATGTATTTTAAGGCTTCATTAGATTTAGCAAGCAAAATAATTACTTGGTCATTAACTGGATTTATCCTTGTGTATTCTTTTTTATTGAAAGATATAAATCCTTTAATATTACTCCCTATTTTAATTATTTTACCCATCTTAATTTTCACTTATTTATATCAACCATTGGGTTATGAAATCACGATTGATTATATTGAAATTCATCGTCGTGTCAATAAGTTTTATATCCCTCGAAATGAGATTGAATCAGTGATGGTTCTACATCATAACGAATTAGGTCGCACATGGCGAACAATGGGAAATGGTGGGCTTTTTGGCTATACCGGTTATTACAATTCATCCAAATTTGGGAATATGCGTTGGTTTCTATCTCGACGGGATAATGCAGTTTTAATTCGTATGAAAAATGAAAAAAAGTACCTAATCTCTCCTGATGATGCAAAGGGTTTTGTGGAGGCTCAACAGCAAGATTATTTTGGATAATTTTTTCAAATATTAAAACTATAAAATACTGAAAGCTCAACTTGGGTTAAAATTAATTCATTACTTCTCATTACCTTTGCCACATGCAAGAATTAGCCGATAAAATTCAAAGTTTCAAAAAAGAAATTCAAGAAACGATTGTTCAAGGTCAAGAGCAGTTGGAACAATTTCGTATTCGTTTTTTAGGAACAAAAGGAATCATCAAACAAATGATGGGTGAAATGAAAAGTGTGCCTAATGAAATGAAAAAAGATTTTGGAGCATTGCTAAATGAATTTAAACAATTTGCCGAACTAAAATATGAAGAAGCTAAATCGGCAAACTCAGAAAAATCACAAGTAAATAGCGAATCAACAATTGATTATTCTTTGCCCGGTTACCCATCAGTGACAGGGAGTAGGCACCCTATACAGCTTACTATGAATAAAATGATTTCCATTTTTGAAAAAATTGGATTTACAGTAGCAGAAGGCCCTGAAATAGAAGATGATTGGCACAACTTCACAGCACTCAATCTGCCCGAAGATCATCCGGCAAGAGATATGCAGGATACATTTTATATCAGCAAAAATCCAGATTGGCTTTTGCGGACACACACGAGTAGCATTCAAGTGAGAGTGATGCAAGAAGGCAAATTGCCCATCCGTCAAATATTTCCGGGAAGAGTGTATAGAAATGAAACAATATCAAGTCGTTCTCATTGCGTCTTTCATCAAATTGAAGGATTGTATATTGATGAAAAAGTTTCCTTTGCTGATTTGAAACAAACACTCTATTATTTCGTGAAGGAGCTATTTGGGGAAAATGTAAAAGTGCGTTTTCGCCCATCCTATTTTCCGTTTACGGAGCCGAGTGCAGAAATGGATGTCAGTTGTTTTATTTGTAATAGCAAAGGGTGCAATGTATGTAAGCAAACCGGCTGGGTTGAGATTTTAGGTTGTGGGATGGTGCATCCTCAAGTATTAAAAAATTGTGGCATTGACCCCGAAAAATATACGGGATTTGCATGGGGGATGGGAGTAGAACGCACCACCATGATGATGCATGGAATTAAAGACATTCGTTTACTTTCAGAAAATGATATGCGATTTTTATCTCAATTTAAAAGTGTCATTTAAAGGAAATTTTTAAAACCACTAAGCATGATTTTAATTACAGGAGCATCCGGTTTAGTAGGATTACATCTTTTGCAATCTATAAGCCAATCTAGTAATAAAATAATTGCTTTATATCATACCCAAATTCCACCTTTGCTGGAAAATACAGTCGAGCAGAATATTATCTGGAAACAATGTGACATTACCGATATGATAGCACTCGAAAGTTGTTTTGAAAATATCACACATGTCTATCACTGTGCAGCATTGGTCAGCTACGACCCACGTCTGAAAGAAGAAATGATAAATGTGAATGTGAACGGAACACAAAATGTGGTGAATTTATGTTTAGATAAAAATATTGAAAAGTTAGTATTTATAAGCTCGATTGCTACCCTTAGTCAAGCTGAAGATGGCTTGCTAATTACCGAAAAATCTTCATGGGATGAAAGCGAAAAACACACTGCATATTCTTTGAGCAAATATTATGCAGAAATGGAAGTGTGGCGAGGTGCAGCAGAAGGCCTTCCTATTGCAATCGTCAATCCGGGAATTATTTTAGGAGAAGGAAATCATACAAAATCAAGCACCAATTTATTTCAAATGATTTACAATGAATTTCCCTATTATACCAATGGGGTTACTGCATGGGTAGATGTCAAAGATGTTGTGAAAGCGGCTATTTTATTAATGAAAAGCACCATACAACAAGAACGATTTATTGTAAGTGCAGGCAACTTTTCTTACAAAGAAATTTTTACTTGGATGGCCAATGCAATGGGCAAAAAACCTCCACACAAAGAGGCATCCAAATTTTGGAGTGAAGTGGTTTGGAGAATAAGTTATCTAAAATCAAAAATGAGTGGAAAGGTAGCAACCCTCACTAAAGAAACCGCCAGGACTGCCTATAAAATTCAAAAATTTGATAATCAAAAATTTCTAAAAGCGATGCCTGATTTTAAATATTCTAATATTCAAGATACCATCAACCGCGTGGGCAAATATTTATTTTGTTAGCATTATTCACTTCAACTCAATTTGCAGAATTAAAGTACAGATAAAAGGATTTTTTTTTAAAATATGAATATTTGGAAAAGTTAAAATATCCCTTTATTTTTACAACTCAAAACACACACTATTACCTAATTCTACATTTTAAAACAGAATAAGATTGTATTTTTTGATTTGAAAAGTTAAATAATCATTCATAGATTTCAAGTGTGTTATTTGCGAAATAGCCACTCAAAACCATTGAAGCATTTGTTTTCAAACAAAAAAGAAAGAAAAAATCATCTTGCCTTTTTAAATAAATAAATTAACAAAAATAAAAAACGCCTATAGCAAACACTTCTACAAAAAAATTTGTCTATCAGATAAGCCCCATTTCGTAAACATAAAAATAGAAGTATGCTGCATTTAAAAAACCAAAGTGATGAAAAATTGTACACTCTTATTCAAAAAAGAGATATTCAGGCGACTGCTGAAATATTAAATCGTCATAAAAATAAACTTTACACTGCTATCTATATTTTAGTGAAAGACCGTGCATTGAGTGAAGATATTTTTCAAGAAACATGTATCAAAATTATTCAAAGCATACAAGATAAAAAATATGAACATCACAATAAATTTATGGCGTGGGCTGTGCGAATTGCTAGAAATAAATCGCTCGATTATTTACGCAGCTTGAAACGAAATATGAAAATCGTTACCATCGATGGAGTAGATATATTTTCAATATTAAATATCAAAGAAAATTCTATTGAAGATAAAATGGTTCAAGAACAAATGGAAAACGATTTGATTTCTTTATTAAACGAAATTCCTGATGAACAACGAGAAGTAATTGTATTAAGACTTTTTGGAAATTTAAGTTTTAAAGAAATTGCTAGTCTTACTCAAGTGAGCGTCAACACTGCTTTAGGTAGAATGAGGTATGCTATCTTAAACCTAAGAAAAAGGGCAGTGGAAAAAAACATTTTACAATAAACGTTTTATCTTCTTTTTACAATCAAATGCCATAGTCTTTATAAATTAAATTTAGAATTTGCAAAAACAATATTTTTTTAAATAGATTTGTATTTATGCAAAAGAAAAATCAATCAAAAGGCTTTCAATGGGAATACGCACCCGCTCCTGAAAGCACCGATACGATTCAAATAAAGAAACAATATGAATTATTTATTGATGGAAAATTTGTAAAGCCACTCTCCAAAAAATATTATGAAACGCATAATCCATCAAACGGAAAATCGTTGAGCAAAATCGCATGGGCTAATGAAAAAGACATTAACCAAGCAGTGAAAGCAGCACAAAATGCCTACAAAAACGTATGGAGTAAAATGCACGCTGCTGAACGTGGTAAATACATCTATCGCATTGCCAGAATGATGCAGGAAAGAGCAAGAGAATTTGCAGTCATTGAAAGTATGAATGGAGGTAAGCCCATTAGAGAAAGTCGCGATATTGATATTCCTTTAGCTTGCAATCATTTTTTCTATTATGCAGGATGGGCTGATAAATTGGAATATGCTTTTCCAAATAAAAATCCAAAACCAATGGGAGTGGTGGGGCAAATTATTCCTTGGAATTTTCCACTTTTGATGGCAGCATGGAAAATAGCACCCGCCTTAGCTTGTGGAAATACCGTAGTGCTGAAACCGGCTGAAACAACCCCTCTGACGGCTCTCAAGCTAGCCGAAATTATTCAAGAAAGTGGATTGCCCAACGGTGTTGTCAATATCTTGACAGGACATGGAGACACCGGAAAAGCCATCGTGAATCATGACGGAATTCAAAAAATTGCTTTCACAGGAAGCACTGCAGTTGGGAAATATATTCAACAATCGCTTGCAGGGACAAATAAAAAAATGACATTAGAACTCGGTGGGAAAGCAGCTCACATTATTTTTGACGATGCACCCATCAATCAAACTGTTGAAGGAATTGTCAATGGGATTTTCTTTAATCAAGGGCATGTGTGCTGTGCCGGCTCTCGATTATTTGTGCAAGAAAATATTGCAAAAGAAGTCATTAAAAAACTAAAACAACGTATGAAAACACTCATCGTTGGTGACCCTCTTGATAAAAATACGGACATCGGTGCGATTCATTCAAAAGAACAACTTGATAAAATCAATTTCTATTTAGACCTCGGACAAAAAGAAGGTGCAGAAATTTTTCAACCTAATATTTGTATTCCTTCAAACGGTTTTTATTGCAAACCAACTTTGTTTTTAAACACCTCTCAAAGCCATCGCATCGTACAAGAAGAAATTTTTGGACCGATTTTGTGTATCCAAACTTTTAGAACCATTGACGAAGTGATTGAAAAAGCAAACAATACACCTTATGGTTTGAGTGCTGGCGTTTGGACTGATAAGGGAAGTAAAATATTCCATCTAACATCAAAATTGAAAGCAGGAGTAGTGTGGGCAAACACCTATAATAAGTTCGATCCTAGTTCCCCTTTTGGCGGATACAAAGAAAGTGGCTTCGGTAGAGAGGGCGGCATTCATGGCTTATCTGCATATTTAAACTTTTAATTCAAAACAAAATACAAACATCAAACAATGATTCCTGTTTTAAAAACATATAAAATATTTATTGGTGGGCAGTTTCCACGCACAGAAAGTGGTCGATATTATAAAGTGCATAATAACACTAATGAACTCATTGCCAATATGTGTTTGAGCTCTCGCAAAGATTTTAGAAATGCAGTGGTAGCTGCACGAAAAGCATTGCCGACATGGAGTTCCAAAACACATTTTAATAGAAGTCAGATTATTTATCGAATTGCAGAAATGATAGAAGGAAGGAAATCACAATTTGTGGAAGAGTTAATTTTACAAGGAGTTTCGCAACAAAATGCACTCAAAGAAGTAGAGCAAACCATCAATCGATGTGTGTATTATAGTGGCTGGTGCGATAAGTACAGTGCTTTGTTTAGTAGCGTGAATCCGGTTGCTAGTTCACATTTTAATTTTTCATCACCCGAACCAATGGGAGTCGTTAGCATGATTTGTCCTGAAAAATCTTCATTATTAGGAATAGTTAGTATTGTGTTGCCTGCCATTGTAGGAGGAAATACTTGTGTAGTTTTAGCAGATGAACAAATGCCTTTGTGTGCAATCACATTGGCTGAAGTATTGGCTACAAGCGACTTGCCGGGTGGAGTTGTCAATATTCTTACTGGAAAAAGTAGTGAATTACATATTCATTTTTCAAATCATTTGGATGTGAATGCAATTGTCTATTGTAAAGATAATCTTGCGGAGATAAAAACAATTCAAGAAAATGCATCTTTAAATGTGAAGAGATGTTTTTTATGGAATAAAAAATTTTGAAAAAAGACGAAAATCAAAATCCTTATTTGATAATGGACTTGCAAGAAATCAAAACAACTTGGCACCCGATTGAGCAAAGCTTTGGAGGTGGTGCAAAATATTAAACCCAAATTAGGTATTCAAAGTTTAGGTAGAATCAAATCCTAAATGGGAGTTCAATATATTTTAGCAAAATTCTAAGTTTCTTATAATAGGAATTAGTAAATTTGTAAACTTTTAAAAAAAAATTATATGTCAGAAGAAGTAGGAAAAATCATTCAACAAGCAGATGCTCAAATGCAAAAATCAATTAGCCACCTTGAAACAGAATTAATAAAAATTAGAGCTGGGAAAGCAACTCCTCAAATGCTTGATGGAATTTTGGTTGAATATTATGGCAATCCGACTCCTATTTCGCAAGTTGCAAACATTAATATTGTGGATGCGAGAACGATATCAATACAACCTTGGGAAAAAAACATGCTGGCTCCAATTGAAAGGGCTATCATGGCTGCAAATATTGGTATTACACCGCAAAATGATGGCGTGATAATTAAATTGTTTTTACCTCCATTGACGGAAGACCGTAGAAAAGAATTTGTAAAAAAAGTGATGGCAGAAGGAGAGTTTGCAAAAGTATCTGTTCGAAATATCAGACGTGATAAAATAGAAGCATTTAAAAAATTACAAAAAGAAGGCTTGAGCGAAGATGTTGTCAAAGATGCTGAAAATAGAATACAAGGAATGACAGATAAAAAAATGACAGAGATTGACCATCATTGCTCTATGAAAGAAAAAGAATTAATGACCGTTTAGCCATGATTCATACGATTAGTGAATATCTACAAGATAATTGGCTACTTGCTATTTCAACTCCTATTTATACTGTGCTGATTGCTCTCGAAGTTTTGTTGAGCAATTATCAAAAAAGAAATTTTTATTCACTAAAAGAAACCTTAATTAATTTTTGGCTAAATATTGCCAACACTGCATTGGGACTTAGTATTAAGTTTATTATTTTAATCGTTCTTCATTGGTTTTTTAGTTATCATTTTTTTCAAATTTCAAACCCAATATTGTATTGGTCTGTATTGTTTATTGGAGTGGATATTTGTTTTTATTTTGAACATAGAAGCGAACATTTTTCACGCATCTTATGGGCTGTTCATGTCACTCATCATTCATCACCGGAATTTAATTTGACAACTGGATTTCGCTCTTCTGTTTTTCGTCCTTTAGTTTCTTTTTGGTTTTTTATTCCATTAGCTTTAATGGGATTTCAACCATTAGATATTCTGCTCGTTGATGCTATCTGTCAGATTTATGGAATTATGGTGCACACACGATATGTCAAAAAAATGCCTCAATGGTTTGAAACCATTTTTGTATCACCATCTCATCATCGTGTTCACCATGCAAGCAACACGATTTATCTTGACAAAAACATGGGGATGGTTCTTATTATTTGGGATAGAATGTTTGGGACATTTCAAGAAGAATTAGCTCATGAAGAAGTTCGATATGGAATCACCACTCCTCCAGAAAAACCCTATCATCCTATTCATATTATCTTTCACGAATGGAAAAAATTATGGAATGATATTTCACAAAAAGGAATTACTTGGAAGCAAAGGTTGCATTATATATTTGACGCTCCAGGCTGGAGTCATAATCAGTCAAGCAAAACTTCAAAACAACTTAGAAAGGAACAATTAACAATAAAACATTAAAATAAGATACAAAACGGCAACTATTTAGAGCTTATCGTCTTCTTCTATTTTATGATATGCTTTCAAAAATAAGGCTCCTAAATTTTTATAAGGAGGCACATAATCATCAAAGAGTTGCTTGGTTTCACCACTTGAAAATTGCTTTGATAACTGTCCCCACATCTCAACCCAATCAATATCTTTTCCTGCAAGTAATCGTTGATTGAATGCACGAATAATAGGGCCATTAATTTTTCCGGCACCAATTTGTTTGGTCGAAACAATTTGAGCATCTTCAGATTGACTGAGTACGGCATTCAAATTTTGATAAGCTCCACAAGCACCTAAAATCACCACTTTGTGATATTGATTGATATGTTCAAGTGTTGAAGGTAGGTGATAGCTATGGCCACGATGAATAATGATGGAAGGCTTGATATTATTGGTGTCTAAATAGGTTTGCAATGCTCTTTGAGCTGTTTCATCTTCGGGCTCATCAAAAGGAATATTGCAATAGATGTCAATTCGTTTCCCTTTTATCGAACTGATTTTATACCATTTTTCAAATTTTTGAACTTTCCAATCAGGAGCTCCAAAGCCTCCGACAAAACTTTTAAACACGCCTTGTCCATCTTTATCTCCAAAGAAAAAAACTTGTTGCACCACTACATCACTATCATCTTTTAATTGATTAAATGGCATAATGGTAATAGGCGGAATACCAAATTTTGAAGAAAGAGAATCGCTACTCATGGTAAGCATCGAATAGAGCACATCATAAATTTTAAATGCTTTATGATTATTCGAAGCTTGTGCTTGATCTCTGTTGATTGAAATTTGATCTTCAATATTTTTTTTCATGGCACTATCCTTAATGCTTCCAAAGGAATTAGCCACATCGGTTGCTCCTTCTAAATCTTGCTCCAATGTATTATCAAGCCCTGTGACAAACTCTCTCATCAAAACAAAACGATTGCTATCCTTCATGGATGCTAAAAACGGATTGAGTGTATTATAGTTTGCACACAATCTCAAAAAAGATCTAAATTTATCTTTACCAATATCATTTAAAAATTCATCTCCAGATTTGGGTTTGATTTTTTGCATAAAACGATTGAAACAACCTAAAAAACTACTGGTGTAAAGGTCATCATTTCCGTAAACGATAATATAATATATTTCGGTGGCATTGTTTTTTTCAATAATTCGAAATCTTACAGCATCACCCGCATCATGCAATTCATTCATTGTAGTTACGTATCTAGCAGCTTCATGAGAGAGTTCTCTATCATAAATTTTTCGGAGATCGGTTGTAAAATATTCTTGACGTAGTGCTATTAATTTTTTAAAATACTCATTTTCATCATTAGTAATTTTATTAATTTCTTGAATACTAATTTTTCCTTTATTTAACTCTTCTATAAAAAAGATGGCCTTGAGAGGAATGGTTGCACTGTCTGCAATTTTTACAATTTGTTTCACATAAGGATCTTTGTTTCGTCTAACGATAGAGTTTTCAATAGCTGTAGAAGTTGCGTAGTTCAAAATGATTTTTGGATTTTTAGGAGCCGATTTTCGAACGATGACATTCGCGGCTTCTTCATTTTTAATTGTTCTAATCTTTTTAATTAAAACTTCTGGATATTGTTCTGCCATTTCCTCCATTAAAACGACACTGGCTTGATTGTCATTTTCTACAAAAGGGGCTAATGTAAACATTGCTTTGTCTATATGATTTCTTACATAATCGACTACATTATGATTATGAAACCCCCGAATGAGTTGATAAGTGTGCTCAAAAATGGAGGCATAATATTTTTCATCAATCAAGCCATCATTATTATCATTATTAAATAGTTTTAAATTATCAATAACTCGTCCAAGATATTTTCGTTTCAACATATCGTCGGATTCATTATTTTCAATATAGGCAACTGTTTTATCGGTTACACCAAAAATTGCGTTAGAAACTAATGTTGTTTTATTTATATCTCCATCACGGTCTATCAGCTTATCATACACGCCATCTGTCACATCGACTTTATTTTGAAGGCGAGCAATCATGATATGCAATTGCATTCTACCGGCATTGATTAATTGTCGTTTTTGAATGGTATCAGCCAATATCTCATTTGTATTGCTTTGGTCTTGTGCATGCTCTTGACCAAAAGTCATAGTGGATAAGGTTAAGCATAAAAATAGTAGGTAAATCCTATTCATATTTTAAATGGTTCTTTTGTGAATAACATTGCGAAAATACAAAAAATAATCAAGCAAATAGGAGCAAGCTAAACTTAGTCGTTTTTTTTTATCAGTTTCAATTTATCTTTGCGTTTTATGATAGATAAGTTAGAAGCCATCAAAGGTCGTTTTGATAATATCGCAGTGTCGTTAACCAATCCGAGTGTTGTATCCGACCAAAAAAAAATTTTCACAGTTAAGCAAAGAATATCGAAAACTTGAGAAAATTGTCGGAGCCTATAAACAATATAAGACATGTATTGAGTCTTTGTCATTTGCAAAAGAAGTGCTGGAAAGTGAAAGTGATGAAGAACTTCGTGATTTAGCAAAATCAGATATTGGTACATTAGAAGAACAAAAATCAGCATTAGAGGAAGAAATTCACCAACTGCTCATTCCGAAAGATCCACAGGATGAAAAAAATGTGGTAATGGAAATAAGAGCCGGAACCGGAGGTGATGAGGCAAGCCTTTTTGCAGGTGATTTGATGAGAATGTATATCAAATATGCTGACGCTAGAGGTTGGAAAGTGGCTGTAATCGATGAAAGCGAAGGCACATCTGGAGGCTATAAAGAAGTCATTTTAGAAATAGTAGGTGAGGATGTGTATGGCACTTTAAAATATGAAAGCGGCGTGCATCGTGTGCAGCGAGTGCCTGCAACCGAAGCAAGTGGTCGCGTGCATACCTCTGCCGCCACAGTTGCGGTAATGCCAGAAGCTGATGAAATTGATTTTGAACTGAAAGAATCTGACCTTAAAATGGAAACAGCTCGAAGTGGAGGGGCAGGCGGACAAAATGTAAATAAAGTGGAAACAAAAGTTATTCTCACTCACGTTCCAACTGGGACTGTTATTACTTGTCAAACTGAAAGAACGCAGCTTGGAAATCGTGAAAAAGCTACCGCTATGATGAGAACAAAACTCTATGAAGAGCAAGTGAGAAAACATGAAGAAGAAATTGCAAAAAGCCGTAAAACACTTGTAAGCAGTGGAGATCGATCTGCCAAAATTAGAACTTATAATTGGCCTCAAGGACGCATTACCGACCATCGAATTAATAAAACTATTTATTCTCTCGATCAATTTGTAAATGGCGATATTCAAGATATGATTGACTCTTTGCAATTTGCCGAAAATGCCGAGAAAATGAAAGCAGGTGAAACTCTTTAAAACTAATAAAAAAGCATTCTTGCAGGAAAAGAAAAATCATATCTTATCGCTTGTTCCATACAAAATTTTTCCGGCTCAAATGGGTGGACAAAAAGGAATTGCTCTTTTTTATAAATACCTTAGCCAACATGTATCGCTAAGGGTTATCACAACTAAAAATAATCAAAGTCAAGAACCCTATCCCGTTTTCAATATAATTTCAAATGCTTCGTCGCGATACATAAATCCTTTTTTGTTTTTTAAAATAAAAAGAATATCCTATCAAAATCAAATCACACATTTGCTTTTTGAACATCCATATTTTGCATGGCTTCTCTTTTTATGTAAAATTTTTTTTAAGCCAAAAAAATCATTCTGCACACACACAATATCGAAAGTGAACGATTTAAAAGTATTGGAAAATGGTGGTGGAAAATCCTTTTTAT
>LNFQ01000037.1 GCA_001567165.1 Bacteroidetes bacterium OLB11
TACCGGAGTTTTAGGAAGAGCAATTTCGTTAAGAGAATACCCTTTGGTCTGGTATCGTACCTTGTTTACAGCACTTATATTATTGTTGTTTCTACTTATTTTTAAAAAAATTTCAAAAATTTCAAAGAAGGAATTAGGACGTTTTTTTTTGTGATCGGAAGCATCATCGCTGTTCACTGGGTGGTATTTTATGGGTCAATTAAATTTGCTAATGCTTCTATTGCTTTGACCTGCCTAGCTACTGCCGGTATTTTCACTTCACTGATAGAACCATTGATGTTGAAATCGAAATTTAATTACAAAGAAATGTTGATTGGTTTAGTCGCATTGATTGGGATGTATAGCATTTATCATTTTGAAATAAAATATGCTTTAGGAATTACGCTAGGTATTTTGGCAGCATTATTAAGCTCCATTTTTACTGTGATGAATAAGAAAATCGTGAGTGGATATTCTGCACAGTTGGTGGCGTTTTATGAAATTGGTTTTGGGTTTTTATTCTTAACTGCTTTGTTGCCTTTTTATTTGTTTTTTCAGCCCGATATTCGTTTTGAGATGAACTCGATGGATTTTCTTTGGTTGTTTGTACTGAGTTTGTTTTGCACCGTGCTTGGTCAGTCATTAGCATTGAGTGCTTTGAAAAAATTAACTCCTTTTACCACAGTATTGCTGGTGAATCTAGAGCCAGTGTATGGAATCATTTTGGCTATGATTTTTTATCACGAAAATAAAGAATTAGGAGTGGGGTTTTATATTGGCATTTCGTTAATTGCTTTAAGTGTTTTGCTCCATACATGGATGATGAGAAAGGAAAGAGCAGTGAAATAATGTTTGAGTAATTTTTAAGATTAAAATCAGATACAGTATCCTTTTTTACTTTTTGTTATTTTAAGTAAATAATAATTTCCCTTTATAATTTAAAAATAAAATAGATAACTTTGCACATGGCAAACAGTAATAAAATTATTAAAGAAGGATTAACCTTCGATGATGTTCTCTTAGTTCCTGCATATTCAGAAGTTTTACCAAGAGAAGTGAACACCCAAACTTATCTCACCAAATCGCTCAAAATTAATATCCCTTTGGTGTCTGCTGCTATGGATACAGTGACAGAGGCTAGCTTGGCTATCGCTTTGGCACGAGAAGGAGGGATTGGAATTTTACACAAAAATATGACGATTGAAAAACAAGCTGAACAAGTGAGAAAAGTGAAACGAACTGAAAGTGGTTTGATAATCGACCCTATTACTTTAACGCCCGATTCTACAATTGGGCAAGCTTTTCAAATAATGAAGGAAAATAAAATTGGAGGGATTCCGATTGTCAATCAAAATCAACTATTGGTAGGGATAGTAACGAACCGTGATTTGAGATTTCAAAGAAATTTGAAAATGAAAATTAGTGAGATTATGACTTCTGAAAATATTGTGACTGCTCCAGTTGGTACCGATTTGATAAAGGCTGAAAAAATTTTACAGCAATATAAAATTGAAAAATTGCCGGTTGTTGATAAAAATAAAAAACTGATTGGACTGATTACATATCGTGATATTTTGCAATTTAAAAGTCACCCTCATGCTAGCAAAGATCCAATGGGAAGGCTTATTGTTGGGGCTGCAGTTGGGATTACTGCTGATATTTTGCAACGCATCGAAGCATTAGTGAATGCCGGTGTGGATGTGATTACCTTAGACAGTGCACATGGACATTCAAAAGGGGTGATTGATGCTGTGAAAAAAGTGAAAAAATCATTTAAAAAAATTCAATTGATTGCAGGAAATATTGCAACTGGAGCTGGTGCTTTAGCCTTAGCTGATGCTGGTGCCGATGCGGTGAAAGTGGGAGTGGGACCTGGTTCTATTTGCACTACAAGAATTGTTACTGGTGCTGGAGCTCCTCAATTGACGGCCATTATGGAATGTGCTGAAGCACTCAAAAAACGCAATATTCCTGTGATAGCTGATGGCGGAATTCGATATACAGGTGATTTGGTGAAAGCCTTAGTGGCAGGTGCGTCTTGTGCAATGGCAGGGTCTGTGTTTGCTGGTGTTGAAGAAAGCCCTGGAGAAACGATTATTTATGAAGGAAGAAAATTCAAATCTTATCGTGGTATGGGTAGTATTGAAGCAATGCAGGAAGGAAGCAAAGACCGTTATTTTCAAGATGTGGAAGAGGATATTAAAAAACTTGTTCCGGAAGGAATTGTCGGTAGAGTGCCTTATAAAGGAACACTCAATGAAATTGTTCATCAGTTTATTGGAGGACTTCGAGCTGGAATGGGTTATTGCGGAGCAAAAGATATTCAGACATTGCAAAAAGCACAATTCGTTAGAATTACCAATGCAGGAATGAAAGAAAGTCATGCTCACGATATTGTGATTACCAAAGAATCTCCAAACTATTCACGATAATGAAATGGATAAAAAATAGTTCTTTCATTTGGTATATTGTCTGCACTTTTTTTTTTGATAATTCCTACAAAAAGTAGAGCACAAGATTCATGCAAGCTTCGTATTAGTGTTCTCACATGTGGGGTGGGTGATGAGCTTTATTCAATTTATGGTCATAGTGCAGTGAGAGTTGTGGATACTTGTGCAGGAAAAGATATTGTTTTTAATTATGGAACTTTTGATTTTGGTGATCCTGATTTTTATTTGAAATTTACAAGAGG
Source organism: Bacteroidetes bacterium OLB11 (assembly GCA_001567165.1). Lineage (GTDB taxonomy): Bacteria > Bacteroidota > Bacteroidia > Chitinophagales > Chitinophagaceae > OLB11. The sequence continues at coordinate 2,672 of LNFQ01000037.1, forward strand.
GAAACTGCTCTATTATTTAGATGCAGATGATTTTAATTCTTTTATTCAATTGTATGTTTATGAAAAGCGCTCGGTGCAAGAGCAAGTACTCAACCTTAAGCCAGAAGAGGCTCAGCAGGTTTATGATTTTTTATTAAATAATTTGAGAGAAGAAAATAAGTATTATAAATATGATTTTTTATTTGATAATTGTTCGACAAGAATAAGGGATTTATTTGCTCAAATTTTTAAAGATAAAATTCGTTTCAATCCTGCTATTTCAAGCGACAGCTTGAGTTTTCGAAATATTTTAGATTATTACGAAAGAAATTTGCATTGGGAACGTGTTGGAATCAATATCCTGATGAGTAGTATTGTGGATAGAAAAATGACGAGTAATGAAAGTATGTTTTTGCCTGATTATTTAATGAAAGGGCTTGATAATACTACATTAGACGGAAACCAATTAGTAAAGAGTAAGCAAATTATTCTTGAGCAAGGCCAATTTGTGAAGAACACTAAAAACATTCCGTTAATCATCTTTTGGATGATACTTGTTCTTTTTGTTTTAATATCACTTTCATCAAAATTGAAATTTCTTTTAAAAGGTTTCGATATTATTTTGTTTACAGTGATGGGATTATTAGGAATTTTTATTTTACTGATGTGGTTAGGCACTGAGCATAAAGTTTGTGGTTGGAATTTGAATTTAGTGTGGGCATTTCCATTACATCTGATTTTTGTATATTATATTTTGGTCAATTCTGATAAAAAAATACAGTATGCAAAGCAGGCATATTCAATACTCATTATTGGAATTCTTTATGCCTATTTTTCACCTCAAAAATTCATTCCTGAAATTACGCCGCTGCTATTGCTGCTTTTTTGGAGGCTGCATGCTTATTCGAGAAATACATTATTTAAAAACAAATTTTTTATATTTAAAACATGATTTCATTAAATAGTAAACGATTCCCAAATTCCTATTATTCTGTTTATGGTGAAGGCTTTCCTTTGGTTCTCCTACATGGTTTTGGTGAGACTGCTGATATTTTTCAATTCCAAATCGAAAATTTACAAAAATATTATCGACTGATAGTGCCCGAAATACCTGGTACACCTCATTCTCAATTACCTCAAGAAGACATGACCATGGAACTCATTGCTGATTTTGTCCATGAAATTTCAATACAAGAAAAATTAGAAAAAGTAATTTTGTGTGGACATTCAATGGGAGGATATGCTACATTGGCTTATGCCGAAAAGTATGCTGAAAGTCTTGCCGCATTTGGGTTAATCCATTCAACTGCCCTTGCTGATTCTTCTGAAAAAATTCAAAATCGAGAAAAAGCCATTCAATTAATTCTGAATGGGGGCAAAGAGGCATTTCTAAAAGCGATGACTCCTAATTTATATAGTGAAGATTCCAATCAAAGAATACCAGAACTTGTACAACGCCATCTCAGTGCAGCTTTGACAATCGAAACGGAAGCTCTCATTGCTTACTACAAAGGGATGATTGCAAGAAGAGATAGAAAAGATATTTTGAAAGAATCGAAAGTACCTGTTCTTTTTGTATTTGGAAAGCACGATAATCTCATTCCTTACAAGGAAGCACTTGAATTGTTGAGTTTGCCTGAGGTGTCAAAATTAGAATTGTTTGAAAATGTTGGCCATACTAGTATGTACGAATGCCCTCAAAATCTTAATATTTGCATAAATAATTTTTGTAAAGAGGTTTTGAATGATAAAAAAACTAATTTTACAAAAGTAAAAAATGAAAAAAAATCTTTCTTATATTCGTGTGTGTGTTGCTTTTTGTACAGATGAAAGCATCTCATATTGTGGGAGGAAGTTTGACTTATATATGCTTAGGAAATGATACCTATGAATTTACATTAAGTTTATATCGTGATTGCTTAGACCCTAAATTAGGAGGAGGAAATCCGCAAGCTTTACAGTCTGATGATCCTGCTTATATCTCAATATATAGAGGGAATTCATTCTATTCATTTGACTCGATTTTCTATAATACTAATTTTACGATACCTACTAATTTTTCAAATGATTGTATCAATAATCCACCAGCGACTTGTTTGAATCGCTTGGAATTTAAATTTATCAAAACACTTCCACCAAGTAATCAAAATTATACCATCATCACTCAGCGTTGTTGTAGAAACCAAACGATTAATAATATTATGAATCCGGGAACTACTGGAGCTAGTTACTATTGTGTTGTACCCGGAAATGTGGGAATGTGCAATAATAGTGCAGTGTTTAAAAATTATCCTCCTCAAATTATTTGTATCAATAATCCTTTTATTTATGACCACTCAGCTAATGATCCTGACGGCGATTCGCTAGTGTATTATTTTTGTGATGCACAAAAAGGAGCAGATGCCAATGACCCTAAGCCTATTCTACATGGCAATATTCCATCTATTCAATCAGTTAATTATATTGCTCCTTACAACTCTTCCAATCCATTGGGCGGAAATCCTATTTTGAAGATAGACCCACAAACGGGTATCATTACCGGAACTCCTAATATGCAAGGCCGTTTTGTAGTGAATGTGTGTTGTGATGAATATCGAAGTGGGCAGTTGATTAATACCTCCAAAAGAGAATTTCAATTTGTAGTTACTAATTGCTCAAAAGCCGTGGTAGCTAATATTCCACAGTTTTCAGAAGAAGCAAACACCTATATCGTCAATTGCAAATCCAATACGGTAACATTTAAAAACCAAAGTACTGGCGGCTTCGATTATCATTGGGATTTTGGAGTGAATAATATTTCAAGCGACACTTCAAATCTTTTTGAACCTACATATACCTATCCGGACACCGGTACTTATATCGTGAGGCTTTTTGTAAACAGAGGTTCAACTTGCCCTGATAGTATTTCGAGAATTGTGAAAATTTATCCTGATTTTAAAACCGATTTTTCTTATCAAGGAAAACTTTGTCCGGGTGAAGAAATTCACTTTGCTGATTTATCAACTTCTACTTATGGAAATGTAAACTTTTGGCAATGGAATTTTGATAATGAAGGAACTAGTAGTTTGCAAAACCCAACTTATACTTTTAGTAATATTGGAAAAGATTATATCATCTCTTTGATTACTGGAAATAAATATGGCTGTCGAGATACACTCACAAACACTTTAAGTATTCCGAAAGTAAATATTTTTGCAGGAAACGATACCGTGATTATTGTCAACACTCCATTTCAATTTAATGGACAAGGTGCTAGTCAATATTTATGGACTCCGCCCACATACTTAGATAATAATATGGTTCCTGACCCCAATGCGATTTTTCCAACGGTTGGAATTTACAAATATACCTTGGATGGTGTGACAGCAAATGGATGCATAGGAAGTGATGATATCAATATTACAGTTGCAGATGGACCTTATATAATTGCGCCTAATGCATTTACTCCAAATGGAGATGGCGTAAATGATGTGTTTAGAATCATTGCGGCAGGATATAAAGAACTGAAAGAATTTATAGTGTTTAGCCGATGGGGAGCAGAGGTTTTTAAATCAAAAGATTTTAGACAAGGTTGGGATGGAACTTATCTTAATAAGCCTTGTGAAATAGGGACTTACTTTTGGATAGCAAGAGCTGTCGATATCAACAATAAAGAACAAATGGTCAATGGCGATATTAACTTAATTCGATAAATATGAATAGTATGAATAAAACCGTATTTATTTCAGGGGCTACATCTGGAATCGGTAAGAGTTGTGCGTTTATTTTTGCAAAAAACAATTACCAATTAATCCTCACAGGAAGAAGAAAAGACCGATTAGAACAAATTAAAAATGATTTGCAAAATGAGTTTCATGTAAAGATTCTAACACTTTGTTTTGATGTAACCGATTTGAAGCAAACTCAAAATGCTATTCGACAAATTGATAAAACGATATTTCCAACGATAGATATTTTAATTAATAATGCAGGATTAGCTTCTGGCTTGAGTAGTATTGATGAAGGACTTTATGAAGACTGGAATGTGATGATTGATACGAATGTGAAAGGACTTTTGCATGTAACGAGAGAATTACTTCCAACCTTTAAGGAGCAAGGGTTTGGCCATATTGTCAATATCAGTTCAACCGCCGGGAAAGATGCCTATCCTAATGGAAATGTATATTGTGCGACTAAACACGCAGTGGATGCACTGAGTAAGAGTATGAGAATTGATTTATTGAATTATGGTATCAAAGTGACTTCTATTAATCCCGGTGCATGTGAAACGGAGTTTTCAATCGTACGTTTTAAAGGAGATGAGCAAAGAGCTAAAAAGGTGTATGAAGGATTTACTCCCTTAAAACCTGAAGATGTTGCAGATGCTGTATTTTATACGGCAACATTGCCAAAACACGTTTGTATCAACGATTTAACGATTACTTGTCTCACTCAAGCAAACGCCCATTATCATATTAAAAAAGTGATAGAATAAAAAAATAGTAATTCAAAAAATAAAGATGAGTAAAGAACAATTATCGCTGAATTTATCACAATTTAAAACGTATTTGCAAGACGGAGCATTGATACTTGACTGCAGAAATCCAACTACATTCACACAAGGCTATATCCCAAATTCAATCAACATCGGTAATGGCGGAGCTTTTGAAGAGTGGGCAGGGCTGTTAATACCCAAAACCCAACCTGTTTTATTGGTGTGTGAAAATGGAGAAGTAGAGTCAATGATTGGGCAAATGAAAAAAAATGAATACACTAAGGTACTGGGATTTTTGCAAGGAGGCTTTGAAACATGGCAAAATGCGAATGAAAACATTGATTTGATTATTGATGTTGAAGCTGATGAATTAAAAATGGATATGAACTACGACAAGCGTTTAGTGATACTGGACGTGCGAACTGAAACTGAATATAACCTTGGACATGTACAATCTGCAGTGAATATACCGCTAAGTCAATTTGTAGATTCTACTATTATTGCAGGTTTTGAAGAGAATGATAATATTTATATTCATTGCGAGGGAGGTTATCGTTCGGTCATCGCAGCATCTTTTTTTAAAAAAGAAGGTTACCACAATATCCGAAATATTTTAGGAGGTTTTAAAAGCATCAAGGAGCAACCTGAAATGCCCTTGGTTGAGCCTAAGCAAAGCGAAAATTAATCAGCTATTCCAAATTTCGTAGGATTTGTCAGCTTGAAGAATTAGCATTTCAAAGCCGTTTTTGATAGTAGCGTGATGTAGTTCACACTGCATTAAGAATAAGGTTTTGCTAGGAACGTAAACCAAATCAAAAGCATAATGATTCGGTGTGAGTGCTTCGTAAGGTATGGGTGGATAGCTATTACACAAGTTGCCCATTCCTAATGGAGTTGTTTGTATAATGAGTTGGTGTTGGCCTATTAATTTCTTATCAATTTTATCAAAGGAGATACAATCTTTTTTTTCGGTTCGATTACACGATTGGTAAGGGATTTGCAGTTTTTGCAAAACGAATCTAACGGCATTAGCAGCACCTCCATTTCCGATAATCAAAGCAGTGCCTTTAAAACTTTTAGGTATAAATTGGCGTAAAGACACTTCAAATCCAAAGGCATCTGTATTGTACCCTATCCATAGGTCATCAATAATTTTTACACAATTAACAGCACCTATTTTTTTTGCTTCATCACTCAAATCATCTAAATAATTGATAATACTTTCCTTATGCGGATAGGTGACATTAAAGCCTTCAAGATCAAGTGGGGCTATGACTGAGCGAATATTCCGCAAATCCTGAATTGGAAAATTGGAATATGAATTATTCAATTTCAGAGCTTTAAATTTTTTTTTTAAAATAGCTCTCTGAGAAGGTGTTTCCTAAAGGGAATCCTATTAAGCCATATTTTTTCATTCCTTATCCAGGTATAGCATAAATGTATCGCCACGTAAGCCAATTCGAGTAGCTTCGAGCGGAATTATTTCATTAGGAGCAATATTTCCAAGGTTTACATTGCAGCCACAAAGTTTCAAAAAATAAACTTGTTGTGCTTTTTGAGGTGCTTCCCAAATAATTCTTTGCTGAGGAATTTGAGTGAGTATTTCTTGAACGAGTCCTTCTCTCACTTCGCCACTGCTTCGATATATCCCAACATTGCCAGCTTCACGAGCTTCAGCAATGACATATTTACTTCCAGCTTCTAGTTCTGATTTCATTAATTCAATCCATTTAAAAGGAGGAATTATTTTTTCAGCATCTTTACTTCCAACTTCACTTAAAACATTAAAATGTTTTGAAAATTTTTCAATAAAACCGCATTTTTCATTGTGTGGGATGGTAATAGAGCCATCTGAAATTTCTACATATTTCAATCCAAAATCTTTAACCATTGCAATGTATTCATTCACTTGGTTTCGAATGAGGAAAGCTTCGAATAAGGTGCCACCTAAATATACAGGCACTTCATTATCGGCATATATTTTTAGTTTCTCTTTGATGTTTGGCGTAACCATTGAGGTGCCAAACCCAAGTTTAATTAAATCGATATACGGTTTCGCAATTGAAATAAAATTTTTAGTTTCCCCTATGCTGAGCCCTTTATCCATCACCATTGTAAGTCCATCAATTCTTGGGTTACTTGTTCGTTCAGGGATTTTTATTAAAGGATAATTCATCCTGCAAATTTATAAATCAATCCTTAATATTTTGATGTTTATAAAAAGAAATATCAAATTACTTTCATCAAAAGGATATGTAATGATGTGGCGTTTTTTGAATAGTTGTAAAAATAAAAGCAGATTGTTCTAATAAACAATCTGCTTTTATCATCTGTTGGTCGCGCTTTAGACTAATTATTTCACTATAGATTTCAGTGTTTTTTCATTAATTGTCACTGGATATTTTGTTTCTAAATCACTAATCCATTTTTTTTCAAGATATTCTTGATAGTCTGAAATGACATAGCCTCTAGCCTCAGTAAGCGTTTTTTGAGTTGGAGTATTATATACTTCTTTTACGTTGATGATTGAATAGGTGCCATCATCATTTTTATAGTAAGGAACATATTTCCCGGCTTCAAATTTGGTTTTAGCTGGGAATTTATTTTGTTCAAATTTTCCGCTTTCATACACCAGTTTATTTTTGAGTGCCATCGCCATTCACTTCTTTTGCAACTTCATCTTGAGGAGAATTGATATTTTTGTTTAATATTTTCACAACCGCTTTCGCAACGGTTTCATCTGCACTTCTGTATAGGTCTGCTTTGATGGCAGGTCCCCACATATATTTGTTCCTATTATTTTCAAAATAGGTTTTCATTCCTGTTGTGTCTTGAGTTGCTTTGTTCCAAACATGTTTTTCTGTTAAGTCAAAAATAATTATTCCGTCTTTGTATTCAGTCAATAAACTTCGATACTCCTCATTGTCATCAATTAATTTATTTTCTTGGTAATCATTTAATACTTTATCGACATAGTTTTTAAACAATGAACGTAATGCACTTTCTTTACCTCCGTACATTCGACCTTTGGTGTAGGAGTCGATATAGTTAGCAAAATCAGCTTGAGTGAATACGATATTTCCATCCATTTCAAATAATTTGGAGCTATATTTTTTGTAATTGGTTCCTCTAAAACTTCCATTAGAAAGGGTGCTATCTGGTATTTGATTAATCAGCTCAGTGAGGGCATTTGGATAATCTTTGTAATGGAGTTTTGCTTTTAGTTTTTCAGTATATTGCTGTTTAGCTACATCAATACGACCATCTTTTTCAATTCGTTTTTCAAGGTCTGTTTTAACGCTATCGTATGGTTTTAATGGTAATTTTTTAATGAGTTTGATGATATGATAACCAAATTTAGTTTTAACAGGTGAAGAAATTTCACCTATTGTTTTTAGATTAAATGCAGCATCTTCAAACTCAGTAACCATTTGGCCTACTGAGATTGTTTGCAAAACGCCTTTTGTATTTTTTGAAAATTTATCATCAGAGAATTTTTCAACAAAATCTTCAAAATTGGCTCCTTTTTTAAGTTGGAAATAAAGAGAATCTGCAAGTTTTTTAGCACTTTCGGCTCCTTCTACACCTTTACTTTCTTTTACATTAATCATTATTTGAGCCACTTGTATGTCGCCTCTTGCTGGTCTTTCATCTAATTTTTTCAAAATATGATAGCCATAAACAGTTCTAAAAGGTTTTGCCAATTTTCCGATAGGAGTTTCGTATGCAGCCGTTTCAAAAGGGTACACCACTTGCAGCACTGAAAAATAGCCAATATCGCCCCCATTGGTGGCTGATTGTCTATCTTCACTAACGTGTTTTGCAATGTTCGTAAAATCGGCACCATTTAAGATGGCTTTATAAATGCTATCTACTTTATGATATACTTTTTCTGTATCGCTTGCCCCTCTCGGGATTGATATTAAAATATGGCTCACTCGAACATCTTTTTTCTTTCTTTCGTATGCTTCTTTTACTAATTTATCCATCACTTCTTTGTCGGTCAAATAGGTTTTAGCAAGTTGTTGTCTGTATGAAAAAAGTTCACTCTGAATATTGGGTAGAGTGTCCAATTGTAATTTTTCAGCTTCGGTTACTTTCATTTTAAATCGAGCAAATAATGTGATGTATTCTCTTAATGCTTTTTCGCTATAGTCTGGCTTTTGATTGTTGATATTTTTTGTGTACATTCTCAGAAACTCATTTTTCATCACTGTATTGTTTCCATAATGGAACAGAACGGCATCGGGGGTGCTATTTTTTTGAGCTTGAGTGGAATAGATGTTTGTAATTAGTGCAATCAAAATGAGAATTAAATTGTATTTTTTCATTTTCTATTTATATTAAGATTCTTGTTTTTTTGATAAAAGGAGTAATATATTATTATTTATTTGACGTTCTCGTTATTTTTCTTTTTGTCTAACCATTCGATAAGTCCAACTATATTTTCATGACTGATGCGTTTTCCTCGAATGATTTTTTTTATCGTCTAACAAATAAATGGTAGGGGTGCTATACACATCATAAAATGAACGGAAGTTTGAAGTCCTGTTTGGATCATGTACATGAATCCAACCTTCGCTTAATTTGTTTTCTTTAATAAAATCTTTCCATTTTTGGGTTTCATCATCTGCTTCAAAAGCAAACATTTTCACATTGTATTTTTTTAAAACTTTTTTATAGAGTGAGTCAAAAATAGGCATTTCTTTTTTACAATGTCCACACGTAGGCGACCAAAACATGAGAATCGTGTAATCGGCATTGATATCATAGAGTGAAATGTTTTTGGTGCTGGAAGTGTCCATCACACGGAGGTTCATAGCAGGTTGGCCTATCATGTTTGGGGCTATTTTCTGAGCTCGTTCGACGTATTTGGCAAGTTGTGCAGAGTCAACCCAAAATGCTCTTCCTTTCATATAATAATTTTCAACTAGGTAAACAAACACTTCGTCCATTCCCATGATTTTACTGGTTTCGCTCCAGCGAGTTAGATACCATAAAGTATATTTAAAAGTTTCGTTAGCATGTTCTGCTTTTTTGAGTAATTTATCAGATTCTTTAATGACAGAATCTGGAATTGGAATGACAAACTTGGTCAAATAATCATCTAATTTTCTTTCATAAATTGGAGTGTAAATCAATCGATCGTCTTTAAAATCATAAGTATTCCAATAGTTTGCAACATAAACTGTTCTTGGATAGGTAGAGTCCCTAGAGCCATCTTCTTTTAATGGCAACTCTTTTGGAATTTCAGGTTCTTCCAAAGCATTAAAGAGTTTAGCAATAAAAGTGTTGGGATGTTCATCTCTAAATTTATTTCGATATTGAATGAGCTCATGAGATTTAGCAATCAGTTTTTCATTGACAGCCGTCGAATCATTTTTCGTTTTAGCACGACCTAATTCGGATTCAATCATTTGATATTGCATTCCATATTTTGTCAAATATTTTTGGTAATCATAAAAGATGTTGTTTTCTGTTTTTCCTGTAAATTTTGCAGTATTATAAATATCATTTTTAGATACTTCAAAAGAATAATCATCACCATTCAAAAGAATAATTTCCATAGAAGTCATTCTGTTTTTAAACAAAATCATGTAGATGCCGCCTTCTATTTTTTTATCTGACTTGAAAGTGGCTTCGCCTTTGTGATTGAGGTTGGTGGAGTCGTCTATAAATACGGTACTGGCTTTGCCATAATAGTGACACAGCAAAATAGTAGAGTCGGTCACGTCATTAAATTTGATCTTTATTTGGTATCCATTTTTAGCTTTTGATTGAAAAGAGAGTAGCGTCAATGAGAAAACTACTAAAAGAATGAAGGTTGATTTTATTTTTGAAAAGAGTTGTTTGGAATAGCTCAATTGTTTTAAATGCATAAATTGTTTAGATTTAAAAATAAGTGTACGAAATTAATTAAATAAGACGGAGTTATAAAAATCATTATTACTAAATTTGCACACTTTAACAGATGATTAAATTTTAAACAAAATATAAATTATTTAAGCAGCATCTTTTTTTATGGCATCAAGAAAAAAATATAGAATAGAACATTTACTCATCGAAAAGTATGCAGCTGAAGGGAAATGTATTGCAAAGCATGAAGAAAAAGTTATTTTTGTGGAAGGAGGTGTTGTGCCGGGCGATGTGGTGGATGTGCAAGTGACTAAAAGTAAAAAGGATTGGGCTGAGGCTTATCCAACCCATTTTGTTTCGTTTTCAACTATCAGACAGACTCCTTTTTGTAAGCATTTTGGAATTTGTGGAGGCTGTAAATGGCAAATGCTCCCTTATTCATATCAATTAGAATATAAAGAACAACAGGTCAAAGACCAACTCCAACGGATTGGCCATGTGGAAGTGGGAGAGTTTTTTCCTATTAAAGCTTGCGAGAAGTTAACTGAATATCGTAATAAATTGGAATTTAGTTTTTCAAATAAACAATATATTCCTAAGGAGCAATTGAATGAAAACATCGCTTTTGAAAAAAACGTATTGGGTTTTCATGCTCCAAAATTTTTTGACAAAGTGATTGACATTTCGCAATGTCATTTGCAAGCCGAGCCGAGTAATGCAATTAAAAATTTCATCAGAACATTCGCACTTCAACAGGCATTTTCATTTTATGATATGAAGGCACATCAAGGCTTTCTGAGAAATCTTGTCATTAGAGTCAGTTCTATCAACCAAATTTTAGTAAATATTATATTTGCCGAGCACGACGAAGAGAAGATTCGCCAACTTTTAGAAGCCGTGCATCATCAATTTCCTCAAATTACTTCACTGAATTATACTATCAATACCAAGTGGAACGACACAATTTATGATTTGGAAGTTCATTTATTTGCAGGTGAAAAATATATAGAGGAACGTTTAGAAAATTTTAAGTTTAATATCAGTCCAAAATCATTTTTTCAAACAAATCCAACACAAGCAGTTGAACTGTATAATGTAGTGAAACGTTTTGCAGATTGTAAAGGAAATGAAACGCTTTATGATTTATATTGTGGAACCGGTAGTATCGGTATTTTTCTTTCAAATGAAGTGAAGAAAATAGTAGGAGTTGAAAGCGTTTCGGATGCGATTGAAGATGCCAAAATCAATGCAAAATGCAATCAGCTCGAAAATGCTTCTTATTATGCCGGTGATGTGATTAAAATATGTAATCATGATTTTTTTCAGAAGCACGGACATCCTGATATTGTGGTGATAGACCCACCTAGAGCGGGTTGCCATTTGCAATTGCTTGAAAAATTATTAGAAATTAGAAGTGAAAAAATAGTTTATGTCAGTTGTAATCCTGCTACCCAAGCTAGAGATTTACAAATTTTGCAAAAATCATATACCGCTATTCAATCGCAGGCAGTTGATATGTTTCCTCATACACATCATATTGAAAATGTAGTGTTGCTTCACTTAAATCAGTAAAAGATGGAACAATTTTTACTTGAAATCAAAAATAGAATGAGTCAAAAATTACCTGGTTTTGAAGCTCAATTTTTAATGGCAAGTGCAAATCGAAAATCAAATATTTTACCACCAGAAAATGCAAAACAAAGTGGAGTTTTACTTTTGCTTTTTTTGAAAGAAAAGCGATGGAATTTATTGCTAATACAGCGTACAGAAGATGGCAATGCACATAGTGGTCAAATTAGTTTTCCCGGTGGTAAAATGGAAAAATATGATAAAGATTTTACCGATACAGCTTTGCGTGAATGTGAAGAAGAAATTGGAATTGCAAGAGAGCATATTCATGTGATGGGACATTTAACTCCATTGTATATTCCGGCAAGTAATTTTGTAGTGAATCCCACAGTTGGCTTTATTGACTATGATAAAATTAAAATTTCAATCTCTCAAAAAGAAGTCAAAGAAGTATTAATTGTGCCTTTAGAATATTTATTTGATGAGCAGCATAAGCAATTGCGATTGGTAAAAACAAATTATCAAATGGAAGTAAAAGCACGAGCTTATATTTTGCAGCAAAACCAAGTAGTTTGGGGAGCTACAGCCATGATCCTTTCTGAGTTTGAACAAATTATACAGGGACTGAAATTTTTTTTAAAATGAAATATGAAATGAAATATCAAGAAGTATTAGAATGGATGTATCAGCAATTACCTATCTATACAAGAATTGGAACTCTTGCATATAAAACCGATTTGGAAAATATTAGAATCTTGTGTGAACAATTAGATAACCCACATCAGAAGTTTAAGAGTGTGCATATTGCTGGCACTAATGGGAAAGGCAGTTGTAGCAATATGTTGGCAAATGCTTTTCAAAAAGCAGGTTACAAAACTGGATTATATACAAGTCCTCATTTGTTTGATTTTCGAGAAAGAATTCAAATAAATGCAGATAAAATTTCAAAAGAACATGTTATTGATTTTATCGAAAACCATAAACAATTGATTGAGTATGTGAAGCCTTCCTTTTTTGAAATGACGGTTGCGATGGCTTTTGATTATTTTGCAAAACAAAACATTGATATTGCCATTGTAGAAGTCGGTCTGGGTGGGCTTTTGGATAGTACGAACCTTATCACTCCCGAAATTTCGATTATTACAAATATCAGTAAAGATCATACTAATTTATTAGGGAATTCGATTGAAGAAATTGCAACTCAAAAAGCAGGAATTATTAAACAGAACACTCCTGTTTTAATTGGTGAAACAGATTCTCAGACGGAAAAAATATTTATTACAAAAGCAATTCAACATAACAGTCCACTATTTTTTGCCGATCAACGTTATGAGTTGGCTTTCCAATCATTCAATTATCCAACACAGACATTTAAAATCGTTGATAAATCCGAAATGGAAATTATCAATGTGCATACCGATTTGTTGGGAGAATATCAATGGAAAAATTGCATAACTGTTTTGAATGCCATCGAAATTTTAAAAACTCGTCAATGGGATTTATCAAACATTGATTATGAAACTGTTTTTCAAGATGCCAAAAAAAATCTTACTTTCAAAGGGCGGTTTGATATTATGTCGAGCAATCCAACTATCATTCTTGATGTGTCACATAACGAAGCCGGCGTTAAAGAATTAATCTCACAAGTTTTAAAACAACTAAAAGGAAAGTTGCACATTGTGATGGGATTTGTAGAGGATAAAGATATTGAATCTATTTTGAAAATATTTCCTAAACAAGCACAGTATTATTTTGTCAATGCAGAAATACCAAGAGCCAAAAAAGCAAAAGATTTAATGTCCGAAGCTCAAGAGCAGCAATTGGTTGGAGATGCTTATCCTTTGATTAAAGAGGGAATCAAACAAGCAATTTCACAGGCCGAAAACGATGATACAATCTTAATAACGGGAAGTTTTTTTATCATGGAAGCAGCCTATCAATATCTTGAACAAAATTTATAAATAATAAAATCGAAATACTTCTTATTTTTAACTTCTCTGAAATGTTTATTAAAAGATGTCAAAAAGTAAAAAGAAAAAAAATATAAGCCATCAAGCAACTCCGCTTCAGCATGAACAAGAACAAAAAACCATGCCTCACCATTCAACTCCGATGAAATGGTATGAAAAAATGACTAGCGGTTGGATTCCTTATGTGGTGTTCGCTCTTTTGAGTCTAGGAATTTACAGCAACACATTCAACGCTCAATTTGCATTAGATGATGATATTGTGATTTGCAAAAATGAATATGTCTTACAAGGTACGAAAGGAATGACTGATATTTTTAGCAAAGATTTATTTGATAGTTTTTACAAACAAATGAACACGACTGCTCAGTTGGCCGGTGGGCGTTATCGCCCTTTGTCGGTGGCTACTTTTGCCATAGAACAAGAGTTTATCGGAACAAGAGATAATGCAAATTTTGAACAAAATATTTGGGATACGAATCAAAATGGAATCGAAGATCCATCCGAAGATATTAATAAAGATGGCTTATTCAATGATAAAGATTTTCGCTCAAAAGGCTTTGGGATGAGGCATATTAATAATGTACTTCTTTATATTGCATCAGTTTCTTTTCTTTTTCTGTTTTTAAGTAATGTCGTTTTTAAAAAGAATAAACTGCTTGCATTCATCATTTCTTTATTATTTTTAGCACATCCCATTCACACCGAGGTGGTAGCAAATGTTAAAAGCCGCGATGAAATTATGTCATTCTTGTTTATGATGCTTTCATTATTATTAGCTCACAAATATGCCATCCAAAAAAACTTTAAATTTTTTAATTTTATTATTCATCTCGTTTTTATGTGCACTACTTTCTAAAGAATATGGAGCTACGCTGCTTATCTTAATTCCATTATCCTTGTATTTATTTTCAGAAGAAAAATTTCAAGTGTCAAAATATATTCCAATGTTCGTCGGCTTATTGATTGTTTTTGGAATTTATTATGCCATTCGAAGCAGCATAGTTATTGGAGAATCGAATCTTCAAGACACCGAATTGATGAATAATCCTTATTTGTTGGCTGATGAAAATCAAAAAATGGCAACAAAATTATTTATCTATCTCAAATACTTTTTACTTCTTTTGTTTCCTCACCCACTGAGTTGTGATTACGGATACAACTCAATTCCATACAAAAATTTTAGTGACCCTTTAGTATGGTCAGCCATTATTTTATTGATATTAACTATCATTGGAGGAATCATTTTCTTTAAGAAAAAAAGTTGGGTGTCGTTTGCAATCGCATTTTATTTATTAACCATTTTACTTGTAACCAATTTAGTTTTCAATGTAGGAGCTACAATGGGCGAACGGCTAGTGTTTCACTCTTCACTAGGGTTTTGTATGTTGCTAGGTTATGGAATTTATTGGGTCGGTATTCAGTCGAAAAACGCAGCAGTTCCAGCTTTGATAACCATTCCTATTTTATTACTCTATTCAATAAAAACATATTCGAGAAATTTTGCATGGCAAAACGATATTACTTTAGCCTTGACTGATGTGGAAACAATGCCCGAAAGTATTGCACTAAATGGAAATGCTGCATCAAGATGTATCGACTTGTCCGAAATGCCTAAAAATAAATCGAAAGAAAAAGAGTATATTTTAAAATCAATTCAATATGGCACAAAGGCTGTCACGCTACATCCAGGCTTTGTAAATGGCTTTTTAAATTTAGGAATTGCCTATGCTAAAATTGATAGCTTAGACAAGGCGAGTGAATGTTGGGACAAAGCATTTAAGATGTATCCAAGCCATCCAAATAAAAAAATGTATTTTGAACTTTTAGCTAATTCATATTACAAAAAAGGGTATGAATTTGGAGGAATACAAAATTGGAAAGAAGGTCAAAAATATATCCAAAAGGCAGTCGATTTAAATCCAACGATAGCCCGCTATTGGTACGACTTAGGCGGATTTTCGTATAATGCACAAGACTTGCCCAAAGCAAAATCTGCATGGGAAAAAGCTTACCAAATAGACCCAAATGATAGTTTGATTCGCTCTGTACAAGGAATTTTGAAATAAATTTGACATCTAATATGAAATTAAAACCCATCCTACTTTTTGTAACGATAGCCCTAATCATTACGGCTTATTTTTTCCTTTTTGCATCCAATACCCAAAGTCAAAACGATAAAGAATATTTTTATATTAAAACCGGAAGTCAGTACGACAACCTTATTGAAGATTTAAAAACGAGTCAGCTTTTTAAAAAATATTTCCACCTTTCAACAAGTGGCCTCCTTGATGTCTTTGCCTAAAAATATTCATGCAGGACGCTACGAAATTAAAAAAGGAATGGGGAATTTTGAGATAGTCAAGATGCTGAAGCAAGGTCATCAAAGCCCAGTGAAGCTTGTCATCAACAAACTGCGAACAAAAGAGGATATCATCAATAAATTGTCTTCACAATTAGAACCAGACACGGATAAATGGAAATCTTTATTTATTGATACACAATTTTTGCAAGAAAATAAAATTGATTCTAATCAAATTCAAGTGTTGATACTACCCAACACCTATCAAGTATATTGGAATACACCACCAAAAAAAGTTTTTGAAAAATTGACTGCTTATACCAATAAATTTTGGAACGAAACTCGAATTGCAAAAGCAAAACAATTAAACCTAACACCTGTGCAGGTGAGCATTATTGCATCAATAGTGGAAGAGGAAACGAATAAAAATGATGAAAAGCCCAATATTGCAAGTGTGTATATTAATCGGTATAAAAAAGGAATGAAACTAGAAGCAGACCCTACAGTGAAGTTTGCGATTGGTAATTTTTCATTAAAAAGAATTTTGAATGTGCATCTGAAATATGAATCACCTTATAATACCTACTTTAAAATAGGATTACCGCCAGGCCCTATTTGCACACCGTCTGAAAAAAGCATTGATGCCGTATTAAATGCAGCAGAAACTAACTATTTGTTTTTTTGTGCAAAAGAAGATTTTAGTGGCTATCATAATTTTGCAAGCACCTACTCAGAACATTTGGTGAATGCTAAAAAATTTCAAAATGCCCTAAACCAAAGAGGAATTAAATAAAATGTTTTAACCCAATTAGGCTAAAAAATAAAACGCTCAAATCGTTGATATTTCTACGTTTGAGCGTTTTATTTTGCGGACCGGACGGGACTCGAACCCGCGACCTCCGCCGTGACAGGGCGGCATTCTAACCAACTGAACTACCGATCCTCGTGTTAAAATGGAGTGCAAAGATAATCAACTTTTAAAATAATCAAAATCTAATTGAAGCATTTTTTAAAATTTCACTATTTTATTTGTAGGTTTACATTTCAAAATAAACAATATGCAATATTTAGATTTTGAAAAACCACTTGCAATACTAGCTGAGGAGATAGAAAAGCTAAAAGAAATGGGAGAAAAAACGAAAGTGGGCATGAATGATAGTATAAAAAAAATTGAAGAAAAAATTGAAGAAACTCAAAAAGAGATTTATTCTAATTTAACTGAATGGCAAAAGGTTCAACTGAGCAGGCATCCCGATAGACCCTACACACTCTATTATATTAAAAATATTTTTTCAGATTTTTTAGAACTGCACGGAGACCGAAATGTAAGAGATGATAAAGCCATTGTAGGTGGATTTGCTAAATTAGGAAATCAATCTGTCATGGTAATAGGGCATCAAAAGGGCTTGAATACCAAAATGCGTCAATTAAGAAATTTTGGAATGGCTAATCCAGAAGGGTATCGGAAAGCTTTGCGGTTGATGAAAATGGCAGAGAAATTTAATAAACCGATTATTACTTTTATTGATACACCTGGAGCCTATCCCGGTTTGGAAGCTGAAGAAAGAGGTCAAGGAGAAGCAATCGCTCGTAACCTTTATGAAATGACCAACTTACAAGTTCCGGTTATTTGTGTGGTTATTGGTGAAGGGGCAAGTGGGGGAGCTTTAGGTATTGGAATTGGCGACAAAGTAGCCATGCTCGAAAATACTTGGTATTCGGTGATTTCACCCGAAAGCTGTTCTAGTATCTTATGGCGTACATGGGATTTTAAAGAAAAAGCAGCCGAAGAATTAAAACTTACATCTACGCATATGAAAGAGTTTGGCTT
This sequence comes from Bacteroidetes bacterium OLB11, assembly GCA_001567165.1. Taxonomy (GTDB): domain Bacteria; phylum Bacteroidota; class Bacteroidia; order Chitinophagales; family Chitinophagaceae; genus OLB11. The sequence continues at coordinate 20,650 of LNFQ01000037.1, forward strand.
AGTTGACGATGTGATAGCAGAGCCTTTAGGTGGTGCTCATCGACATCCAGAACAAATGGCTGCTATTGTTAAAAAATATTTGGAAAAAAATATTAAAGATCTTTCTAAATTAGATGCTGAAACACGTATTACAAATCGAATTGAGAAATTTTCGAAAATGGGATTTTTTGATGAAAAATAATAAAAACATCCTTCGTTAATTTTTTATTTTTATGAGCAAAATTTGAGTTTTAGATATAGTTTTAATCTACTTTTGCAAACTCAAAAATAAAAATATGTCAAACATTACATTTACAATGATAAAACCCGATGCAGTACAAGCGGGACATATCGGTGCAATACTTGCAAAAATCAACGAAGCCGGATTTAGAATTAAAGCTATGAAAATGACAAAACTCTCAGCTGAAAAAGCAGGTTCATTTTATGCTGTACATAGTGAAAGACCTTTTTATGGCGAACTTTGTGACTTCATGAGTAGTGGGCATATCGTTGCTGCTATTTTGGAAAAAGAAAATGCAGTTGCTGATTTTAGAAAGTTAATTGGAGCCACCGATCCTTCTAAAGCTGAAGAGGGTACAATAAGAAAACTGTTTGCAAAAAGTATGGGAGAAAATGCAGTGCATGGTAGTGATAGTGATGAAAACGCTCAAATAGAGGCTGCGTTTTTCTTTTCAAATCTAGAGCAATTTTAAAAGTAATCTTTTGCTGTATAAGCTTAAAAAAGCATTGAATTTTAAACCATTCAATGCTTTTTATATTTGCGAAATGTCCTCCTTATTCTTAGTGATTGTTGCAACAATCGTATTACTCTTAATTCTTAATCACTCAATCACTCAATCACCATCTTCCTTACATTCCCACTGAAGCGAATATAATAAACCCATTTGCAGCGCCTTCTCTCATCGATTTTATTTTCTTTTGTGCTGAGGATAAGCTGTTCTTGAATATTATACAATTCTTTTATTTTTCATTAAGAGTACCATACGTTTTACTACCTTGACTACACTACTATTGGCGTTCATTTTATTACAAACTATTTTTAGCTATAGAATTAAAAGAAATATTTGTTTCAACCATTATTTTTTTGAATTCATCAAGATAAGCATTTTCTTTATTTGATAAAAAATGATTTTGATAAATAGGTAAAAGTCAAGTGCCCTCATCTACAATCCTATTTCTATTTATATTCACCAATAAAAACAAACACTTAGCAAACAAAAGAAAGGTATTTACTTTCCGATACAAAATATAACTTAGATTGATTATCAGTACTTTACGTTTACAGGGTACAAATAAGGTACATTACTACATTAAAAAGCCCCTTTCGGGGCAAAATTACAGTTTTTATTTTGAGTACTTCCCGGACGGGAAATAAGAAACTTTCCGGCTAACATTTCAATTTAACATTGCCCGTTCAATTTCGTGGTATGGTATGCTTTCAGCTTTCTGTATTTGTTCCATTATTCGCAAATACTTTTTGGTTGGTTTACCTGCATACGTTTTTTTTGAAATTCTTTTTATACAGTTCGCTGTATAGATTATCAATTTTGAAATACGCCCCTAATGTTTTATCCAGTTGCCTGTACTTCTTACTTTGGGTTTGTGTTTCGTACATACAACCGTTAAACGCTTCACGGTGTAAAAAGTAACCGCCTATTGAATACAGTTTACGGCAACGCTTGTTTGTTTCAGGACAAAGGAAATACCAAATAAGCCCCTTACCTAAATTGGACGGCATAGAAACTAAACTTACTTTGTAGTTTCGGGGTTCATCTCTGTATTTGTAATCCAGTTCAATGTATGGTTGTTCGCTGTGGGTGTTTACCTTAATTGAAATACTGCCTGTGGGGTTTCCGTTCCTGCTCCAAGTAATTGTACCGCTTTTAATTTGTTCAGGGTTGAGGTAGCCCCAACCTTTCAACTTTGAAATATGTATTTGCAACGCTTCATTGTATAGGGTTGGGAATGTATGGGGCTTTGGCATTTGAAATTTATTTTGAAAATGAAACCTAAATCATTAAGGAACTTTGAAATATTACCAATTGCCAAACTGTAAGGGTTCGCCCTCTGTGGGGTGTACTGTTTCAACCTTTGGGAATATGTACGGCATAAGTTTACAAACTACATTCAAACGCTCCTTTGGGTCTAATGCTTCAAGTGTTTCAGGTAGCTTTTCAATTTCCTTTTGCATAATGTTTTTAAGGGTTTCACGTAAACCCATTGTTAAAACCTGTTCTTTTGTTTTTGCACTCATATCAATTTGAATTTATGGTTAATACTTGTTTTAATTCCTGTAATCTGTTCAGGTAGGGTAAAAAGGTTCGTTTGCCGTTGTTCGCTTTTACGGTGGCAAAGTGGCTTTCAATGAATAGGGAACAATCCGTTATTGTGCTGCACCTGTTCAGCTTTACGGGTTGGGTTGGTAGATCAATACTTGCAAAGTAGTTTTCAAGTTCTGCAATATCATTGCTCCAGTTTTGGGGCTGTTCAATTCGTTCAGTTTTGAATACCTCAACTTTTGGCAATGGTTCAACGTGTGAAAAAATAATGTTTTGTTGGTGGGTAACTTTAGTAACTTTAGTAACTTTTTCAGGTTCGAGCTGTGGTGGTTGTTTCTGAATAGGTTGTTTCCTAAAATCTCGCCAATCTCTTAAAATTAACACGTCCGCAATGTCCGTCCCTTGTTCCCTTTGTAGGGGTGTTGCTTTCTGCTCCAGTAAGTCCGAAAATATAAAACGTGTACTGGGTAAACGGCTTTCATATTCTTTGGCTTTGGTTTCCCATTCTTTAAAGGTGTTACCGTCTTTTGAAAGGTCGGGAAATACATACACAAAACGCCCTTGTAATACTTTCAGCTTGTCAAAAGAAAAACTGCTTTTATTGTAAACTGCCAACCAAATAAGGCTTTCAGGTGTTTCGGGTAAACCAAAATACAATGTACCGTAAACGGCTGTTTTTGGGGCTTCAACCAACGCAACGGGGTTACTGTGGTACTTGCTTAAAAGGTGTTCGCCAAATAAACAGGAAATTCGTTTATCTTGCTTTGTGTACGCTTCCAACCATTCGGGCAACGGCTTATTGTTTCGGGTGTGGTGCTTTTCAATTATTGAGTGTAAAAAGTCCGTGCCTGTGGTGTGGTTTTGTTCGTCAAACTGCTTAACCTGAACGGCTCTTACATTACCCTTTATATCAATAAAAGGAAAAGTATTTGCCCCTGCTCTGTAACCATTTGCAACCGTCCCCAATCGGTACAACTGAATAACCTTTGTAACCTCATCAACTTCAAAGGGAAATTGTACCCTAAAAAATAGGTTTTGTATAAACGTGTTCTTTTCATAGCGTTCGGGCTGTAATGTTTGTTTGAATGTTTCAAAGTCAAAAAATACGGGTTCAGGTGGGGGCTGTGGTGTTTTCTTTTTGGGTTGAGGTTTCCAACTTATCGGAATTTCCGAACGGTTGCCCTGTTCCTGTTCCCAAACTGTTTTGCGTACCCGTCTTTGTATGGGTTGTTATATTCTTGCTGTGGGCAATTTGCTTCACGGTCGCAACGTCCGTACTGTTCGGGTAAGTATTCGCCCGTTTGGGTATCAATATACCTTACAAACCGTTTTTTACCACAATTCGGGCAACGGTGCTTTTTACTGCCTTTTTCAAAACTGTATCGGTAGGGTTGGTTACTAAAGTTACTAAAGTTACTCATTGAAAAAACCTTTTTTATTTGCGTTAAAAACTTAGTCCCGGTGCTTCAATAAATACCGCTAATTGGTTTTGTGAAACCCTATCTACAACCAAACTCAAAGCCCGTAACTGTTTTATGAAATTGGTCTTTTTGAAAGGTGTCATTCCGTCATCAATACAAAAGGCTCTATATTCCGGGTACAGGTCTTTTATTAACTTGTAATTGGTTAAACTGCCTTTGTATTCGTTTTCATTCAAAAACATCTGTACGCTGTTACTTTCAATTTTGTATTGTTCAACGGCTTGTTGGGCTGCTTCACAATCTGAAAACTTCTTTTGCTCCAGTAATCTGTTAAGCCCTTGCAATACCCAATTGAATACGCCTGAAAGTTCCTTTTCAACAATCTTTTTTGCTAATTCGCTGTCCTTTTCCTGTTCGCTTATAGTAACATCAAAAGGAATAATTAAAAACCGTCTGAAATAGGCGTTTGTATGTTCAACGTCTTTGGGTAACTCATTGCAATTGAAAATAAACTTTGCGTAATCAGTCATTGTAAAGGGTTGCCCGTACTTTAAACAGGCTTCAACGGGTTCGCCTGAAACCATTGCTTTAAATAGGCTTGTTTCCAGTTTGCCGTTTATTTCACTTGCATAGTTTACTAACTTGTTGCTAATCTTTGCCCGGTAAAATCCTTTTTCCTCTGTCAAACTTTGCAATGAATAGTTGCTAATATTTTCACGTCCAAATAAGGCTGTAACTATATCAAAAAATACAGATTTTCCGTTTTGCCCCGTACCGTATAAAATCATTGCTTTTTCAAGTTTTAAACCCTCAAATCCATTTTTAATAAACACATAGCCTAAATATTCAGATAATACCCTTTGGCGTTCGGGGTCGGGTAATACCTTATTCAAATACGCTTCAAATAATGGTGCTTTTGCCTGTGGGTTGTATTCAAATGGTAATTGGTAGGTAATGAAGTCCGAACGGTCAAATGGTCTTAATTCCGTCCCTTGTGGGCTTATTTCAAAAGTTCCGTTTTGTAGGTTAATCAGTACCGTATCTTTATTGCTTTCGGGTGTGGGTAAATATGCCGTTGCAAGGAACTGTTTAAATAGCTGTTCCCTAAATTGGTAAAACCTTGCTGAAAACTTAGCAACGCCCATTTGTTCGGCTGCTTCGCCTAAAAACTTTTGGAATGTTTCTTTGTCAATTTCAGCCCAAAACGTACCGTTGTACAGGTAAATAAAATCGTGGTTTTTGCATAAGCCCCAACGGTTTTTTTCAGCGAACTGTAAGGCGTTTTCAATTGATAAAACCAAATAATGTTTTAGGTTCAATTTCAGTTTATCCAACTGCTTTTGTATATCCTTTGCCTGTTCGCTTCCGGGTGCTGCCTTTTCCAGTTGTTCCCTTAACTTTTCAGCCTGTGGAAACGCCAATACTTCAAAATCCAACGGTTCAAACTGTTCAATAAGTTGGTGTAATATTTCAGCGTGTGGGGTTGCTTCGCTTTTGCTTTTTAGTTCCTCAACGTGGTTTAAGATAGTAGCCGGGTTGTTGAGGTCATCAAATACGGGGTTTAGTTTCATAGCTTAACAGTATTTGAAGGTTCAACAATAGCCGGGAACAATTCGGGGTTGGTGGTGTAAAACCCTGCACGGTGTTTTGAAATTGGGCAAATGCCTTTCCGTACTATACAAATACGGTTTTCTTTTTCCCATTCAGCAATGTAACGGCAAATATTAGCCCTCAAAATGCCTGTTTCAATAGAAACCATTAACATAGTTTTGGGCTGCCTGTAAGGGGCTGCAAATACCCTTTTCATTTGTGCCTTAAAATTCGTACTTTTGCCTTGTCCTTTATGCAAAAAGTTAGGGGCTGTTCTTTGGTTACTTTCCATTGTTCAGCCCTTTTTTATTGTTAGACAAATACGCTTTGGCTTCCTGCTCAATTTCAGCGTTTGACTTTTTACGCCCGTCTTTAAGGTATCCCAGTAATTCGGTACGGGAAAAATACAGGCGTTTGCTTCGCTTCATTACAGGTAATTCGCCTTTTGATACCTTTGAGTACATTGTGGGAACTGTAAGGCTCAAAAATTCGGCTGCTTCCTGAATGGTTAAAAGCTGTTCCGGTTGGTCGGTGGTGGGTTGTTCCTGTTTTTCAATTAACAGGCGTTTCAATTCGCTAACTTCTTTTGTTAGCATTGTTACCGCTTCGGGCAACTTGTCAAATGTTAAATTTTCCATTGCTTAAAGAATTTTGTTTGTAATTCTTTGCAATGGTATAGGGGGCTTTTAGGGGCAACAATAAGGGGGTACGCCCTATTTTAATAGTTCATAGTCTTTTATTACATTTTCTTTGTGTTTGTAGGCTGTATAACGGTCTTTATTTTCGGTGGTATTCTTTAATAATGAACTTATATTACCTTTTACTGCTCGTCCTTCCTTGTCGCTATCAAACCATTTTGAAACCTCTCTATTTAATTTATACTTGCTATCAAAATGCTTTTTCTCTAAATATGGAATAAACTGTAAGTAATCAAACATTGCAATTGCATAAGGCAAACCGCTTTCAGCTATTTTTTCAATTATTGAAACCTTGCTTTGTTCTGAAAGTGTTTTTACTTTTTCAAGTTCAAAAAAACCGTATTGGCTCAATTGTTCCTTTAATATATCTGCTTTTGTTTTTATCGGTTGAGGTGGTAAGGCTTTCAATTCATTATTCCAGTATTCAAGTTGTTCAGTAAGTTCAGCCCTTACGCTTTCAACCGCCTTTTGTTCTATTTCGCTGGGGTATTCGTATTCAATCAAAACAACTTTGATAAGGTCAATATACCCCTGTATCATTTTTTTTCGTTTGATACAAAGATATTTTTCGGCTTCGGTTTTCCAGTTTGGGAAATGGTCGGGTAATTTCTGAATGATTAAAGCTGTTAAAAATGGTTCGCTGCTCTTTATTCGTTCAGTTAGTCCCTGCATTATTTCAGGGTAATATTTTTCAGCTAATTCAGGGTTTCGTGCCATCCATTCAACCCATTCATCTATATTTTTCATTTGTCTTTTATGCTTTAAGTGGTTACATATCTAATTTAATTTTGTCGGCTGCTTTGCGTTTGGTATCGTCCACAATCTTAGCGTATATCTGTGTTGTTTTGAGGTCTTTATGTCCTAACATTTTGGAAACGGTATAAATATCTGTTCCGTTAAAAAGTTGCAAGGTTGCGAACGTATGTCTGAAACAATGAAAGGTAATATCCTTTGTTATTCCTGCTGCTCCGATCCATTGAAACAGGTGTTTGTTATGGTAGGCTGAATATTTAAGCCCCTCAAATACTGGTTTATCCTGTGGCATATCCTTTGGGTTTTCTGTACCCTCTGTAAAGCTGTACGCCTGTTCCGAAATTGGCAATACCTCAACGCCTTTGGTTTTCTTTTGGTTGAAGTTCAGGAAATACCCTTGCCCGTTTATGTATTCCAGTTCGCCCCAAGTCATTTTTTGAATATCTGAAAACCTCAACCCTGTAAGTGCTGAAAATAAGGCTGCACGTTTCAATAAAACATCATTGCAAGGGGTTTTTACAAGTTTATTGAGTTCGTCAAGGGTTAAGTATTCCCGTCTTGTTTCGGCTGCTTTTATTGGCTTTACTTTGGCGTTTAGGTCGTATTGCAAAATACCGTCTTTGTAGGCTTGTTTCAATGCAGCTTTTACCTTATTGAAATAGGAAACGGCTGAATTTTGTGAAAGGGTTGTTTTGTCGCTCTTTTTACTTTTGGTTGTTAGTAGGTATTCTTTGAAGTCCTCTAAAAACTTTTCGTTGAGGTCTGCAAACTTCAATTTGCCGTTGGTAAACGCTTCAATGTAATTGAGTGCTGAAACCCAATTATCGTGGTTACTTGCTTTACGTTTGTTCGCCAACTTTCTGAAATATTCAATAAAACATTGTTCGCCCTTTTCCTTTTTGCGTAACTGCTCTTTTTCGTATTCGCTGTAAATTTCAGGCTTATTCAAAAAGTTTTCCCGTTTTTGGCGTATGCTTTCGCCTATTTGCAAGGTTTCAGTATTGTGCTGTTTGTCAATGGGTGTTTTTGGTTTCTCAAAAATGTAAAGCCCTAAAAATTCCCTTCGTGTGGGTTCGCCTGTTTCGGGGTGTGGTATTGCCGGGTAAAAATCTAAATACAGGCTTTGCCGTCCCTTGCTTATTTTCTTTTGTCTTAATGTTACTTTTGTTGTCATTGTCCTTTATGCTTAGTTACTAAAGTTACTTTTGGTACTCTCTGAACAAACTTTATTTTTTGCTCAACTCAAATATTTATCAATTATCGATTTTGGTACATAGGCATACCAACCTTTTTTATTTTGGGTATGCTTTCCCGTTTGATGAGGTTTTGCAAGGCTGTTTCCGATATGCTGTACTTTTCCAATACTTCGTTAATGGTGTAACAGTCTGAAATGTCAAATTGCTTTGTTTCGGGTTTGGGTTGTTCCGGTTGTGGTTGCTCAAATAGTTTATCTATTTCGGAACGCTTGACCCTTGTAATCCTTTGCCCCAAATTCACGGCTTTAATTGTACCGCTTTCAATATAGTAGTATGCTGAACGTGCTGAACAATTAAGCAAACGGGCAACCTCTCGAACAGTCAAAAACTCTTTTGCTTTCAGTTCCTCAATTGGTTTGGTTTTTATCTGTTTGGTTTCGCTGTTTGACTTTTGTATCTTTTCAGCTCGTTTCTTAGCCTTGTTCGCCAAACTTCCGCACCTATGGGAACAGTACTTTGTTACTGTGGTACGGGCTGTAAATTCTGTTCCGCAATGCTGACAAACTCTTTGTACCTTAATATTTGAACTCATTTAATAGCTTTTAATGTCTTTACGTTTATTTAAGTGCAAATAAGTGCAAAACAAAAAGGGTTAAACCCTCTATTTTTGTACCTCATCTGCAAACGGTACAACAAAGGTACAAATTTGTACCGAATAAACGTATAACATCACAAAATAAATAATAACTTTGTGTCAATAAAAAAGCCCTTATTTCAGGGTTTTAAATGGGTTTTATAATTGTTTGGTGTTTGGTTGTTTTGTAGTGGTTATTTTCCGATACAGAAACGAGAAAATACACTACTAAGAATATCTTCGTTGCTAATTTGATTAGTGATACTACCAAGTGCTTGCAAAGCGGCACGCATATCAATACTAATAAATTCACCGCTGAGTTTACTAGTTATTCCTTTTTGTACAAGGATTAAATTTTTTTCAGCAGTTTTAAAAGCTTCTAAATGTCGAGTGTTTGACACAATCATATTATTTTGATTGATTTCAATTTGCATTGTTTTTTCAATTAGATGAATGAGCTTTTCAATATTTCTTTTTTCTTTAGCTGACATTTCAATGCAAGCTCTTTGTGTGAGAGTAGAAACTGCTTCTTCAATATCATAGGCATTGCACAAGTTTGAGTCTTTGTCCGATTTGTTTAAGACGATAATCACTTTTTGATTTTTGTCAAAAGACATTTTGTGAAAATCAGAAACAATGGATTGATAATCTTCGTGAATATCGCATAGATAAAGGATGAGATCGGCTTGTTTCATTTTTTCAAAACTTCGTTTGATACCCATTGCCTCAATTTCGTCTTTTGCATTTCTAATTCCAGCAGTATCGATAAATCGGTACAAAACACCTTTGATATTCATTGTATCTTCAATAAAATCACGCGTAGTGCCGGCTATACTACTAACAATGGCTTTTTCTTCTTGTAATAGGGCATTTAATAAAGTAGATTTTCCAACGTTAGGCTTGCCAACAATTGCAATAGGAATCCCTTTTTTGATAGCATTCCCAAGCTGAAAAGATTGAATCAATTCTTTGATATTGATTAATGCTTTTTCAATAAGGGATAAAAATTTTTCTCTGTCAGCAAATTCAACATCCTCTTCACTAAAGTCAAGCTCTAACTCGATGAGGGCTGCGAAATCAATGAGTTCTTGTCTTAGTTCTTCTATTTTTTGAGAATAATTTCCTCTCATTTGTTGAAAAGCAATTCGGTGTTGGCTTTCATTTTCACTAGCAATAATATCCGCTACGGCTTCTGCTTGGCTTAAATCCATTTTGCCATTTAAAAAAGCTCTTTGAGTAAATTCTCCAGCTTTTGCCAACACAGCTCCATTGGACAAACACAGTTCAATAATTTTTTCAATAATATATGGTGAGCCATGGCAGCTTATCTCAACGGTATCTTCACCTGTAAAGGAATTTGGAGATTTGAAAATAGCAAGAACTACTTCATCAATTAGTTGTTTTTCGCTGTCCAATATTTTTCCATAATGCAAAGTATGGGAAGGAGCCTCAGTGATGTTTTTTTTAGAAAAAAAGCAAGATGTAATTTCAAAAGCTTTGCTTCCACTAAGTCTAATGACTGCGATAGCACCATGCCCCGGTGAGCTAGATAATGAAACAATAGTTTGTTGTTGATGATTAGAATTATTCACAATGATAAAGAGAAACGATATTTTAAAGATGCTTTCTTCTTTCTAATTCTTTTTGAATTAGACTTAATTCTCTTCCGGTTTGCCCAGTCACCGAAGTATTTTCTTGAGCTCTTCTCATCAAATATGGCACTACATCTTGGACAGGACCATAAGGTAAATATTTTGCTACACAATAACCAGCATCTGCTAAATTAAACGAAATATTTTCACTCATTCCATATAATTGAGAAAACCAAACTCGACGATCATTTGGGGGTAATCCATATTTTTCCATGAGTTGCACTCCTAGTTTTGAACTATCTTCATTATGTGTGCCATTGAATAGTACAATACTATTAATATTTTCAATGCAATAAGTCACCCCTGCATTATAATCCCTATCACAACTCTCTTTATTTGGTTGAATTGGGTCGGTATAACCCATGTCTAACGCTCGCTGTCTTTCTCTTTCCATGTAGGCCCCTCTCACTAATTTGGCGCCTAAAATATAATGATTGCTTAAAGCTAATTGGTGGCTTTCTTTGAGGTATTGCAAACGATCATGTCGATACATTTGAAAAGTATTAAAAACACAAACTGACTCCTTGTTATATTTCATCATCATTCGATTTGTAACATCATCAATTGGGTGTTGTATCCAGCTTTCTTCTGCATCAATCAAAATCATTTTTTGACATTGATGAGCATGATTACAGATAAGGTCAACTCTTGCAACAAATCGCTCAAATTCTTGTTCCTCTTCTTTGCTCAAATTTTTCTTAAGATGTATTTTTTCTAAAAGTTGAAACCGACAAAATCCGGTTACTTTTAAACTGACAAATGGAATATAATCTTTGCCGGCAGAAGCCTGAATCGTATTAATGAAGGTTTGAGTTGTTTTG
>LNFQ01000038.1 GCA_001567165.1 Bacteroidetes bacterium OLB11
GTCGGGCATTTCATAAAGTTCAGGTGTTCTTTCTATACCATATTCACAAATGCGTTTCGCATCTTTTTTATCACTTTTATTTCGTTCCAAATGCATTTGAATATACCTCTTAATTTGTAGTGCATTAACCACACTGAAAGTTACTTTTTTCTCATAAAGAAAAAATACCAAAGACAGATGATAAACACCTGTGGCTTCCATTACAAAATGATAATTGCCATTACAAGTTTTTAGGATTTGGGCAAAACCTGTTTTGTTGTTTTTGACTTGAAGATGGGCCTTGTTGCCATCTGGCGTTTGATAGCAAATGTCTAAAGTTTCTGATGAGACATCAATACCGCAAAATAATTTTTGAGTGTTCATAAAAAAATATTTTTTAATTTTGAAATGAACAAATAAAAAATGGAAGAACAACTCTTAATACAGCCTACGATCCTAACACGAACTCAAAAGGTTCAATAAAACTGTTCGGCTTGAAATTAAGAAAGGGAGGCAGGGATAATCATGTTAGAAAAGCTCTTGGCTTAAAAGGTATTGAGTATCTTATTCTGCCCCCTTGTTCTTTCAAAATTTATTTGTCAATTAAGATGATAAAATTAATGAATTGCAAACATAGGAAGGTATTGCAAAGCAGCAATGGCCATTGGACTATTGATTGCAATTAGACATTCATTGATAATTGTACCAATAATAACTGCAACCAAAGCACTAGGAAGTATTTTTATTTTTTTAAAAAATTTTACATTATCCCATATGATGATAATGAGTATAGATATGGTTGAAATTAGAACTACGCCAATATTAATATCCTTAAAGGTATCAGCGAGATCTGCAAAAATGGATAACCCATTTCCGATTTCAACATCTGAGCCTATAGCTTTAGGAAACTGTTTTATGACGATAATGATACCTATGCCAGTCAACATTCCTTCAATGACGTTGTTTGGAAAATAATTTGAAATTGAACCTGCTTTTAAGAATCCTAATATGCATTGTATGACCCCTGCAATAAAAACAGACGTTAGTAATGCCTCAAAAGAACCTAATGCAAATATGGCTGAAACTATGATTGCTGTCAATCCAGCAGCTGGACCAGACACACTAATATGTGAATTTGAAATTGCACCTATGATGATGCCCCCGATTACCCCAGATATTATTCCAGAAAATAAAGGTGCCCCAGATGCCATTGCAATACCTAAGCAAAGAGGTAGTGCTACTAAAAATACAACTAAACCTGACGAGATATCATACTTCAGGTTAGATAAAAGATTGCTTTTTTTTATCATTTGAAAAAATTAAAGTTTATTGAATTGAATATTGAATGTGCTTAACTGAATACGTTAAGCTTTTGGATGAAAAGCTAATTAGTCATAAAAAGCATTTTGTTTTTTTAATGATAAAAAATCAGCCTTTAAATGATAATGCTATTCATTCAAAATAGAAGAAAAAAGTCTATGTTAATTTACAACTTAGGTTATTTCGGAGGACGTAAATCAATAACGAGAAAAGGGTTAATGTAAAAAATAGATAAGTATTTTAAATTGTGTATTGCACTATTATTTATACAAATGAGGTTAGCTTTTAAGAGTCCTGAAGTAATAGCTTTGCCTTTTTTATATAATATCATGTTCCTCATGATTTTCTTCTTCTTCAGTCGTGGTTGTATTATTTACTTGTGCATAACTAAAACTTTTGGGCAAACTATACTATACTGTACTGATAACAAAACAGTAAAAGAACAGAAAATAATAATTAAAAACAGTGCTCTAGGAATCATTGTATTTATATGTTGTAAAATTAATATATTTCAATTATTTATTTTGATATGAACTGCATTATCAGTCTTGTAATTTTGTTAAAATTAAAAGCATAATGCATTTGAAATATTTGAAATAATAAGTTGGCTTATTGGGGTAAAATGTTTTTTGCAAATTAAGTTGAATCACAAAATAGTTTTATTTATTTTACACCAAATTGAATGAAATAAACAAAAAATGAGAGATAAATTTTTATTTAAAATTACAGTGGTAATTTCTATATTGGTCATTTTGATACATGGGTTAAATTATAAATTTAATTTTGCAAGTGATTTGGCGTTGATGCCTTCAAGGATATTTTCAATTGTTTTATTTATTTATTATGCTATTACCAAAAAGAATCTTCCGGTTTGGATATTAGTTTCGATGTTGATAGGAGTTGTTGTAGGGTATGATTTTCCTGGGTTCGCTTCAAAGCTAGATGTGTTGAGCAATATTTTTTTAAGGTTAATCAAATCCATTATAGCTCCACTGATATTTGCTACACTGGTCGTAGGAATCGCAGGCCATTCCAATTTAAAACAAGTAGGACGTATCGCATGGAAATCATTAGTATATTTTTATTTTGCTACAACTTTAGCACTGTTCATTGGATTAATCTTTATAAATATTTTTCAAGCAGGGAAAGGGATTCATGCACCATCAGATATGGGCGAGATGCCAAAAATTCAACAACAAACTTGGCAAGATATTATATTACATATATTCCCTGAAAATATTGCAAAGTCAATTGCAGAAGGACAGGTATTACAAGTGGTTATATTTAGCATCATTTTTGGAATCGCATTAGCTATGCTTAATGAAAAAATGAAAAAGCCATTAGTCGATTTTTCTGAAAGCCTTGCAGAAACTATGTTTAAATTTACAAACATTGTGATGTACTTCGCTCCACTTGGAGTTGGAGGGGCCATTGCATATACAGTAGGGAAGATGGGAATCGGAGTATTATTGAATGGAATTTATTTAGTCCTCACACTTTATGGAGCTCTAATTGCATTTGTATTACTTGTGTTTTTACCCATCGCCATATTTGCTAAATTGAATATTAAAAATTTAATCAAAGCTGTTTCAGAGCCATTTACATTAGCATTTGCAACAGCTAGTTCGGAAAGTGCCTTACCAAAAGCACTCAAAAATATGGAGCAGTTTGGCGTACCTCGAAAAATTGTATCTTTTGTATTACCATTAGGTTATAGTTTTAACCTTGATGGCACAACATTATATTTATCATTAGCAAGTATTTTTGTGGCACAAGCCTGTCAAGTTGATTTTACGTTTGCTCAACAATTATTTATCGTTTTTACCTTGATGATAACTAGCAAGGGAGTGGCGGGAGTTCCACGTGCATCATTTGTCATATTGCTTGGTACGATTGCATCGTTTGGGTTAAATGAGTGGCCTTTATATATTATATTAGGAATAGATGCCTTGATGGATATGGCACGCACAAGTATAAATGTATTAGGGAATTGTGTAGCTAGTGCAGTTGTGGCAAGGTGGGAAGGTGAACTGGATGAAGATAAAATGAATAGGGAAGATATATTTTCAAATATAAATGAACTTGAAGAATTATAATAAAAAAAAGAAAAATCAACTCTTCTGCAAGTTGAAAATAAACCTCAAGAAATCGCAATTATGTAGATTTAATTTTGTTAAAATGATAACTTGTTTATAAAAAAACGATTTAATATTAGGAAATGCGGTTTTAACTACATATCTTTCTGAAACTAAATTTTCTAATTATGATTTTCAGACGCAGTTACACCTTCAATACTAACAAAGATGCTGATAAATTAAAATCAGCACTGCTTGGTAAACACTTATCTATCCATAATATTGACTTTGAAATATTTGATAAAGACGGAGCAGTGAAAGTCATACCTCATGCAGAAAACGATGAGACTGTGCACACGCTACCGATTACAGAATTGAAGTTTTCTCAACAAGGAAAAAATACAATTATCAAAATGAAGAGTAAACCACGAAGAATTGACATAGGCGGAATACAACTTACTTTAGCTTTTTCATTTTTTCTCTTTTTGGCTTCTATAGTTATATTTCTTTCTTTGAAAAATTCCTATAGCAATGTTTCATATATATTATTTGGGCTCTCTTTTGTCATTTTTTATTGCAGTTTGGTTTCGTATGGAGCAAGGATACTTTGATTATATACGAAAAATTAAAAAAGTGGGTACAAGAGCAACTCTAAAAAAATAAATATCTACTGAACTAAGGTTGCACTAAATAAAGTGTAATAAGTTATCTTTTGCAAAGTAAACTCTCTCTAACCTAAACAATTAATCAAAAAAAAATTACTTGCACACATTAATTAATCAATAAAATATTGGCACAACGTTGTAAAATATTGAAAGCAATTTCAGCCATCATATTTTCCTTATCTAAGGTAGGGTTAACTTCCGTAATTTCAAAACAACATATTTTATGATTTTGCATCAGGCTTGCTAATAAATCTTCAGCTTCTCTTTCCTTTAATCCATTAGCTACCGGAGTGCCGGTGCCACGTGAAATACTGCTATCTAAACTATCTACATCGAAAGAAACGTAAATATCATCACAATGTTGAAGAGTCAATAAAGTTTGTCTGACCACATGTTCCACTCCCTTTTTTCTTACTTCAGAAACAGGTATGATTTTAATACCCAATTTTTTTAAAATATAATCTTCTTCTTTTTCAGTATCTCGTAATGCAATATACACAAGGTCTTGCGGAAGAATTTTTGGCTTGATATTTCCAATATTCTTTAGTTCCTCCCACACCTTGATAGTGTCTGCATTAGGCTTGTGTACAGTACAATCTTTGTTATCTTCAGCAAGTGAAATTGCCAAAGGCATACCGTGCATATTGCCACTCGGTGTTGTGTATGGAGAATGAAAATCGGCATGAGCATCTATCCACACAACTCCTAATCTGTTCTTAGGGTTTGCCATTTTGATACCAGCAATGGTGCCTCCTGCACTACTATGATCTCCCGATAGCACCAATGGAAATAATCCAGACTTGATATTTTCTTCAACTGTTTTTGCTATTCGTTCATAGATTGTTTTTACCCCCTTTATTCTTTTTGCATACGGACTTTCAACAGGTTCATACAATAAGTTATTTTCTGTTTCAACAACATCACTCGGAAAATTTACAAAAAAGTTACTCATAAAATCCAATGCAGCAATCTTTAATGCATCTATTCCTAAACTCGCTCCTCGTGTTCCTGCCCCAATTTCTGATTTAACTTCAATAATTTTAATATTTTTCATCATATAGCAAATTTAATTTATTTTTTGGGTTTCTGATAGATTGCCTTTTCTCTTTTAAAGGGTTTTTAATAATTAAGTACTTCCTTTTTAAACCTATTCACTCATAATTTGATGTAACAAATGAAAGAATTTAAAAGGAATACCATAACTCATAATTTGAGGTTATGTATTGCTCTAAAAAGAATATTTTTAAGATGAAAAATAGGAAGATTATAAAATGAAATTTTGCCTATAAATTGGTTTTAAAAAAAGAAACTGATTTTTCAATACAGTCATTCATATAGAAATCATTAAAGCCATGACCTTGACCTGGATATTGATAATATTCCTTTGAGACGCCTAATGAGTCTAGTTTTGAATTAAAATACTGACTTTGATAAAGGGGTACTATTAGATCGACATCACCATGAAAAATAATTGTAGGTTTATAATTTGCAACGCTCACAACATGATAAGGGCTGAGGCTTTGGTAGAGCGAAGTGTTCCAATATTCACCCGCAAAATTCTTCATCACATCTTTTACATTTCCACCTAAAAAAATATTGAAGGAATTATAATAACTCCAATCTGCAAAATAGCTTGGCCCAAACACATCTGAAACAGCTTTTACAAAATTACTATCATTGTATTGATAAGCATATAAAAGCCCTAAATGAGCTCCAGCACTCGCTCCGAGCATCCCCATTTGTTTTGAAATTTGATATTCAGCAGAATTTGATGCTAAAAATTGAACAGCCATATTGATATCCTGCATTATTTGATTATAAATAATCGAAGAGCCATTTGCCAAACGATAATTAATATTGGCAACTGCAACTTGAGGCCATTTTTTGCGAAGACGTGTGACAGCATCATTCATATCCCCTTTGTCGCCCCCCGACCAAGCTCCACCATGTATCACCACCACAAGTTTTGTAGAATCGACATTTCGATTTTTGGGTAAATAAATATCCATGTTTTGCTTTGAATTATCCCCATAACTGACATTTTTTAAAACGACATCATTATTTGGATTGTTTGGATTGTTGCCTCCTTGTTGGTTTTGTGGTGAACAAGAAATAAACAAAGCAATGAAAAGGGAAAGGGTTATAAATTTGTTTAGCATTATTCATAATTTTAATCGAAATTAAGTATTCTTCTTTTAAAGAAAAAGAAATTTATAGAAAAAAGTCAGCACTCTTCATAACTTTTTCATATTATAGTATTAAACTTTTTTTTATATTTGCCTCAATTTAAAAATACAAAAATCATTATTTCATGAGATTCATTACATCGTCAGGAACACTACTTAAAAATCTTCAATTAATAAGTGGTATTATTAGCCCGAGTAATATTAGCCCTATTCTAAATTCATTTTTGTTTAGCATAGAAGGAGACCAATTGGATGTGTATAGTAGCAGTGGAGACATCACCATGAAAGTCACAATGGATGTGGAATCAAATGTTGATGGGCGTGTG
Organism: Bacteroidetes bacterium OLB11; assembly: GCA_001567165.1. Lineage (GTDB taxonomy): Bacteria > Bacteroidota > Bacteroidia > Chitinophagales > Chitinophagaceae > OLB11. The sequence goes on from LNFQ01000038.1 coordinate 6,552, forward strand.
TGTATATTAGCTAAAGTGCTTTTGGAATATTTAAAAAACTTACCAGAACAACCAATTACGATTGAAGTAGAAAAAGATAATTTTCAAATAAGCATAACCAGTGAACGAGGAAATTATAAAATAATAGGTGAAGACCCAGAGCTTTTCAACCAAATTCCAAACTTAGATGATGCTAAATTATTTACAATCTCTGCTGATGATTTAGCAGATGGAATTGAAAAAACATTAGTTGCTGTTAGCAATGACGATATGCGACCTGCTATGAGTGGTGTGTTTTTTGAACTGTCTGATAATAATTTAACCCTCGTATCGACCGACGCTCATCGCTTAGTTCGATATATCAAAACCGATGTGCAAGGCGGCACACAAAACGACCATTTTATCGTGCCAAGAAAAGCCCTTAATCAGCTCAGAACAAGTTTAGTTTCTTCTTCAGAAGTTTCGATTTCTTTCAACAATAAACAAATATTAGTAGTTGGAGGTCAAGTGGAAATGTACTGTACTTTAATCGATGCACGATTTCCAGACTATAAAGTTGTCATACCTGCCGAAAACCCTTATAGTCTAAAACTAAATAAAAACGAATTTCAAAGTGCCTTAAAAAGGGTGAGTGTATTTTCAAACAAAACCACAAATCTTGTCGCTTTTGATATCAAAGGAAATACCATTCACTTAAACACAATTGATATAGATTATTCTTACGAAGGAAATGAAAAAATGAGTTGCGAATATCAAGGAGAAGACATGAAAATTTCTTTCAATTCTAAATTACTTCTTGAACTCATTCAAGTCATTGACAGTGAAGAAATCCTTTTTGAATTAAGCTCACCTACACATGCTTGCTTAATGAAATCAACTGAACAAAGCCCGAATGAAGATCTTCTAATTCTAATCATGCCTTTGAAATCATTGTAATTTACTTTGATGCCAACGAGTGAAGAGTTTATTTTTATAATTTAAATTTTAATTCAATTGTTCATAAAAATAGTCAATCATAGTCAGCACCCATTGCCAGCGTATCAAACGCAAGGTGCAGCGGGAATGGACTTATACGCATCACTTACTGAAGAAATCACTTTAAGTCCCCTTCAACGAATACTAGTGCCCACCGGGCTACACATTGCACTGCCGCAAGGATACGAAGCCCAAATTCGCCCAAGAAGTGGATTGGCTGTCAAGCAAGGAATAACATGCCTAAACACACCAGGCACCATTGATAGTGACTACAGAGGAGAGATTAAAGTCATTTTAATCAACCTTTCAAATGAACCGCAAACAATTAAAAATGGAGATCGAATCGCCCAAATGATTATTGCAAAATATGAAAAAATAGAATGGCAATTAAGCTCATCACTCGACGACACCGAAAGAGGGCATGGCGGATTTGGAAGCACTGGAATCAATAATAACTAAAATAAAAAACACATGAACATCATAATTCCAATGGCTGGAATGGGAAAAAGAATGAGACCCCATACCCTAACAACACCCAAGCCACTTGTACCCATAGCAGGCAAACCAATCGTTCACCGAATCGTGGAAGATATTGTATGCACAACCGATCAAAAAGTTGAAGAAATTGCTTTCATTATCAGTCCAGTATTTGGGAAAGAAGCAGAAAATAACCTAATTGAAGTCGCCAAAAAATTCGGAGCAATTGGGAAAATTTTTTATCAAGAACAACCACTCGGAACCGCTCACGCGATCTTATGTGCAAGTGAATGCCTTAAAGGAAATACTTTTATCGCATTTGCAGACACCTTATTTAAAGCTACTTTTGAAATAGATACTAATAAAGACGCAATTATTTGGACCCAAAAAGTAGAAGACCCTAGTGCATTTGGAGTAGTGAAAATGAATCCAGATGGCATTATCACTGAATTTGTAGAAAAACCTCAAGAATTTGTTTCCGATTTGGCAATTATAGGAGTGTATTATTTTAAAGATGGCGAAAATCTCAAAAACGAATTGCAATATCTAGTAGATAACAATATCAAGATGAAAGGGGAATATCAAATTACCGATGCCATGGCAAACATGAAATCCAAAGGTATTCGATTCTATTCAGATCAAGTAGAGGAATGGCTAGATTGCGGAAATAAAGACGCTACACTCTACACCCTCGAACGCATATTAGAAATAAAACAAAACACAGAATCACTCATTTCTAAATCAGCCGTAATTGAAAATAGCACCATCATCCAGCCTTGTTTTGTAGGAGAAAATGTCATTATCAAAAATGCTATCATCGGACCTTATGTCGCATTAGAAAATGGAGCAATTGTCGAAAATGCCATCATCTCCCAAAGTATAATTGGTAAAGAAAGTACTGTTAAAAATGCTGTATTGAACAACTCACTATTAGGAAATCATGTAACTTGCCAATCAAAATCAGAAGAGCTAAGTCTTGGAGACTACTCTTTCAAATATTAAATGAAGAGAAAACGATTGGGCATATTATTGATATGGGTTGGTTTATTAGCAGCTTGTCACACTCCGAAAAGCACCACTAGACAACCTTCAACAAAAACAAAAAATCATTCAACTCAATCAAATTCCAAAAACAACTCAGCGACTGCCTCCAATAAAAATAATAAAATCGACGAATCAACTCTTTTTTTTAATGCAGAAAAAGAAAGACTCACAGGCACTCCAAGGCAAGCCTTGAATACCTATACCGAATTTACAAACAAATATCCCGAAAATGCAGTAGGCCTCTTTAATACAGCACGACTTCAATTCAATTTAGGAGATGAACAAAATGCAGTGAAAAATGTCAAAAAAGCATGCGAACTCGAACCCGATAATAAATATTTTAGAAACTTGTATTTTCAGCTATTGATGTATAATAACAAATACAAAGATGCAGAAAATCAACTCAATTTTTTAATTAGTAAATACCCCGAAAACACAGATTATTTATTTAAAAAAGCCATGCTCTTTGTAAAAACAAAAGAGTATGACAATGCCATAGAAGTCCTAGATCAAATAGAACAAAAATCAGGATTTAACGAAGATGTCATTTTGCAAAAAAAATCCGTTTACGAAGCAATGGGCAAAACAAATGAAGCCATTACTCAAATTCAAAAACTAAGAAAGGAAGAACCTGGAGCTATTCAATATATCATTATGATGATTGATACCTATGAAAAAGCAAATCAAAAGCAAAAATCAGAACCTCTTTATAAGGAATTAGAAACTAATTTTAAAAATGAACCTATTGCTCAAGTGGCCCTGGCTCAATATTATCTCGGAAAAAATAATCAATCTCAATATCAATATTATATTGAAAAATTGTCGAAAATAAAAACCTTGACCCCGAAACAAAAAATTTCGCTTTTGATACCAACCATTCAAAAACTGAATGTGGACAGCTCAAAACAAAATATCAATATCGCAACTTTAGCAAAAAAAATAATCGAAGCCTCACCCGATAGCAAAGACGCTAAATTATTTTATGCAAACGTTTTGTATTACACCAAACAATATGATGAAGCCCTCTACGAATACAAAAAAATCATCCGATTAGACGAATCTAATTTTGAAATTTGGAACAGCATTATTTCAATTTCTTTTGACAAAAACGAAATGGATAGCGTCGTAAATTATGGCAACAAATGGATAGAAAATTTTCCCAATAATCCTCTACCTTATCTTTTAACCGCAATTGGATATCAACAGCTGAAAAACTACGAACCTGCAATAAAAAACCTCGATATAGCAGCAGGCCTCAATTCAGATAATTTAGCCATAAACTCTCAAATCTATGCTTCACTAGGGGAGATTTATCATCAACAAAAAAATACTCATTAAGCGATAGCTGCTTCTCAAAAGCGATAGAACTCAATGCCGAAGATCCAACCACTTTAAACAACTATGCCTATTATTTATCATTAAGAAAAGTAAACCTAAAATACGCCGAAACCATATCTAAAAATCATTAAAACTCCAGCCAAACAATAAATCATTTCTCGATACATACGGCTGGATACTCTTTCAACTAGGCAATTATAAAGGAGCCCAAGAATATATCGAAAAAGCACTGCAAAATAGTGAAAGCGAACAAGATGCTACTTTGCTGGAGCATCTCGGAGATGTCTATTTTAAACTAAACAACAAATCCAAAGCCATTGAATTGTGGAAACTAGCCTTGAAAGAAAACGAAGAAAATTTACTCTTGAAACGAAAAATTAATGACGAAAATTGGTATGAAGAATAGCACCCTCTTCCTTTTTATTTTTATAATGTTCTTATCAAGTTGCAAACTTGTTCGACCTTTCTTTGTCAAAAACGAAAAAAAAGAAACCCGAAAAGAAAAACGAGAAGAGAAAAAAACAGACGTTGTAATAACCCCAAAAGATACTTTGAGCCTCCCCGCTAAGGATACAATTGCCGCCAGAAAAATGATTGAATATCGTCAGCTCGAATACAATACCATACAGCTAAAAGCCAAAATGCATTATGAATCCAACAACCAAAAGCAAAGCTTCAATATTCATTTTCGACTAAAAAATAATGAAACTATTTGGGCAAGCATATCAGCACCAATTATTGGAGAACTAGCAAGAGCCATCATTACACCCGATAGCGTCAAAGCCCTCGATAGATTTAATAAAAAATATTACCTTTACTCTTATTCCGAATTAATAAAACTCATCAATATTGATGTTGAATTTTCAACACTACAACAGATTATCATCGGAAATGCCATCGCCACTGATGGTCCAATCAAAGACATCCAAAAGCTTGCAGGATTGAGCACATTCGTCATCAAATCAAATGACTATATCAATCAACTGACTTATAATAATACCGATTCAACATTAAGACTACTGCAATTACAAACAGCACGCCCTATATCAACCAGCTCCATTTTAATAAACTTTTATAAATATGAAGCCTTTAACCAACACCTGTTATCCATTCAAAGAAGCTATCACATTCAAGACCTGAAAGGGGCATCTACACTCGATATGGATATTAATAAATATGAAATCGATATTCCAATAGACTTCCCTTATAGCGTACCTGCAAACTATAAATTTGGAAACAAATAAGCAGATTGTTATTTTGTGAAAACGATTCAGTGGAATACAGTAACTTTACTCTTCTATAAAAGTGAAAAAACTTATTTTTAAAAAATACTCATTTTAATCATCAAAACATACCAACTATTACTATCTCCAATATTAGGTCCTAGTAAGTGCCGCTACACACCCACCTGCTCTGAATACGCAATAGAAGCCCTTAAAAAATATGGAATATTAAAAGGACTTTGGTTGGGTTTTAAAAGAATCTTTCGATGTGCACCTTGGGGAGGGCATGGCTATGACCCACTTCCATAACCCACTATTTTGAATTGTAAAAATGTTAGCAACCTATATCAATATGTAAATAACTTTTTACAATATTTAAGATAACATTTACAACTCATTTTTTAACTTTAACTTTTAAAAAAAAATATTGTAGAAAAAATCAATGAAGCAAACGATTAGCCATACAAAAAGATACATTGCAGGAATAGCACTTGGAATTGCACTGATGCTTTTTGTAAGAGGGAAAGACTCTGAATCTTATTTTGAAATATCCAAAAATATGGAACTGTTCGTTTCTTTATTCAAAGAATTGAACACCTATTATGTGGATCCTATTCAACCAGGAAAAATCGTCAAAACAGGTATCAATTCGATGTTGGACGAGCTAGACCCTTACACCACGTTTATAACGGAAGACGAAGTGCAAGATTATCGTTTTCAAACTACAGGAAAGTATGGAGGCATTGGAAGCACAATCCGAATCATCGATAATTATTTAGCGATTAGTGAACCGTACGAAAATAGCCCGGTATCAAAAGCCGGCTTGAAAGCAGGGGATATTATTTTAGAAGTAGATGGAAAAAGTACCAAAGGAAAAAGCATTGATGATTTGAGTAAATTCTTAAAAGGTTCACCCGGTACTCAAGTGAAATTTAAAATCAAAGATGCATTCAGCGGACAAGAATCAATCAAAACAGTTACGCGTGAAGAAATTAATGTCAGTAGCGTTCCCTATGCAGGATTGGTAGGAAAAAATAATGAATACGCTTATGTTCGTTTGACACAATTTACTGAGCGTTGTAGTTCTCAATTAAAACACAATTTAGATAGTATCAAAAGAGTAAACCCAAGCATCAAAGGAGTCATTTTAGATTTAAGGTTTAACCCCGGAGGCCTTATTGATGAGGCTGTGAATGTGTGTGGATTATTTATCAATGGCAATCAACTCGTCGTGAGCACTAAAGGAAAAAATCCTGAGTGGGATAAAGAATATAAAACCGTTGGTAGCCCTTGGGATGAAAATATTCCATTAACCATTCTCACAAACAGTAGTTCTGCATCCGCCTCTGAAATAGTTGCTGGCACTATGCAAGACTTAGATAGAGGAGTTGTCATCGGACAAAAAAGTTTTGGAAAAGGACTCGTGCAAACTACTCGAAATTTGGCATTCAACACAATCCTAAAAGTGACTACTGCAAAATATTACACGCCAAGCGGGCGTTGCATTCAAGCTCTTGATTACTCTCACCGAAATGAAGATGGAAGTGTAGGTGAAGTGCCCGATTCAATCAAAACAAAATTTAAAACCAAAGCAGGAAGAATTGTAATGGATGGCGGAGGAATTACCCCCGATATAAAAACACCTACAAAAGATGTTTCTAAAATTATTTATGTTCTAGTTAGTAAATCTTTTTCGTTTGACTTCGCTACTCAGTACGCCAAAAATCACCAGATAATTTCATCACCAAAAGAATTTAAATTGAATGACAATGACTTTAATGATTTTGTAAAATGGATCGACGATAAAGACTATTCTTACAAATCAAAATCAGAAGAATCCTTAAAAGAATTTAAAACAATTGCAGAAAAAGAAAACTACTTTAATGCAATCAAATCAGAATATGAAAATTTACAAAAATCCTTAGCTCACGACAAAAAGCAAGACCTGATAAAAAACAAAACTGAAATTTTACAACTTTTGCAATCTGAGATTGTGACGAGATATTATTATCAAAAAGGACGATTGCAAAATCAATTAAATGATGACCCAGAAGTGGCACAAGCGATTAATGTGTTGGACAATCCTGGGAAATATCAATCAATATTGAAAGTCAATTAATTCAAAGTGAACGTGTTTTTTTTATTAAAATACCTTCACCCAAATATGCATATTATAAAATTAATTCATGCCCGATTTATTATTTGATCAAGAAAACAGTTATTTCAAGTTGGCTTTTGATTTTATTGAAAAAACCAATTGTAGCCTTTATCTTACAGGAAAAGCAGGAACGGGAAAAACTACTTTCCTCAAGCAAATCAGGAATCATTCATCCAAAAAAATGGTTGTAGTGGCACCCACAGGAGTCGCTGCTATCAATGCTACCGGAGTTACCATTCATTCTTTTTTTCAACTTCCTTTTGCAACTTTTATTGCCGATGCACCAAGAGGATTTGGTGTCAATTCCAATATCGTAGATAGACATTTATTATTGAAAAATTTTAAAATAAACAATAATAAAAAAAGATTATTGAAGAACTGGAACTGTTGATAATTGATGAAGTGAGTATGCTACGTGCAGATTTATTAGATGCCATTGACACCTTACTAAAAATATTCAGACAAAATGAAAATCCTTTTGGAGGAGTACAAGTTCTTTTTATTGGTGATTTATATCAGTTGCCACCTGTCGTAAAAGATACCGAAAAAGAATTGTTTTCTACTTATTATGAAAGCCCCTATTTTTTTCATGCTGCTGTGTTTAAGCAAATAAAATTGGTATTTATAGAACTCAAAAAAGTGTATAGACAAAATGAATATCAATTTATTAATTTGCTAAATAATATTCGATATAACGAATTGAGTTATGAAGATTTTGAAATGCTCAATCAGCGATATAAGCCAGAGTTTGAGCCACCTCCAAATGAACAATATATCACGCTCACAACCCACAACGCCAAAGCTGATGAAATCAATAAAAGAGAGTTAGAAAAAATAAATGAACCTTTATTTCTTTTCAATTGTAGCATAGAAGGAGAAGTGAATGAAAAACATTTTCCAACCGAAATGCAATTAAAACTAAAAAAAGGGGCACAGGTGATGTTTGTAAAAAATGATAGTAGTGGTGAAGGAAATTATTACAATGGGAGAATTGCAAAAATTATCAATATCGCAGACGATGAAATTATCGTGCAGTTTGATGATGCCACCGATTATTTTACAGTCAACAAAGAAACATGGGAAAATATCACTTTTGAATATAATGAAGAATTAAATACAGTCGAAGAAAAAGTAATAGGCACATTCACCCAATATCCACTCAAATTGGCTTGGGCTATTACCATTCATAAAAGTCAAGGATTGACATTTAATCAAGCGATAATCGATGCTGGAGCTTCCTTTGCTCCCGGTCAAGTCTATGTTGCATTAAGCCGTTGCGTATCATTAGATGGAGTTATTTTGCTTTCAAAAATCAATGCCTATGCTATCCAAAATGATTCGCGTATTTACCATTTCAGTATGGGACAAGAACCGCTACATGTGTTAGAACAACAACTCGAATATGAATCACAAGTGTATGATTTTGTAAAAATTTCTAAACTCTTTCAATGGCGACAAATGACTGAGATGGCATACGAACTATACAAAGGGACATTAGCCGCAAAAGCCCTGCCAACAAGCTATCAAGCTGTTCAAATTACACATGAAATTTTAAAACAAACGCAAAAACAAGAACAAGTTGCCGATAAATTTCTACTACAATTGCAACAATTATTTTCTGAATGGGAATACTCACGAAATCATCATCATTTAATAGCACGATTAAAAAAAGCCATTCATTATTTTGCGAATGCCGTATTTGCAGAGCTTTACATGCCTCTTCATGATTTTTACAATGAAATAAAAAAATGTTACAAGGATTAAAAAAATATCTAGAACGAGTGCTACTTGCTGAAAATCAATGGTGGACGAAAATTGAAAATTTGCAAAAAGCATCATTAAATGGAGAACTGATATATCCGACTCCTCTTATTTATAAACCTCAAATAATAGAACCCCTTAATGGGAAAAAAGCAAAAGGAGATAGTGCTAAAGAAACACTTGCATTTTATAAAAGTGGAAAATCAATTGATGAAATTGCACAAATGAGAAACTTAAAAGAGGCAACCATTCTAGCACATTTAGCCACTTTTATTTTGACTGGAGAGCTTGATATAAAGCCATTCTTGAAGCCAGAAGCCATTCAAGAAATAAAATCAAGCTATCAAAATTTATCAGAATTTTCACTTTCCAATTTGTTCAATAATCTTCAACAAAAATATTCACATGCTGAAATTAGAATGGCGATTAATTATTTAATTTTTAAAAAAGAAATCCAAGATCGAACCTAAAAAATTATATAAAGAAACATGAGAAAAATAATCAATGACCCCGTCCATGGATTCATCACTATCGATGATGAATTGATTTATGCAATCATATCACATCCTTATTATCAAAGATTAAGGCATATTAAGCAAATGGCATTAGCCTATTTAGTTTATCCTGGTGCGGTGCACACAAGGCTTCATCACTCTTTGGGTGCTTATCATTTGATGGGAAAAGCATTAGAAGAGTTGAGGCAAAAAGGTGCAGAAATCACACGCGAAGAATCTCAAGGAGCTCAAATTGCAATCTTGTTGCACGACATCGGTCATGGACCTTTCTCACACGCTCTGGAACACACTTTGGCGAATATTCAGCATGAAGAAATTTCATTACTCATCATGCAAAAATTAAATGAAGAATTTCAAGGAAAGCTAGCAATTGCAATTGATATTTATACAAATCAATATCCAAAAAAATTCTTACATCAACTCGTCAGCTCACAACTAGATGTGGATCGCTTAGATTACTTGGCAAGAGATAGTTTTTTTACAGGAGTTAGCGAAGGCGTGGTAGGATATGAACGTATTATCAAAATGCTGACAGTTCATCAAGAAGAATTACTAGTAGAAGAAAAGGGAATCCATTCGATTGAAAAATTTTTAATCGCAAGAAGGTTTATGTATTGGCAAGTCTATTTACATAAAACTGTTTTGAGCTCAGAATTACTACTAGTAAATATTTTGAAAAGAGCCAAAGCTCTTATTCATCAAGGGAAAAATCTAATGGCAAGTCCATCGCTTTATTTTTTTCTGAGCAAACAATTGAATCTGGATGATTTTATATCAAATCCAGTTTGCTTATCTCATTTTCTTAATACCAATGATAGTGATGTTGAATGTGCAATACGAAGCTGGATGCAACATGAAGACTCAATTTTATCAGATTTATGCACTAGATTGACTAATCGAAAGTTATTAAAAATCGAATTTTTACAAACCGATGACCAGTCCAAAATAAAATCAATTCGTGAAAAAATTCAACAACAATTTTCGTTAGATGAACAAAGCATTTCTTACTATTTCACCGAATCGACAACTAGTAATAAAACGTATAATGAATCAGTCGATCAAATAAAAAATTTTATATAAAAATGGAACTATAAAACCAATTTCTAAAGTAGAAAATACACTTATTAGTTCTGAACTCATTATACCAACAAAAAAACATTATATTTGTTATATTAGATAAATATATTTGTACAATATTTATGAAATTTACTGCTCAACAAATAGCCACTCTTGTGCAAGGAAAGGTAGAAGGAGACATTCATTCTAGCGTTCATTCTATTTCCAAAATTGAAGAAGCGAAGCAAGGGGATTTATGCTTTTTAGCTAATCCTAAATATGAAGACTATATTTATGAAAGTCAAGCATCTATTATTTTAGTTAATAATCAATTTTCACCTAAAAGAGAGATTCATGCTACCCTCATTCGCGTGCCGGATGCTTATGCTGCTTTTGCTTCATTGCTTAATGTTTATCAAGGTATCATCGAAGGAAAACCACGCATTGGAATCGAAGAGAATTGTTTTATTTCTAAAAGTGCACAAATAGGAAAAGATGCCTATGTCGCTGCATTTAGTTATATTTCAGACAAAGCATCTATCGGAGAACATACCAAAATTTACCCACATACTTTTATCGGAGAAGGAGTGAAAATTGGAAATAATTGTACAATCAATTCAGGGGTGCATATTTATAAAAATTGTGTGCTAGGAAACAATATTATTCTACACGCAGGAACAGTAATCGGCTCAGATGGATTTGGATTTGCACCTCAAAATGATCATTACCAAAAAATTCCACAATTAGGAAATGTAGTGATTGAAGATAATGTTGAAATTGGAGCTAATTGTACAATTGACAGAGCTACCATTGGTTCTACCATTATTAGAAAAGGAGCAAAATTAGACAATTTGATTCAAATAGCACATAATGTGGAAGTGGGTGAAAATACCGTCATTTCAGCACAGGCAGGAGTTTCAGGAAGCACAAAAATAGGTTCGAATGTAATGATAGGAGGGCAAGCTGGAATCGTGGGGCATATTAAAATCGCAGATGGCTCTAAAATAAATGCACAAAGTGGAGTGTCTAAAACGATTAAAAATAAAAATACATCCCTGACAGATTCACCAGCATTTGAATACAAAGGAGCACTCAAAAGCCAAGCTATTTATAAAAATTTACCGTCTTTGTTAGAACGAATAAAGAACCTAGAAGAAATATTAATTAAAAACAATTCAAACTCAAAATAAAATTCCAAAATTGACTAAGAATAAAAATATGAATATTCAACACAATCAGCAGCACACTTTAAAGCATGAATTTTCAATGGATGGAGTCGGATTACATTCCGGTCTTGTCACCAAAATTAAAGTACTACCAGCAAGCCCTGGTCATGGCATCAAATTTCAACGGATTGATTTGCCGAATGAACCCATCATCAAAGCCGATGTCGATTATGTAGTTGATACTTCACGCGGTACAACATTAGAACACAATGAAGTGAGAGTTGCCACTATCGAACATTTGCTTGCAGCACTTACAGGAATGGGCGTGGACAATGCATTGATTCAAATGGATAATGAAGAAGTTCCCATTTTAGACGGTAGCTCAAAAGGCTATGTTGATGCAATCGAAAAAGTAGGTATTGAAGAGCAAAATGCTAAAAAAATTTATTTCTCTATCGATACCAATATCTCCTATGTTGATGAAGATAAAAATGTTGAAATGGTTGCAACTCCTAGTACAGAATATAAAATCACAACGCTTATCGACTTTAATTCAAAAGTACTCGGAACACAACACGCTTCACTCAAAGGCCTCAATCAATTCAAAAAAGAAATTTCACCTGCACGCACTTTTTGCTTCTTGCATGAGCTGGAATATTTATACAATAACAACTTAATCAAGGGCGGAACCTTAGATAATGCAATAGTTGTTGTGGATAGAATTGTAGAAAACGACGAGTTGGATAAACTGGCCAAAATCTTTAAAAGAACATCTATTAAAGTCGAATCAGAAGGAATATTAAATAATATCAAATTACACTTTTCTAATGAACCGGCTCGACACAAACTCCTTGATATTATTGGTGATTTGACGCTAATAGGATATCCTATCAAAGCTAATATCATAGCATCTCGACCCGGACATAAATCAAATGTTGCTTTCGCAAAAAAAATAAAAGATTATATCAAGAAAAATAAAAACATGTTGGATGTTCCTGTCTATGACCCAACTAACCCTGCTATCTTCGATATAAATTATATCTCCCAATTACTTCCTCATCGTTACCCATTTTTACTTGTAGATAAAGTCATCGAACTAAGCGATAATCATGTAGTCGGAATCAAAAATATTACATTTAACGAACCTTGTTTTACTGGACATTTTCCTAACAATCCGGTATTTCCTGCTGTCTTGCAACTCGAAGCATTAGCTCAAACAGGAGGTGTCTTGGTACTAAATAATCAAGGTGGTCCAGAGAAAAAATTTGATACTTATTTCTTAAAAATTGATAACGCTAGATTCAAACAAAAAGTATTGCCCGGTGATACATTGATTCTTAAAATGGAATTGACTCAACCCATTCGAAGAGGAATTTGTGAAATGAAAGGAACAGCTTATGTAGGTAATAAAATTGTTTGCGAAGCAGATTTAATGGCACAAATCGTTCCTCGAACTTAAACCAAATTTGACAAATGAAATACTTTCTTTCACTCTTATTTTCCATTATTCTTTTTTCATGTAAAATGGAAAAAGCTACTAAAGTTGAGATTACAAATGAAAACGATTTTCCGATTTCAGTAACAATCAAAACCAATAATATTTCGCATACTTATCAAAATATTAAAGCAAACGAAACCATTACCGAATGGTACAACTGGCAAGGACTTGATAATAACGATGGCGAATGGATTTTTACAGTGAAAAATGAAAACACCAATGGTCAAGACCAATATAAACACGGATATTTCACACAGGGCAGCTTGTATAATTATGTCACCCTTATTAGCAAGGGCGACCAACTCAAAGTTCAAATATCAGAGTAATTGTTACACAAATGAGAAATAAAAAATGAAAACATTTTTACAAATCTAAATTGGATAAATATCTTTAAATTTGTATCTCCATTCTTTCAAACAAAATAATAAAAATTCTATGGGACTTAATAAAGTAGTAACAAACGCAAAAGAAGCTATTCAAGACATTCAAGATAACGCAGTTATTATGCTCGGAGGATTTGGACTTTGTGGCATACCTGAAAATTGTATTGCTGCATTAGTCGAAAAAGATGTGAAAAATATTACCTGTATCTCGAACAATGCAGGGGTTGATAATTTTGGAATTGGACTTTTACTTCAAAAAAAACAAGTAAAAAAAATGATTGCTTCTTATGTCGGTGAAAATGCAGAATTTGAAAGACAATTGCTCAGCGGTGAATTGGAAGTAGAATTAATCCCTCAAGGGACATTAGCTACTCGCTGTATGGCGACTGGTTATGGGATGCCCGTCATTTATACGCCTGCCGGTGTGGGCACCGAAGTAGCAGAAGGAAAGGAAACTCGAAGATTCACAATGTATGGAGAAGAAAAAGAGTATCTGATGGAAAAAGCATTTGAAAGCGATTTCGCAATTGTGAAAGCATGGAAAGGTGACAAGCTAGGCAATTTGGTTTATAAAGATACAGCCAGAAATTTTAATCCTATGATGGCTATGGCAGGAAAAATAACAATTGCAGAAGTCGAAATTTTGGTAGAACCGGGCGAATTAGATCCTAATGAAATTCACACTCCTGGAATTTACGTTCATAAAATATTTCAAGGAGAAAACTATGAAAAACGAATTGAACAATTGACAGTCAGAAAAAAAGACTAAGCTTTTTTTTCGATTGGTGGCTATTGCTTTGTACATTTCTTTGTAAGGTTAGGGGATTACGAAAATACGACTATATTTGATATCTTAATGTCGTATTTATCAATCTTTTGTGTTTCTATAATTCTGTTTTTTACGCTAATTTTCTTGTTTATTAAATGTTGAATGTTGTTCTAATAACTCGATTACATCAGTAAAACCATCATGTTTTGAATATCCTAAAGTTGTAAATTATCCTGTTAGTATAGTAACAACCACAATTAGGTTAGCTCAGTTTTCTAATAATACTTTTACGGCTTTCGTTCTTCCTTCCATAGGTACTAATATTAGTGCCGTTTTACTGTTTTGGGTTAATAATTAAACCAAAACACCTTTTTAATTAATAATTTAATAGGGATAACCGATTTATTGAATAGAGAAATAAACAGTATCTCTTGTAAATTTATTAATGTAATCCATCGTCTCTACACTCAATCGGCAAAAGGTTGGTGTCACATCATTACTCAACAACATAAACTTCTCATTAAAGGTATATCCACCTTTAGAATCCACATCTGGGTATGCTTTGAATAAATTTTTTCGGAATGTACTATCTACACTGTTTAGCTCATCAACAATAATTGAAAGCGATGCTAATTTCCCACCTCGTTTCACTGTTTCATAATCTGTTACAGTTCCAACAATATGCACATAATCCATATATTGATAAATATTATTAGACAGCGGAACACTAATTGTTATTTGAGGTGATATGGTATCATTCAAAGGATTATAATAATATTTACTGTTATTAGACTTCCTACATGAAGATACAGCAACAATTATCAATATTAAAAATAAGAGATTGATGGGTGTATATTTTTTTCATTAATTTCTCTTTAAGAACTCAAATATACTCAAAAAGTGCATAATTCAAATACTGATATGTAAAATATCTTATTTTTTTTAAACATATTTTTTTACCACTTTTTGAAATTAAAATATATGGATTGATTTTTTTCAATAAAGAACAGCTTGATTATTTGACGAATGAAAAAAGTATATAAATTTACAAGTTCATTTTCATTTAAAATAAAAGGAACAAAAAAATCACTTAAGCCAAGTGATATACGTTTTAACAACACTACTTTTTAGCTTACTTCTATGGAACAATCAGAAATTTTTTATCGAATAGCATTAAACTCAATAAGTGGTATAGGTCCTGTTAGGTATAAAAAATTAATTCAAGAGTTTGGTAGTGCAGAAGCTATTTTCAAAGAAAAACTAAAATTCTTAAAAATTAATCCCACCCTAACTGAACAACTAGCAATAAGCATTAAGCAATTTAATGAAACTGAAAAAATAGAAAAGGAATTTTCATTTATTGAAAAAAATAAAATTCAAATATTTTGTTTTGATGAAGATCATTATCCACAACGCCTCAAAATGTGTACGGATAGTCCTGTGATGTTATTTCAAAATGGTTCGGTTGACTGGAATCAGCCGAGAGTGATTTCTGTGATTGGCACTCGCTCAATGACGGAATATGGAAATAAATTATGCGAAGAATTGATTGAGCATCTCAAAGATTATCAAGTTATGGTGGTGAGTGGTTTAGCTTATGGAGTGGATATCACTATTCACAAAAAATGCTTGGATTATCAAATACCCACTGTCGGAATTGTAGCTCATGGATTAGGAATGATTTACCCTGCACAGCATAAAAGTATTGCTGAAAAAATGAAAAATCAAGGTGCAATTTTAAGTGAATATTTATCACATAGTGGATTAGAAAAGGGGAATTTCCCAAGTCGAAATCGAATCGTAGCCGGCATTTCAGATGCAACCATTGTGGTGGAGACCGATAGGAAAGGAGGCTCTATGATTACGGCTGAACTGGCATTTTCTTACAATCGAGATTTGTATTGCTTTCCCGGTCGTGTCAATGATTCAAAAAGTGCTGGATGCAATTACTTAATCAAAAAATTGAAAGCACAATTGATAACAGGTGGCCATGATTTCGTAGAAGAAATGGGTTGGAATAAAACACAAAAATCAAAAGCTGTTCAACAAAAACTTTTTTTAGACTTTACTCCAACCGAACAAAAAATTTATGATGTTGTTTTTGAAAATGAAAAAATCCATATTGACCAATTAATGCATGTGACGGAGCTTAGTAATTCTGAAATCGCAAGCAGTTTATTGAGTTTGGAAATGCAAAAAGTACTAAAAATTTTACCGGGCAAACTCGTTACTTGTTTCTAATTCGTAACTGATTTTATTTGATAGATTGAGAAAAATTAAGGGTGAGAAAGTGTTGTGTCGCTAAGAAAATTAGTATCAGTCAACGTATTTAAAAATGCAACCAAATCGGCTTTGTCTTGAGCAGTCAACTGAAGTCCATTTTCTTTTTCTGGTAGTATCATAAGAGGGTCAATATTGGGTGAATTTTTGTGAAAACCATCATTGTAAAAATCAATCACTTGCAATAAAGTAGTAAAGCGACCATCGTGCATATATTGTTGCCGTACTCCACTATTTCGCAAGGTTGGCGTTTTATATAATCCAATATCATTTGGGTTTTTAGTGACTTCATATCGACCTTGATTCCCTTGTGCAAAAGTAGCATCTAAGCCAGTATTGTGAAAATCATTATCGGTAAATAGCATCCCACCATGACAGTGAAAACAATCTCCTTTTTCGGAATAAAATATATTCATCCCTCTCATTTCACTAATATTTAATGTGGCTTCTCCACTTCTATATTTATCAAATTTTGAGTTGCCAGATATCATACTGCGAAAAAATTGAGCTAGAGCGTAGGCTACATTTTTTGATGAAATTTCTTTTACTCCATACGCTTTTTTGAAAAGAGCTTTATAGGTTTCATCTGCATTTAATTTATTGATATCAGTAGCAAAAAAATCATTCACTTCAAACATCATTACATCTTCAAGATGTCCACTCTCTCCACCTTGCCATAAAAAATGATGATTCCAACCTAAATTAATATGAGGCAATACAGTGAATCCGCTTGTTACGTTAGAAGTAAATCCCATCTCCTGTAAGTGGCAGCTAGAGCATGATCGACCATTGTTTGACAAGATAGGGTCGTAATATAATTTTCGACCTAAACTCAATCTTTCAGCGGTCATCTGATTGTCCTCAGGAATCACCATATTTGGGAAAAAAGGAGGTATATTAAGTGCAATTGGTGTTTCTACCATACCTGTGGTATCATCATCATTTTTGTTGATTTTTTACAAGCAAAAAATAAAATAAGAAGGACGCAGGATAAGGTAAAAAACTTTTTCATCAATCATTTTTTAATTAAAAAGATCTTTCCCATTTCGACTTAGTTTCATCATTGCATTCATGTTATCCATAGAGTAGGAGCCATCTTGAAGAAAATCATAAATCTCAGGACTTCTAAACCATTCATTCAGATTCATATTTAAAAGAAGAGTACTTGATTTGTCTTTAAAAATGGTAAATGGCTTTTCAATATTAATAGGTACTGCAAGCCCATTTGTTCCTAAATGTAATGCAAAACCATTATTGGCATTATTTGCATTAAAGAGGCCTTCAAATTTAATGAAGTGATAACCACCTCCCATCATGTCGGGCCATGCCATATTTGCATTTTCAACGGTTGGATCTAAAAAATCGGTTTTATTGTGTGCGGTATCTAACCCAACTAAAAATTGAATTTTTGAATAGTGTCCGCTTGGAATATCGCTAAAAGAAAAATTGCAAGTTTCATCTTTATCAGCATTGATATAAAAAACTTTTGATGATTTATAGGTATGACCTGATAAGTCGGTAAATTCAAAGTTTGAAAGATAATATTCTAATCGTGTGACACTATATGGATAGCCTGCATCATTATTATAATTCATAGCATTGAAATTTAATATGCTCCCATCAACATGATGATACATTTGAACAGTTAATTCTCCAATGCCATCTTTATTTTTAGAGCATGAACCCAATAATAGAAGAAATAAAATTGAAAATAAAAATGTTGCTCTCATTGTGATTTTTGTTTATACAAAACTACGATATTTGATTGAATTTTCAAACTCATATTATTCAATTGAAATTTTGATAGAGTATATGAGATAATAATTGATTAAATGGCGATAAAAGCCTGATGTATTCTTGTTTTGAGCAATTGAAATCAAATTGAAGAAACTTTTTTTAAACAAAGAATCGAATGTGTAATTTGATTCAAACTTTATTTTATCAAAAATATAGATTTAGATTTTTATGGTAATTGATTAAAGTCAATTGGTGGTTTTTCTTTTATAATTTGAAAGGCTATTGATTTTACACTGTCAATCTGCAAGGTTTATCTGTATCTTCAAATATGTTATAAAAAAAATACAAAAATCAATGATTGTGAAATGAGTTTTATAAAATAATTTCAACTGTAATCTTGTTAAAATTATCACTCTCATTAAACGATGAAGTAGATGAAAAATTGGATATCGTATTTTAATTTTCGTTATTTTTGAAGACAAAATATAGATAACTGCTTTATTTGGTTAGTTATCATTGTTGGTAATCATGATGGTAATCAGATTGAGCGATAGTTTATATCTTAATAGACAGATAAAATAATATGATAAAGGTAAAAATAAACATAGAGAAATGGCAATCTCCAATTGGGCGTATTTTTCAATGCCCTATTTTATTGATGATGACAATAGGAATTATTCTGCTATTTACTTCCTGTTCTTCACATAAAACTGAAAATATAGAGCGTGCTTTTTACTATTGGAAAAGCAATGAAAATCTTTCAGATATTGAGAAAGAAATATGCGATACACTTGGTATAAACAAATTGTACATTAAATTCTTTGAAGTAAATTTTAATGAAGAGCAGGGAAATTTTCCTGAAGCAAAAACCAATTGGTGGGGAAGATATTCTAATCTCAATAAACCTACTGAAGTTGTCCCTACAGTGTATTTGCGAAATGTAGTTTTTTTTGAAGTCTTCTAAAGAAGATTTGGATGCATTGGCTGATAATGTCAATTTCTTAATCGATAAATATTGTAAGGAAAAACTAAGGAAAAACACCGTGATAAATGAATATCAAATGGACTGTGATTGGACACTGAAATCAAAAAGATAACTATTTTTTATTTTTTGAAAAAAACTAAAAAGCAATTTCAGGGAAACAAATCAGCTCCACTCTACGCTTGTATCCATACAAATATCCCGACAAAATGGGTGTGCCTCCAGTGGATAAAGTAACACTGATGTGCTATAACTTGCTCAACCCTTTAGAAAACCCGAATAAAAATTCCATTCTTGATTTATCAGAGTTGAAAAGTTATTTGAATGTACAAATGAAATATCCTAAGCATTTAGATATTGCATTGCCTATTTATTCATGGGCACAGATTTATCACAACGAGCGTTATGAGGGAGTGCTTTATGCTAATACCAAGCAACTGAAAAAGATTCTGAAACAAGAAAAGTCACTTTGGTACAGTGTTACACAAGATACTGTCATTAACAATACTTTCCTTCGTGTGGGTGATAAAATAAAATACGAAGAAATAGATGCAGGAAAAATTAGTGATGCAATTTCATTGCTGAAAAAGCATATTGATATAGATAAAAAACAACTATTGCATTATTTCATTTAGATGAAGTACAATTAAATAATTTTACAAATGAAGAAATTACTTCTTTTTATACTGATTTCGGCAAGTAAAACTTTATTCGCCTGTGGGTTTTATCCTTATGGAGAAGATACTCGAATTTCACTCTTTAATCCTCGTGTATTCGGCTATTCCTCTTATGCTGAATTTTATTATTCATGGAATTCTTTCGCTTCCAGCGGCTCCGATTTAAAACAATTTCCTACAGATTATGTAGAGCCAAACACGAAATTGTGGTTTGATTATTGCCGCAAAAAAGTTGATATCCAAGCGGTTTCCGAAGCTGTTTATGAATTGGATAAAAACGAAATGGATATGCAATCAAAAAATAAAATGATTCAATATTTGCATCAGCAAAATGATAGCGATGCACTCAATTATCTTCACTTTGCAAAAAGCTGTGAGTTCTTTAATTCGTGGCAGAGTGACCCTTGGGAAAAAATGGATTCTATTGCGATACTTAAACGAGCAGCACAAATGAACAAAGCAATTATTCTGGCCAAAAAAATGAAGAATAATAAGATTAAAATACGCTATACTTTTTTGGCAATCCGATTAGCTTGGTATAATAGAGATTACAATATAATTGATTCACTTTTTACTGAAACATTTGATCAATCTTATCCAAAAGATATTCTTTATTATTGGAGTTTATACTTCAAAAGTTTTTTCTGAAAAAGATAAGGCACTTGCTAATTTTGAATTGGCGCAAGTCTTTGCGAATGCAGTGGATAAACGTTTTGTTTGCCATCAATACTACAACAAAAAATTCCAATTGAGCAAATATTAAAGTTTGCAAAAACAAACGAAGAAAAAGCAAATGTTTATCTGCTGGCAGGAATTGAAAAATACGATAAAGCATTGCCTTATATTCAAAAAATGTATGAATACAATCCAACATCAGATGGACTTTCATTTTTGCTTCTTCGTGAAATAAACAAAATAGAAGATTTCGTTTTTACACCCTATTACACCTTGTTTCAGCCGTCTTTGTCTTATGACTTTTGGAATAGTAAAGGCAATCCTTCTATTCAACAAATACTGAAACGTTCAGAGACTGATAGAATCTACGCAAAAGAAGTATTGCGGTTTATCAACAAAGTGGATATACTCAAAGTGGACAATCCGTTTTTATGGCAAAGCAGCAAAGCTTATCTGCTCTTCATTACAAGAGATTATCATTCTTGTTTGACTTTGATAAATCAGTTAGAAAAATCAGCACCTGACCAAGCACTTAATCAGATAAAAATAATCAAAGCATTAGCACTTACCGCAAAGCAAAAACGTGGAGAGGCTCTTATTCCTACCGAAACGCAATCCACACTTATTGCAAATAAAAACAATAGTCAATTTATTTTTGCAATTGGTAAAGAATTAGAGTATTTAGGAAATTCAACCGATGCGGCATTGCTCTATTCCAAACTCGCCAATACTTTTAATAAAGAAGAAGCTGATGCTAACAAAATAGTTTTTTGGAAAATGAAAACCAAAGAACGAAAAGCTTATCATACAGACGAATATTTTGTCGATTATTTTGATTACTCTGATTTTGTATATACAACTGAACAAACACAAAATTTAATTGAGAATATTCAGAAAAATAAAGAGCATAAAGACAGTTTTTCAGTCTTTAAATATGAGGTATTGAAAGATCAAATTCCGAAATTGTATGATTTATTAGGGACAAAATATATCCGTCAAAACAAATTAGAAAATGCACTTGCAACATTTGAAAAATCGGGAAATCAATATTGGAATCGTGCATACACTTTATGGGATGATAAATTAAATATATTTGACCAAAACCCTTTTTACAATCTGAAATATACTCCCCAATTTATAACACCCATAGAAAAGATTCGTTTAAATAAATACACAGTTACAAAACAACTCATCAATTATTTGCAAAAGGCAGAAAATCCAAATGAGAAAAATAGAGATTATTACTATTTCTTGGTGGCAAATGCCTATTATAATATGGGTCGAGAAGGCAATATTTCGATGATGCGAAGGCTTAACGGATGGTCGGGATATTATCTTTCTAATATTGAAGATGAAATTGAATTTCGTCAATCCAATTTAGCTAAACATTATTATTTGTTAGCAAAACAATATGCACAGACGAAAAAATTTGAAGCACTCTGTTTAAGAATGGTTGTCCGATGCGAAAAACACAAAATCGAATACAATATTATTGAAGACAGATTTTCAGAGAACGACAATGTCGATTCAATGATATCCTTGAACAAATACTATCTGGATTTGAAGAAAAACTATTCGGACTACTTCGATGATTTGGTTTCAAATTGTGATAATTTTAAAGCCTATTTTGAAGCCAGAAGATAAGTTTCGAACTCATAAATTTACAAATCGAATGGTAAATGATTAGGCAATGAGCATACTTGATTTTTATGAAATAGAAAATTTATTGATTGGTTGATATTCTTTTTATTCCCATCTTTTTCCGATTCGGAAATCAGCATAGAGATTGAAAAAATAGAAAGAGTTTTTAGCAGTTGCCATAATTGGTATTTCTTTAAAATACACTTCAGCACTAGCTCCTAGTTCGACTCCTAAAAATAATTTTCTTGTGGCTGTATAATCAAAATAAAATCCAGAACGAGCAGATAAGCCAGGCTGAATTTTTATTTCACCAATGCCTTTTGTAAAACTGCCGCCACCAATAATTGTTCCTTGATTATTTAAGTCTAAAAAATATTCTTTTGTATTGTCTGTATATTTTTCAAATTTTCGGACATATATATTTCCTTCAGGAACAAGAAGGTCGAGGTAGTAAGGCTTCAATATGCCCATGGATAAGCCACCTGCATAAACCCAATTGATGACAATACTCTTATTGTCTAGCTTTCCAGTTAGATGACGAATATTACCATAGCCAATTTTGAACTGATAAAAATTATTAATTTTCCCATATTTATAAAAAGTTGGTTTGGCTTCATTGGGGTTTATTGTAGTGAAATTTTCATTGATACTACGTGATTCTTTAGGATGTTTTTTTTCAGAAAAATCAAAAAATAAAAAAGAAGTATGCGGGGGTTCATTATCTGATTTAATAAATCCTCTATTTACAAAAAACGACCAACCATCACTATTCAAGCGATAGCCTAATGCCATTTCCTGCGTTAAAGGAGGAATGATTTTTTTTCTTGTAGCTTGAATTGCATTTTGTTTGGCTTGAGTAGCTAGCTTTCTTTTTTCAGCTTCAATCAATCGGGCTGCTTTTAAGGAGTCTAATTTGATTTCTCTTGCTAGGGCAATCGAGTCTTTTGGGTCTTCTTGATAAAACACTTCAAGGTCATTTTGTTTTTTCTTTTTTTTACTGAGTGCTTTTTTTGCTTTTTTCTTTTTTCTTTTCAGATTTTTTTCTCTTTTCCTTTCTTACTTGTAGCAATGAATCTCTTCTAGCTTGATTAGCCGATTTGATAGAGTCTATTTTCATTTTATTTGCAGCCCTTAATGAGTCCACATTCACTTTTTGTTGTGATTGAGCCATTGTTGGCATGAGAAAGATTGTGAATAATATGAAGATAAACTTTTTCACTAAATCTCAAAACTACAATAATTTTACAAAAATTAAAAAAAATGACGGCAGAAATCATTTATTTGGGTGATTTGAGAACCGAAGCAACTCACCAATTTAGCAACTCTACTATTCAAACCGATGCACCCCTTGATAATCACGGAAAAGCTCAACGTTTTAGCCCGACAGACATGGTTGCAACTGCTTTAGGCTCATGTATGTTGACAGTTATGGGAATTAGTGCCAACACTCATCATATTCAACTAGAATCGACTAAAGTGACTATTGAAAAAATAATGACTGAAGACCCTTTGAGAAGAATTGGAGAAGTGAAAGTTGATTTTTATTTTCCAAAAGAAATTTCATATAATGAAAAGCAAAAGGCGATACTTGAAAAAGCTGCTCTTACTTGCCCTGTGTATATGAGCTTACATGAAAAAGTGAAAAAGAATGTCCATTTTCATTGGAATGATTAAATCCAAATTACATATTTGAAATAGAATTTTCTTATAAAAAGAATCTTTCTTGCGATTGAATTGAATAAAAATCAAGGCTTCAATAATTGAAAAGAATCTTGAGAAAAGAATAAACAGTTATATTATTTTTTTGAGTTGTTCTAACAATTCCAAACTCATATTTTCAATCGCATCGAATGAATATCCTGCTATATGCGGCGTCAATATTACATTTTGTTTAAGGATGGTGTAGATAGATGAAGTTTTATTTTCTAAATGAAGATTTATATTTTCTTCTTCTTCCAAAAACGTCTAGGCAAGCCCCTTTTATTTTTCCATTCTTCAGCCCTTCGATGATGACATGAGTAGGGGCAATTGGACCTCTAGATGTATTGACAAGAATATGTTCTTTTCGCATCTTCAAACAAAATTCTAGATTGTAATAATTTTTAGTTTCTTCATTAAGAGGCACATGAAAACTAATGATATCTGCATGCTGTTGGATGTCTTCTATATTGGATTCTTTAATATACTCTACTTGAAAATTTGAACAATATTTATCATAGATCAAAATGTTTTTTGTAAAAACAGATAGTTTTTTTGCAAGTGCTTTTCCAGTGTGTCCAAAGCCGATAATGCCTATGGTTTTTCCACTGAGTTCAACTCCTCGATGTTTTTCTCTTGCCCATTTTCCTTTTTTGATTGATTGAGTAGAATGTGGAATTTGATGCAATAGGCTCAACATCATGCCCATGGTATGTTCTGCAACAGAATTGGCAATCCCATTTGGAGAATTAAAATATTTTATGCCATTAAAATTACAATAATTAGTATCGATGATTTCCATGCCAGAACCAAGTCTAGCAATCCATTTTAGAGATGAAAATGTTTTGAGAAGAGTTTCATCTAACACTAATTTATTGGATGTGATGATTCCTTCAAAATCTTCATTTTGATATGTTGCAGATGGAAAAAGGATGAGCTCGAAATTGTGGTCAAGAAGCCATTCTTTGAATGTTTCTGAAATAGGAGCTGCAATTAAAAATTTTTTTCAAAATAGTTTTAAATTAAAAATAAATTAAACTCAAGGTTAAATCATTTTAATACAATGCTCTTTGCAACCCGATGATGTATCTGAATTTAAAATGACTTGATTCTGTGGCGGGTATGGAAGATAATAAAAATGGAAAATCAGCACGAATGGTGAATGGTATAAATTTTTCAAATGGTCCTAATTTTTTGATTGTCCATGCAGTCCCTATACCAGCATCGGCTCTTAATTTGCTCCATGCGGTAGTGGGTTCTACGTCACTTATATTGTTGATATTTAATTTTCCTCGATTGATAATTCCAGCATCACCAAATAAATATAGATTCACTTTCAGATAATCTCTGATATATTTTGGTTTAATATTAAAAAATCGATTGAAGTCAATTTCCATATTGACAGCAGCTCCGCTAATCCCTTTGTAGTTGATATACACAGTGCCATTTTTACTTTCATCGATTGCATAATAGCCATTATATCCTCTTAAATTTAACCCGCCTGCTTGATGATAAACTGAGAAGTTATCATAATGAAACCCGCCTGCCTCTAGTGGCACAATGCCTTGTGAACGAGAAAATTTATTTTCCATCATCTCTTCAGGATTAGCACCTTGTAAAAATAATTGACTTTCGTTAGGAGTTTCTTTTCCAAATCCGATTCGACCAAAAAACCGCGTATGAATATCCAATTTGCTTAAACTCTTGTTGTGTAAAAACGCTCCTTGAATGTATGAATAACTTTGGCTAAAAGCATTTCGTGAAGTGAGATTGAAGTATCCATTTCCATACGATCCTTCATAATTAGTTTGGTATTGTAATTGTAAAAAAGTATTTGATTTTTGAGTAGGTAAGTTCCCCCATAAGTAGCTTGACCATTCGCTTTGATCAAATAGGTAATTATTTGTAATACTTCCTAAACGATATAAGCTATTTGCTTCGATAGTGAGGCGATTGTTTTCATTTAAGTCAAAGAAAGAATATATTTTATGTTTAGCAAAACCATCTATTTTTCTGCTTTCGATACCCCAACTTATTTTGTGATTAATTTGTTTTAGAGGGGTTTCATATCGAATGGTATAATCGATTGGATATTTATTTTTAGAGCTGGTGGTTTGATTCAATAATCTAGAATTATACCAAATGGTTGTATAAATTTTTCTAGAGTAGTTCATATAAGAACCGTTGAAATTAAGTCCTAGTTTGAATCCGTCTATTGTATTCCACCAAATGTCGGGTCTTAAAAATGCATTATATTTTTTCCAATCAGGAAGATTGTTGACATAGCTATCAAATTTTAGTTTGATAGATTCGGGAGCTAGCATCATTCCGGGGCGTTTATAATTGTCCATCATGTCAATATCTGCTAATCGGTTGGTAGTATCGATTTGGGCATATTTAATTCCATGAGGGATATATACTTTAGCTGTATAAGTTGGATACAGTAAATCCCAGCCATACCATTGTTTAAGAAATTTATTTTGAGTTTTTTTATGAAAATAAGTATTAGGAATGGTGAAACTATATTTTTGATTATTTTTAGACACAACGGTAAAGTCAATAGGCATTTGCATTTCACCATAACGTTTTTAGTTTGATTTTATATTCATTATTTTTTTCAGTTCTACGAATTGAAGTAATTCCATAATCAATTGTTTTGGTTGTTTCTAGCCATTGGTCAAAAAAATAATTTAAGTCTTCGTGAGTGTATTCGATAATACTTTGTCGGAAGTCTTCAAAATAAGGATGTGCAAATTTCCATTTTGATACATAATGATTCATTGCATTTAGAAATAAAGAATCACCTAGCAAGTATTGCAAATTATACAGCATAGTGGCTGTTTTGTAGTAAACATGACTATATCCATTTTCGTGTCCTAGTGCATTATGAAAGTCGTGAGAATGAGTATTGAGTGGTTTGTCTAAATGTCGCATTGCATCATAGATATATCGAAAATAGATGTTTCTGTCGATTGCCAATTTTGGCTCTCGAAATACTCTTTTATAATTGCTTTTATCTGGGGTTGTAATCATAGTATCTCCATCAATTTTTCGTAGGCCCCATGCTGTCAAAAATTGTGTAAATCCTTCATCCAAAGCAGCTCTGTAAGTTTCGTTATTTCCAATCATTCCATAAAACCAATTATGTCCAATTTCATGTACCAATAGTCCTCTAAAGTCAGGGTCTGCACCGCCGTCAAGCGTAATCATTGGGTATTCCATCCCGTCGTTGGCATCAGCCGCGACCATTTTGGGGTATTCATACATTCCAAAGTCTTGTGAAAATGTTTTAATAATTTTTGCGACATAATCAGATGCAGTTTGCCATTTGGAAGCGTGGGGTTCAGTGACGAGAGCAATGCATTTACTCCATTCCAAATCGTTTCACCGATGCGGTATGAAGGGTCTGCGGTGAATGCAAAATCGTGAACATTGTTTGCTATATAATGCCAAGTTTTTGTTGGTTGCTATCATAAGGAATGATAATGCTTGGTTTTTCATTCCATGGTTTTTAGCAAAATTTTTCACATCGAGTTTTTCTCTTAGTTCACTTGGCAATACTTCATTTTCATTTTGCAAAGCACCGGTAGCTTCTACAATATAGTTGGACGCAAAAGTGAGTTTTACATCAAACACGCCATAATCACCATACAATTCTTTGTTTAGATGTTGGTCTGTATCCCACCCTTTTTTGATATCATAAACGCTTATTCTTGGGTACCAATGCACGCCATTAAAATGCGGAAATCCGTAAGAGTCATAAACGGCCATGCGTCGTCTGAATTGACCATAATCAAAAAACGTTTTGAAATTCATATCAAATACTATAGAGTCGTTGGGAGCCAAAGGATATGGTAGGTCAACTCTCATCAGCGTATTGTCAATTTGTATTTTTGCTGTTTGTCCATTTACTTTTAAATTTTGCACAATAGTTCCAAGTCCTTGCTCTTGATATTTACCATATTTTTTTATTGTTTTATGATTCACTTTGTGGAGTTCTTCTAAATAGGAGCCTTTAGTGAAAGCATTTTGATACAAATGAAAATAAACAAATTTCAATGTGTCGGGAGAATTATTCCAATAAGTTAGTTCTTGAGTTGCGTCAATAATTCGAGTGCGTTCATTGATGTTTGCATTGATTTTATATGCTACATCTTGTTGCCAATAACCTTGATAGGGTTTTTTATTTTGCCAATAAGATTTGTTATTTTTACTAACGAAAAATAGGATCATTTTGGGCAAATGATTGAATAGAGATAGCCATTAAAAAAATAAAAAAAAATACCCTCATGCCTTTTATATTTTAAAATAGGCAAATGTAAAATTATATTTGAGAGTATGATGAGATAATAGATAAAAATATAAAACCTATAACCCAATTGTCAGCACGGTATGTGTAGTGGCTACACCGACTTTTGTATCGATAACTTTAAATCCAGCTTTCTCAATAAGTTTCATAAATACGCGACTGTCATACATTTGACTATTACCATTTGCCATGGTTGTGAAGTAGAGTGAAGTCATTTGAAGTGAGTACATTGCTGCATGAAAAGGCTGATGATCCCAAAATGTTTCATTAATCATAATGACTCCATTTTCTTTGAGGGCAACTTTGCATTTGTTTAAAATCAAAATAATTTCATCATCTGAAAAACAATCTAAAAACTGACTCATCCATATTATATCATATTTACCCGGTATAACTATAGTTTCATCTAAAATATTATGGGCTATTAATTGGTATTTCCCTTCAAACCCTTGCGATTTCAAATGCTCATCTGCCATTGCTAATTGTCCAGGCAAATCTAATAAAGACATTTTTACTTGTTTGTTGTGTTGGAGACAGTATGATGAAAATTTACCTGTGTTTGCTCCAATATCTAAAACTTCTAATGGTTTTATTTCTTGGTCAAATAATATTTTCATAATCTCTGGAAATACAAAGTCAGAGTAGTAATGGTCAAAATCGAACCAACTTTTCTTTTCTTTTTCTTTTAATTGAGACAAACCTTCATAAATGGTATTCCAATTCCCTAAATAGGATAGACCTGCAGGAGTGCCATTTTCAATAGATTCTTTTAATTTGAAAGCACCTTGATAGCAGATGTCTTGCATGAAATTAGTATTAACGACAACCATCCGATCGTTGATAAAAAACAAACCTGTTTTGGTAATAAAATATTTTTCATTTTCTTCATAAAGCAACCCAATTCCAATGCCAGCTTCTAATAAAATTCTGATGCCATAATAGCTAATGTTAGGAAATTCATTTTTTAATTCTTCAAAAGAAAGCCCATTTGAGTTTGATTCTAATTTACTTAAAATTGAATAATCTCTGAGCAAAATAGATGCTTGAAAAGCGTAAGGAGCAAAAGAAAGAAAATGGGCTTTTTCGAGTGCAGTGAAGGCGTGATACTCTTTGTCTTTGAAAAAGGACTCTTTCTTTTTTGTATTCATATTTTGTTGATTAAGTTTGTAAATATATGTCAACTATTTTTTTAAAAAATAAAACCCTTCATTATTAACAAGCAAATTCGCTAGTTTCATTTTTCGTCCTTTTTTAAAAATCGGGTATCTTTTTTAAAAAATTTCTGCAAAGCCATGAGCCCTCTAAATATTCTAAATCCACCATAAAAGATGAATAAGCCGCCTATGGTATAAACTGTTCCTTTACCATACTGTTCTATTATCGAGGGCATCGCAAAAGCATAAGCCGGAATAATGATATACAAAAAACCCATGCCAATATCTAAGGATGATTTAAAACCTAAAGAAGCTTTATTGATTCGTTGTTCTGTATCTCTATTCACTTGCTGTTTGCGTGGTTTTATGAAGAGAAAATTTTATTTTTTAGTTTTTGTTTTTGATGTTGTTTTTTTAGAAGGTTTCTTAGCGGTCTCTTTTTTTTCAGTTGTTTTCTTTTTAGTTTTCTTTTTGTCAAATGCACCCGGTAATTGTTGTTCTATCATTTTCATTATATCATCCAACGAGATTTCA
Organism: Bacteroidetes bacterium OLB11; assembly: GCA_001567165.1. Lineage (GTDB taxonomy): Bacteria > Bacteroidota > Bacteroidia > Chitinophagales > Chitinophagaceae > OLB11. The sequence continues at coordinate 36,581 of LNFQ01000038.1, forward strand.
GCAGCTTCTTCAGAGGTATATTTTCCACCTTCTGGTTTAGGAGCTAATTTCAACATTTTCTTTTGAAAACGAATGAAGGGTCCCCATCTTCCATTTTCAACACTAATTTTTTCTGCTGGAAATTGTTGAATATATCGATTGGCTTCTTTATCCAATTTTTTTAAAATCAATTCTTCACAATCTTTTTCTGTTAAGCTTTCAAAATCATAAGCCCTAGGAACATTTATAAACAAATCATTCCATTTAATAAATGCACCAAATCGGCCTTTCCCTTTCGTAACGGGCTTTTCTTGATAGTGAGCAATCGGTGCATCTTCAACCGATTTTGCATGAATCAATTCTATGGCTCTTTCCATTGAAACGGTAAGCGGGTCCTCTCCTTTTGGAATGGAAATAAATTGCTCTCCATACTTAACATAAGGACCAAAACGTCCAACAGCCACATTCACTTCCAAATCATTATATTTACCTAAAGATAAGGGTAATTTAAACAATTCAAGAGCCTCGTCAAAGCTAATGGTTTCAATACTTTGAGTGGGCCTGAGTGTTGCAAATCGGGGTTTGTCTTCATCATCAGATTCTCCGATTTGTACCATCGGTCCAAAGCGTCCAATACGTGCAAAAATGCGTTTACCACTTTCGGGGTCTATGCCTAATTCTCTCACTCCGCTAGTCCTTTCAGCATTCTCCATTGTGTTTGCCACCAATTCATGAAAAGGGCTATAAAAGCCTTCTAGCATTTTGTTCCATTTCAGTTTTCCATTTGCTATTTCATCAAATTCATTTTCGATTTTTGCTGTGAAATTAAAATCCATAACACTTGCAAAATGTAGTTTCAAAAAGTCGGTAACAACCATTCCTAAATCAGTAGGGAATAATTTTGATTTTTCGGCTCCTGTATTTTCTTCTAAAGTATTTTTTTGGATAGAATCATTTTTCAAAGTTATGGTGCGATAGCTCCGCTTGGCTCCTTCTTTATCTTTCCTCACGACATAGTTTCTGTTTTGAATCGTACTAATGGTGGGAGCATAAGTGGAGGGTCTTCCGATTCCTAATTCTTCTAGTTTTTTTACTAAAGAGGCCTCTGTGAATCGAGGTTGAGGTTTTGAAAAGCGTTCGATTGCCATCATTTCTTGTAAGTCAAGTGACTGGCCTGATTTCAAAAGCGGCAACATTCCTTCTTGTTTTTCATCATCACTATCTTCTTCGTCTTTCCCTTCTAAATATAATTTTAAAAATCCATCAAACTTGAGTACTTCACCACTTGCAGTTAATTGTTCTGCTTGAGTGGATATGTTGATTTTTGCAGTCGTTTTTTCTAATTCGGCATCAGCCATTTGGCTTGCCATTGTTCGCTTCCAAATTAGGTTATAAAGTTTTTGCCATTCTGGATTTTCAGCTACTTTATCAGCCATATTAGTTGGTCTGATAGCCTCGTGTGCTTCTTGAGCATTTTCATTTTTATTTTTATAATTTCTTTTTTGATAATATTTATCACCAAAAGAATGAAGAATTTCTTCTTGAATATTTTTCAATGCTTGCTCCGATAAATTTACAGCATCAGTACGCATATAAGTGATTAACCCACTTTCATAAAGTCGTTGTGCAATTTGCATTGTTTTTGAAACAGAATATCCTAATTTTCTACTTGCTTCTTGTTGAAGAGTAGAGGTTGTGAATGGAGCTGAAGGTGACTTGCGAGCGGGTTTTACTGTAATTTCTCCTACTGTGTAATTTGCTCCAATGCAATTTTCTAAAAATTGTTCCGCATTTTGAATATTTGCTAATTTTTTATCATATTCAGCCTTGAATGAAACATCTTTTTGATGAATATCTTTTGCGTGAAAATGAGCTTCTACTTTATATTGGCTTTGAGGTTTGAAATGAATAATTTCTCTTTCTCTTTCCACGATTAGCCGTACCGCAACTGATTGAACTCTCCCTGCTGATAAAGATTTGCTTCCTGCAATTTTTCGCCATAATACTGGGGATAATTCAAAACCTACAATTCGATCTAATATTCTTCTAGCTTGCTGTGCATACACCAAATCCATGTTGACCGTGCGAGGGTTTGCAACCGCTTCTTTGATTGCACTTTTTGTAATCTCATGAAAAACAATTCGCTTGGTCGTGTCTGTATCTAATCCTAATACTTCACAAAGATGCCATGAAATAGCCTCCCCTTCACGATCCTCATCCGATGCCAACCAAACTTCTTTTGATTTTTTTGCCAAACTTTTAAGCTCATTCACCACTTTAATTTTGTCATCAGAAATCTTATAGGAGGGTGCAAATTGATTTGCAATATCAATACCCATTTCATCTTTTTCTAAATCACGAATATGTCCAAAACATGATTTAACTTGGAAGTCGGAACCAAGAATTTTTTTCTATTGTTTTTGCCTTTGCAGGGCTTTCTACTATTAATAAATTTTTTGCCATAATACTAAAAAAAATTTTCAAAAAAATTTTTGCAAGTATATAAAATAATTATCAAATCAACTTTTTTTAACAAAATATCACTTCCTAAAATGCTGTGAATTTCAAATGGTTATTGTGATTATTTCTTTTCAAATTCGATTCCTTCTTTTTTCAATCCATGATTATTTTTGGAAGATTCGATATTTTACGAATTAAATAAAAAACTCTTTTACTTTTGTCAAAATATTATGAAAAGATTCCTCATTTTAATAACCCTATTTTTTCTGTCAAATCATATATTCGCTCAGCAAGCTATTGGCAACACTAAGCAGGGTAGTGAACTATATTTTAAAGCTAAAAATTATATTCAGCAATCAGATTATGCAAATGCAATTATGGTGTTTAACCAAGCCGTCAATATTGAACCCGACAATCAACTTTTTAACCGTGAGCTTGCTTACACCTATTTTCTTTTAGGTGATGTCATCAAAGCAGAAAAGGTTATTAAACCTTTATTAAAAAATGAGGAAGTGGATGAGCAAACATTTCAAGTCGCTAGTAAAATATATCGAGCTCTTAAAAAAACGGATGATGCAAAAACCGTGATTAATAAAGGTATCAGCAAATACCCCACTGCCGGTGCATTATATTCAGAAAAAGGTGAAATTTATACTCAAGAGAAAAAATACAAATCCGCATCAGAAGCTTGGGAAAAAGGGGTTGAAAATGCACCCTCCTATCATTTGAATTATTATAATCTTACAAAAGTTTATTTCTTCACCAAGCAATATTTGTGGGCTATCATTTATGGGGAAACTTTTGTGAATATGGAAAGTTTTTCGGCTAAATCAGAAGAATTGAAAAAAATTATTTTTGAAAGTTATAAGTTTCTGATTTCAGATTTAAACAATAAAGCCCTTGATGGGAAAGTGAATCGTTATGAAGACCCTAAAAATTTTGAAACATCGTGCTACAAAGTATTTGATGATATTAAAAATATTGTGACCGGCGGCATTAATTCGGATAACTTATCTCAACTAAGAATGCGATTTGTCATTGATTGGAATAAGCAATTTGCAACAACATATCCACTTGCTCTTTTTGATTATCAGCAACAAATGATTTTAAACCAACACTTCGACCCTTACAATAAATGGCTTTTTGGTAATATCGATAATAGTCAACAATACAAACAATGGACTCAAAAATTTGCATCTCAAATGAATCATTTCGATTCTTATTTTCGAAATAATAAATTGATTCCGCGAGAAAATCAATATTATCATAAATAAAAATAGTTTTACAAGTTGTATATTTAACTTCTTATGGAAAACATCTCTAGAATATTTGACATAATATATAACTATGAAAATCAATTCCCGAATAAAGGAATTTTTCATGATAAAGTAAATGATCGATGGCGTAAGCTACTTCCAATTGAGGTTATCGAAAAAGCAAATCAATTGGCTGCATCTTTTATGCGACTCCAAATGAGCGGAAATAGCTTCAAACCTGAAACACAAGATAAAGTTGCCATCATCTCAAACAATCGTTCCGAGTGGATGATAGTCGATTTGGCAACACAAATTAACGGATGTGTTTTAGTGCCCATTTATCCATCAATCACCGAAATGGAATGGGAATATATTCTCAACGAATCTCAAGCTGCCGTTTTATTTATTTCTGATAAATCGATTTATAAAAAATAAAAATCTATCAAACAAAATCTGCTTTATTTAAAAGAAATTTATTCATTTGACCCTATAGAAGATGTAAAATCTTGGACGGAACTGCACATCACGCCAACTCCTCAAGAGTTGCAACAGATTGAGCATATTAAGAAACAAATTCAACCAGACTATCTCGCCACAATTATTTACACATCTGGTACCACGGGAAACCCCAAAGGGGTAATGCTTTCTCATAAGAATATCGTGAGCAATGTGTTGAGCTCAATTGAATGTTTTGATTTCTGTGATAGCAATGAATGTAGCCTTAGTTTCCTTCCCCTCAATCACGTTTTTGAGCGAACGATTATGTATATTTATTTGCACAAAGGCATTGAAGTTTATTTTGCCGAAGGAATGGAAACAATTGCTCAAAATCTGAAAGAAGTAAAACCAGTCGTGTTTACAACTGTTCCTCGATTGTTAGAAAAAGTGTATGAAAAAATTGATGCAAAAGGAAGTGAGCTAAGCGGCTTTAAAAGAAAAATGTTTAACTGGGCTGTGAATTTAGGGTTACAATATGATGTGGACCCCCAAAACCGTTCTTTCTTATATAATGTTCAATTGAAAATTGCTGATGCGTTTATTTATAAAAAATGGAGAGAAGCAATTGGAGGAAAAATAAAGGCAATCATTACTGGCTCAGCAGCATGCCAAGTGAAATTACTCAAACTCTTTACCGCTGCCAATATCATTGTGATGGAAGGATATGGCTTAACAGAAACATCACCAGTGGTGAGTGTGAATCGCTACCAATCCAGTGGAAGAAAATTTGGCACTATTGGAAAAGTAGTGAAAGATGTAGAAGTGAAAATAGCTGATGACGGTGAAATTATTTGCAGAGGCCCCAATATTATGATGGGGTATTATAAGCATACAGAATTGACCAATGAAGTGGTTAAAGATGGGTGGTTTTATACAGGAGATATTGGTACTTTTATTGATAATACTTTTTTAAAAATTACGGATAGAAAAAAAGAAATTTTCAAAATTTCTGGAGGAAAATATATTGCACCTCTTCCTATCGAAAATAAAATGAAGGAGTCGCCATACATTGAGCAAATCATGGTTGTAGGCCAAAATGAAAAATTTGTTGGGGCTCTTATCGTTCCTTCTGTTGATAAAATAAAAGAGTATTTTGCTAAAGTGGGAATTCAATTCGATAATGAATTTGACTTGTCAACAAACAAAGATATCCTAAAATTAGTTCGCACCGAACTCAACCAATTTAATCAATTATTTTCAGCACATGAGCAAGTAAAAAAAATTTCGATTAGTCCCAACTGAATGGACAATTGAAGGAGGTGAACTCACTGCAACTTTAAAATTACGAAGGAAAATAATTACTGAAAAATATCAAGAGCTGATTGATAATATCTATAATTAAAAACAAATTGGTTTAACAAAATATTACACTCAACAATTTCAATATCAATATTCTCTTTTATAACTTTGATTAAACACTTTTAAATTATGGAAAGCATAAAATCAAAAATATTATTGGTAGAAGATGATACCAACTTTGGAAAAGTATTAAAAAATTATCTTGAACTGAATGACTATGTCGTAGAACTCGCTCGTGATGGCATTTTGGGGCTTGCTGCTTTCAAAAGAGAAAAGTACGATTTGTGTTTGTTAGATGTCATGATGCCAAACCTTGACGGCTTTTCATTAGCTGAAGAAATAAGAAGTATTGACCCCGATATTCCTTTATTTTTCCTTACAGCCAAAAACATGAAAGAGGATATTCTCACTGGTTATAAGCTTGGTGCAGATGATTACATTCTGAAACCTTTTGACAGCGAAATTCTTTTACATAAAATAAAAGCTATTTTAAAACGAAATAATGAAGCCGTTGAAAAACAAAATGAAGTTTTTGAATTTCAAATTGGAAAATTTCATTTCAATTCAAAACTGAGAGAACTGCATATCAACGACACCACATATACGCTTTCTCCTAAAGAAGGGGCTTTGCTTCGAATGCTTTGTGAACACGGAAATGACTTATTAACTCGTGAATCTGCACTCAAAAAAATATGGGGAAGTGATACCTATTTCAACGGTCGAAGTATGGATGTGTATATTGCCAAACTTAGAAAATTCCTTAAAGAAGATGAGCAAGTTGAAATCGTAAACATACACGGAAATGGCTTTCGATTAGTAATGCCAGAACATCAAGCCTAATAAATCTTACTTTTTAAATCATATATCATAAATAAAAAAACAACATTCATCATGTTGTTTTTTTTATTTACTCAAATTAGGTATCAAAAACTTATATAGAATTAAATGATTCAAGAAATTTATTTGCGGGTGAGAGTGGATGATAAAGCAAAATCTTAAACATGCACCATAAAAATACCTATTTAGGCACTTGCCTTACCCTAAAAATAAGTTTACACACAAACGTGAAAAAATAGGAAAAAACAAAGGCATTTCAGGAGTAAAACCCAGAAAATCATTATCCAAAAGCTGAATTAATAATGGCTCATGTTTGATTTTTCGGGATTAACAACTAATTTTTTACCTACGTTACTTGAGCATGTCATCATTACCCACTTTAAAAAATCCTGACGATAAAATGATTGAACTGGGAAAGTCGTGAAAGACCTTGCGGGTGGGCAAACCAAATTTTCCGATTGGGACATGCTTGACGACATTAAATCAGCATTGAAAGTAGGACTGACTCTTTTGCTTGGTGAATACGATTATCCACAAGTAGAGAGTGATGATGCGTATTTAGAGATATTTGAACAAGCAGAAAATTTTAAGAAGAATAATTAGTCAATGCTTGGGGTATTACTATTGTTTTTTTCAAATCCCTCAAAGCCTGATAACGAATATAGGAGTTGCCAATCAACTATAAAATTAATTATACCAAATAAATAAGGATGTTATTATTTTACTTCAAGCATATAAAATTAGTTTGCAGAAGCGATTACCTCTTTCACTTCTGGAATCATTCGTTTCATCATTCCTTCAATGCCGGCTTTCAATGTAATCATTGATGATGGGCAACCACTGCATGACCCTTTTAGCTCAACAGAAACAACTCCTTGATGGTAGCTCTTAAAGAAGATTGCTCCACCGTCCATTTCCACAGCGGGTTTCACATAGTTTTCTAAAAGTTCTTTTATCCTTTTTACAATATCTGAATCGTCTTCTGAACTGATATTGGCGTTTATTTCCTTTGCAACAATTTCTTCTTCATTGATAATGATTTTTCCTTCTTCTAAATATTCTTTTAAAAAATCTCTGATGCCAGGGATGATGTCATTCCAGTCGGTATCTTTTGTTTTAGTCAGTGTTACAAAATTGCTTGCTATAAAAACACCTTTTACAAAAGGGAATCCAAATAATTCTTTTGCTAAAGGAGAAGGAGAAGCTTCTGCTTCATTTTCAAAATCTACACTCTTACTCGGATACAGTAATTTATTTGTTACGAATTTCATCGTTTCTGGGTTTGGAGTCATTTCAGTGTAGATGCTAATGATTGGATTTCCTGTTTTTAGAGTGGGCATAATTCTATATTTATTTGAATATTTTGACTTAGCAAAATTAAATAAAACTTCTGTTTTAAAAATTTTGCTTTAAAATTGTTTTCTATTTTTTTAATCTATAAAGTATAGTATTTATTATTTTATTGTAAATTTACTAACAAATATTATACAGTGAAAAAGATTTTTATATTATTTACTGTTGTGCTATCCATTTTTCTTTCGCACACTTTAATGGCACATTCGCCACAAACAGGGAATAATCCCACCGTTGAATATATTCCTAATCTTGGTCAATGGGATGCTCCTTTTTTATATAAATCAAATCATGCTCCTTGTGATTTCTTTTTGACAAAAACCGGGTATCGAGTGCTACTCTCAGACCCTGCCAATGCTCAAAAAATGGATAGAAAACATCATGGTCATATCCAATCAGATGGAGTTTTAAAGTTTCATGCTTATGATGTTTCATTTGTTAATAGTAATCCAAAAGTTGCTTTGTCTGAAGAGAAAATATTGCCTCATTATTACAATTACTATCAAGGCAATGAATCGAGAAGATGGAAACAAGGCGTGCATCCTTCTTTGGTAGTTAATTACAGCAATATTTACGAAGGAATTGATATGCGAGTTTATTCTGAAAATATGAATATTAAATATGACTTAATTGTGGGTGCAAATGCAGATTATAAAAAAATTCAAATCAAATATACTGGATTAGATAAAATTTACATCAAAGATAATAAACTCATTTTAGAGAGTTCTTTAGGAGAGCAAAATGAATTGCAACCTTATACATACCAATTTATCAATAATGAAAAAATAGAAATTCCTTGTGAGTATGTAGTCAATGGAGATATTGTGTCATTTAAATTAAAAAAGAATCACAATCCCGCATATCCATTATATATCGACCCTACTTTGGTATTCTCAACACTTTCGGCTTCTACGGCTGACAACTGGGGATTCACTGCAACCTATGATTCATCTGGAAACTTATATGCAGGAGGCATTACTGGGTATTCATATCCAAATCCAGGAGCTTACAATGGAAATTTTCCAACAACACCTGGTGCATTTCAACAAAATTTTGGAGGTGGCGGACCAGGAGGAATGGGAAACATTTTTCGTTATGATGCGACTGTCACTAAATTCAATGCAACAGGCACATCCCTTATTTATTCCACCTATTTAGGAGGTGTAGATAATGACCAACCTCAAAGTATGATTGTTGACCATAATGATAATTTAATCGTAGTTGGACGTACCTATTCAGCCGATTTTCCTACAAGTCCTGGATGTTATGATGACTCACATAATGGAGGTGCAGATATTTTTGTATTTAAATTTTCATCCGCAGGTGCAATGCTTGCAAGCACTTTTGTTGGAGGCTCAGGTGATGATGCAGTGAATGTTTCACCAGACGAAATGGTGATTACTCCAAATGATTTAAAACACAATTATAGTGATGATGCTCGAAGTGAAGTAATAGTAGATTCTAACAATAATATTTATTTAGTGGCCGCAACAACTTCACCTGATTTCCCTACAATACTTGCTCATCAACCAAATTTAGGAGGTATGCAAGATGGTGTTATTGTAGAATTAAATCCTAATTGTACCAATTTGCTTTGGGGAACATATTTAGGAGGTTCTCAAAATGATGCAGCTTATGTGATAGCACTCAATAAAACAAATCAAAATGAAGTCTATGTTGCAGGTGGCACTTTGAGTTCTAATTTTCCAACAACTCCCGGCACATTAAATCCGACCTATCAAGGAAGTATTGATGGATTTTTGAGTCGATTTAATAACTCATCCAAAGCCTTGGTAGCTTCGACTTATATTGGTACAAATGCTTATGATCAAGTATATGGAGTTCAAACCGATGATAGCAATAGAGTGTATATTGTAGGGCAAACCCAGGGGGCTTATCCAGTAACGGGCGGTGTGTGGACTATTCCGAACTCAAGTCAATTTTTTTCAATAATTAATAATAGTTTGAGTAGCATTATTCATTCTACAGTGTTTGGGACAGGAACGCTTGCAACCACAAATATTGCTCCGAATGCATTTATGATTGACAAATGTCAAAATGTTTATTTAAGTGGTTGGGGTGGCCCGGTGATACCAGCCAATCCTGGTTCTACAAATGGAATGCCCGTTACACCCGATGCTATTAAATTGACAACTGATGGAAGTGATTTTTATTTCATTGTCTTAGGAAAAAATTTAGCTACCTTTTTATATGGCTCATTTTTCGGTCAAAATGGAGGAGTGGGAGAGCATGTTGATGGGGGCACTAGTCGCTTTGATGAAAAAGGAGTTATCTACCAAGCTATCTGTGCTGCATGTGGTGGAAGCCAAACCTACCCTACAACACCAGGAGTTTGGGGGCCTAATAATTTAAGTCAAAATTGTAACTTAGGAGCTTTGAAAATCGCATTTAATTTTCAAAACCCAAATGCAATTGCTTCCGCATCGGGGCCACTCAAAGGATGTGCACCATTGACAATTCAGTTTCAAAACACGAGTACAAGTGCAACAAATTATAGCTGGAATTTTGGTGACGGATCTCCCATAGATAATTCGGTGAATCCTACTCACACTTACTCGACACCCGGTGTTTACACACTCACATTGGTGGCTTCAAACCCCAATGGATGCACAGCAACCATCGACTCGATGCACCTAATCATCACCGTAATTAACGACTCTCTTAAGCCAAATTTTACTTATGTAAAACAAGATTCCTGTGGACCATTCACTGCTCATTTCACAAACACGAGTCAATATAATAATGGTATGCCGATGGCAAATGCAGATTACCATTGGGACTTTGGTGATGGCACTTCATACAATGGGCAAACGCCGCCACTGCATAGCTTTCCTGCTGCAAATGTTTACACCGTTACACTCACCATGACTGATACCAATGCTTGCAACAGTCCTGCTGTGTTTCAACTTGTGATTGATTTTGCAACTAATATCGTCAAGTCTGCATTTGTGATGCCAGATTCAGTCTGCATGCCGGCATTGGTTTCTTTTGTCGATCAGTCTCAAAATGCAACAGGTTGGTCTTGGAACTTTGGAGATGGAAATACTTCCAATCAAACAAATCCTTTAAATACTTATCAAACACCCGGAACATTTACAGTAACTTTAATTTCTTTCAATCCTAATACTTGTAATAAGTTGGATTCAATGTCAAGAATCATTACCATATTTCCTCAGCCATTCGCAGACTTCTCATGGAAGCCAGACCCACCAGAACCAAACACACCAAATACTTTTAAAAATTTATCAACAGGAGCGACAGACTATTTGTGGGACTTTGGTGATGGAAATACATCTACAGATAAAGACCCTATTCATATTTATGAAAAAGATGGGACATATACTGTTTGTCTTACAGCCCGAAACTCTTATGGCTGCAAGGATACAGCTTGCAAATCTGTGAGAGGAATGGTGATACCTTTAGTAGATGTTCCAACGGGATTTTCACCAAATGGAGATGGTGTCAATGATTATGTATATGTAAAAGGCTATGGCATCGAAAAAATGATGTTTAGAATTTTTAATCGTTGGGGAGAAAAAGTTTTTGAAACTACTGATAAAGCAATTGGCTGGGATGGACGTTACAAAGGCATGATGCAAGAAATGGAAGTTTATTCCTACACACTCAGTGTTGAATTTTTTGATGGAAGTAAATTAAATAAAAGTGGGAATATCACTTTATTGAAGTAATTTTTTAAAAAGAGAGAAATGAAAAAAATAGTATTCATATTAATCGTTATCAGTGTCGCAACAAAATTGACAGCTCAGGATTTGCACTTTTCGCAATATTTCAACAGTCCAATGTTGTTGAATCCTGCTAACACAGGTATGCTTCAAGATGCAAATTGGCGAGCTGGTATCAATTATCGAAACCAAGCTACAACCATTCCTGTGCCTTATAACACATTTAGTATTTTTAGTGATTTTACATTGTTTCAAAATAAGTGGGATAATGCATGGATAGGAACCGGTTTTGCAGCATGGCGTGATGTAGCCGGCAATGGCGATCTTGCACTCACTAAAATTCAAGGAAACCTTGCAGCTCATGTGCTGACTGGTGATTATACCAATTTTTCTGCAGGACTAGGATTTGCTTATAATCAACGCAGTGTTGACTTTAGCAAACTAACCTATGACGTGCAATGGGATGAATTTACTTTTAATAAAAATGTATCCAATCAAGAAAATTTTACTATCCAAAAAACAACTTTTACTGATTTGAATGCTGGTGTCAATTTCTCTTATTACAATAATGATAATATATTTTTTAAAGTGAGCATAGCTGCTTCTCATTTAACACAACCTGTTGAAACATTTTATGGTCAATCAAATAAAATAGGCATACGGCCGATTGCCAATGCAGAACTAGTGTATAAAGCAAATGATAATATCATCTTATCTCCTTCTGTGTATTATACTCGTCAAAAAAAGGCTAGTGAATTAGTTGGAGGCACTACTTTAGGAATTAATGCATCCGGAAATACATTATCAAATTTAGGAAATGAAATCGTGATTGGATTTTTCTATAGAAATAAAGATGCAGTAATTGGAATGGCAGGGTATAAATGGAAAAGAAATCAATTTTTATTCAGCTACGATCATACTGTATCTCAGTTAGGCGTTGCCAATAAAGGATTAGGAGCAATGGAAGTGTCGCTTATCATACAAGGAAATTATCGAAGTAATGAAGAGAGAACACGCGTTTATGGATGCCCTCGATTTTAAAAGTCAATAAGAAAACACTTAGTTAAAAATAGATTTATAGTTCTTCTAAACGGTGCCCTCCTTTCAAAATTTTTCCACTCAATACCAATTTTACAAAATCATTTAAGTCGATCGAAACTTTTAGAAAATAAGTGAGTCCAATAAACAATGTAGCAAGGATACTACTTTTAAAAATAATATTGATAAGCGTATTTATAAATCGATGGTTTGAAATAAACTGAATTGATGGAATAAAATAGGCAATCACCAGTACAAATAATGTAATTAAAATAAGGGTAATATAGTGCTTACTAAAGCAATGAATATTTAATTTTTTATAAATGTAAAGTGTTTTTAAAAAATTAAAGATGATTAGAGAAATAGCAACAGCAATTGCAGCTCCATTCATTCCGAATTTCGGAATCAATATAATATTAAGTACAATACTGAGAGCCATCATCAGTAATGAAAAATAAATAATAGAACGATAATAAGGTGAATAATTTAAAATTTCAGAATTCAGTCCAAAAGCCATATCGATCAATCGGCCTGTTGCAATAATCAGCAAAACATCTTTTGCTGCAGTATATTGAGGTGGAAATAATTGAAAAATATTTTCGGTATTTCCTATTAATAAAGAAAATAAAAAGCAGCCAATTAAAAATAAATTAAGGGCTAATCCTTTATTCATTTTTTGAATTTTTGCATAATCTTTTTGTACAAAAGCTTCTCTTAAAATTGGAATAGAAATGAGAGAAATGGCTCTGTAAGGCACTTGAATCATTTGTCCTAAAACAAGCGGACGCAAATAGATTCCTAAAATATCTAAACCTAAGTAGGCAGGCAAAATGATACTATCAATGAAATTACTAAAGTTTGTAAATGATATTAATAATAACATTCCAAAACCATATCGCATACTGGATTTAAACTCTTTTGATTGAACATAAATTTTGATACTTCCAAATTCAAAATTTAAAATCCTGACACAATAAATGATTAATATGAGAGCAGTGAGCAGGTAGGAAAAAACAAATAAGTTGAAAAATTGTTCCTCATTTAAATGTTGATATGCAAAAAGGAAAACCAAAAAAATTAAAATAATGCGGGACCCAATTTCTCTTAAAAATGCAGGTACTGTAATCCTTAATTTGACCATTGAAAAAATTTCAAAATAAGAGCTGTACGTTTGAATAATTACTAACGGAATCATCAATACAAAATATTTGAGAAATAAGGAAGAGTGGCTTTCATAAAAATGAACAATGGGTGATTTGAATAAAAACCAAATAGCTGAAAAAGTGATTAATGCAATACCAACCATCATCACCGAAAAAGTATTGAATGATTTTAGCATTTTTTCGTCATTCCAAGAACTATAATATCTTAATAAAATATGAGCCATTCCTAATGAAGGCAATGCAACCAGTGTGATAGAAAGATTTTGAAAAAGCCCTATCAATCCTAAGTATTCGTCGGAAATAATATGTGGAAATACAAAAACAAAAAAGATGACTCCCAAAAATACTCCCAAGTAATTAACAATACTTGTCTTTAAACTCTGTCGCTTGATAATTCCCATTTCTAATTTATTTTTTACCAAAATGACATTATTCAAATACAAATCTTTTCTTTTCATAACAGAAGGTAAAATTTTATTAAATAAACTACCCAAAATAAATAAAGGAGATATGAATAAAACAAATAGAATCGAGTTTAAAAGCGGAATTTTATTTATAAAAAAATATAAATAAAGAGCTTTCATTTGAATCATCGCTGTAATGTAATTTCCTGTCTTTTCATAATGAACAATTTCAAATCCTTTTGACTTTAATAAATGAGTAATTCCGAAAGATGAATATCGAGCATAATCATAAGGCACTTCATGTTCAGGCCAAAAAAAAGGACATGTCAAAAGCAACATACCATTGGGTTTGAGTACTCGATAGATCTCACTCACAATTTCATCAGGGTTAAAAATATGCTCTAAAGTTTCAGATGAAAATACACCATCAACACTATTTGATTCAAAAGGTAATTTTTTACCATCATAAAAAATATCAATCATCGATTTCGTATCTAAGTTTCCACTATGCTCAACATCCACGCCAATATATTGTTCAACTTGTTTAAACTCTTGTAAATAGGGTTTTGTGCCACAACCTAAATCTAACAGCGTTCCTTTAAACTGAAACGCTTGTCTAGAAATGGCTAAATACAATTCTTTACGAATAAAATAAAAAGGATTAAAAAAAATACCAGACCTTTTTTTGGAAAATAATTGATTACTTTTGTTTGCTTCTACAGAATTCACAAAACAAATTTAAATACTAAAATGATAATTAAATCATTAAACAAAATATTGTCTTCTTATGGGTACAAAATAGTCAAAGATGATTTTAAAGAAAAGTATGCCGAGTTTTTAGATATCTATACTATTTGCAAACCATACACTATGACTTCTCCCGAGCGAATGTTTGCCCTTTACAAAGCCGTTGAGTATGTTGTGAAAAATAATATACCCGGCGACTTCGTTGAATGTGGCGTTTGGAAAGGAGGTAGCTCCATGATGATTGCACTCACTTTACTGAAGTTTGGAGTAAATAATCGCTCGATTTGGATGTATGATACTTATGAAGGAATGAGTGCTCCAACTGAAAATGATGCAGATAAATCCGGCACTTCAGCGGAAGAACTTTTGAGTAAATCTTCAAAGCAAGACCAAGCATCTGTTTGGTGTTATTCAGGACTAGATGAAGTGAAAGCCAATTTGAAATCTACTAATTATCCACTCGATTTGATTCATTTTGTGAAAGGAAAAGTAGAAGATACTATTCCTCAAAAAGTCTCCGAAAATGAAATCGCATTACTTCGACTCGACACTGATTGGTATGAGTCAACCAAACATGAAATGGAATACTTATATCCAAAATTAATTCATAAAGGTGTTTTGATTATTGATGATTATGGACATTGGGTCGGTGCAAAAAAAGCAATTGATGAATATATCACCCAACACAATATTGCCATCCTTTTGCATGAGATAGATTACACAGGACGTATTGCAATTAAAACCATTTAATTTTTTGAGCTTTTTTTAAAACGATGTACACCCTTTTCTCAATAAAAAGATACATAGAACAAATTATCATGTTTCCTTTTGTGGTTTTGGGAAAAATATTTGCAAACTTAAATCCGCTCAAAGAAGAATATGATGTTTTTCTTTTTTTTCCAGGCTTTGCAATTGGCGGAGCCGAACGTGTCAATGCAGAAATCGTGAAAGCTTTAGCTGATAAAAAAGTAATCATCTTTTTTACTAAAAACTCTCCGAATGATGGTATGAAACATTTTTTTCAATTACCTCATGTGACCATCAAAGAAATCAATAAGTGGACAGATAATAAATGGAAATATTGGAATAACTTGATATATAGAGGAATTTGCAGCACGTATATCAATAAGCAAAATAGAAAACCCAGTGTGTTTATCGGACAGTGCAATTTTGCTTATAAGCTAACTCCTCACATCAATCGTTCTATAAAAATTACCGAACTGATTCACATGTACGACCCAAAATTCACATGGGTTTGGGCTCCTTTTATTCAATTTATAAATCAAAGAATTATTGTAGGAAAAGTGTTTCAAAAAAAAGTTTGCACTATGCTATCAAAATGCTGGAATCCCTTCAAAATATTTAAGCAGACTCAAAATCATTTTTTACAAATTAGAATATCTTCCTACACTTTTTCATCAACGCACATTTGAATTGCCTTTAAAAGTTTATTATGCTGGTAGAGGTGGTCCACAAAAAGAGTATGGATTATCGTGAAAATCATACAAGCATGTAGAGCCAAAAATTTACCAATCGAATTTAAACTCGCAGGGCCTTTTAAAGAAGAACTTCCACTCGAATTGATAGAAGATAAAACCTATGTCGGTGAGCTCAAAGGTGGTGAAGAAATGTATGCCTTACATAAAAATAATGATGTCCTTTTAATGACTTCTGCATGGGAAGGATTTCCTCTTGTTATTATGGAAGCAATGGCATTTGGTGCAATTCCATTGGTTAGTAATATTGACGCAATTCCCGAACATATTCAACATGGGAAAAATGGCTTTTTATTAAATCATGTTGATAATGAAAATAAACTGGTAGATGAAGCTGTCGTAAATTTAATCAAACTCATTGACGCAAAATCAACCTTGAAAAATATTTCTCAAAATGCTTACGACTATGCAATCAATAATTTCTCTGAAGAAAAATTTATTAACTCATATAGAGAAAGTATTTTAAATTAATTGATACTATTTTTGTCCTCAAATGAAAAGAAATATTTTATACTTTGGTATCCTAGCTGTATTAGCAATTGCAGTTTATTTTTTATTTTTCACTGAAGGTAAAAGTACATTTGAAAAATCTGAAGTGAATTTTAAAGTAAAAGACACTGCATCGATTCAAAAAATATTTTTGACTGACTTGCAAAATCATAATATCAAATTAGAACGTAGTGTCGATGGCTGGGTGTTGAATGATAGCCTACAACCTCGACCAGATGCGATAGAAGGGCTACTTAGTGTTTTGGCAACTCAAGATGCAGAGCAAGTAGTTCCTATGTCGTTTCATGATAATGTGGTGAAAGATTTAAGTGTCAATAATGTTAAAATTGAATTATATACTGCAGCAGGTAAAACACATTGTTTTTATATAGGGGCAAATCCAGGTGCAAACAATCTCACCTATATGCTGAATGAAGGAGCTAAAAGACCCTATATTGTTAGGCAACCTATCCAAAATACGTTTGTGGGGGCTTATTATTTTACATCAGTGGATGAGTGGAGAACACGGAAAATATTTTATTCAAATAACCCAATCGAAATGATAGATGTGAGCTATAAAGACTCTACTAAATATTCTTACCATATTCAAATAAACGGAGATAGCATTCAATTTTCAGGAAAACAAAATAGTAACCTTCCTCTCAATAAAAAACGGGTTTATGACTACTTAAAACTTTTTGAAAATGTGTACTGTATGGGGTTTGAGCACTCTCTACTTGGGAAAGATAGTATTATGAAAAGTGTTGATGTGTTAGGGACCGTCACAGTGAAAAGAAAAAATACACAACAAAGTTCAATTACTTTTTATTTTAAACCTATCGGGAAAACAACAAACAAAATTATCCAAATTGGAAACAAAGAATATGATTATGATTTCTTTTTTGGGAGTGATGATAAAAATAACTTCATGCTTTTTAGCAGAAAAACAATAGAAAATATGTTGAGAGCTTTTTCCGAATTTTACGAACAAGATTCACAACAACCCTTATAAATCTTTTGATTTTGTATTTCATTTTATACTCCATATTTTATTTAATATCATTGTTCCCACTGCGAATTTTGTATTGGATATCTGACTTGGTATTTGTCATTTTATATCACGTTTTGAAATACAGAATGAAAGTAACAACCCAAAATTTGAGTTTATCTTTTCCAGAAAAATCAACTGAAGAATTACAAGACATAGCAAAAAACTATTATCGAAATTTATGTGATAGTATTGTAGAAACAATTAAGCTCATCAGCATTTCAAAAAAAGAGCTCTATAAGCGAGTAAAATGTAATTGGGAAATATTTGACATGATGACCGAGCAAAACCGTAATGGACAAGCATATATGTCACATCAGTTTAATTGGGAATGGAGTACTGTATTGTGTAATTGGAATGTGCCACGACGATTCACCGGACTTTACATGCCTCTTACCAATCATGCTTTCGATAAATTGTATCAGACAATTCGCTCTCGAAGTGGCACAAAATTGATAAGAGTGCAAGACATGCAAAAAGAGATGGGTGAAATTCAAAAAGGAAAAGTCTTGTGGGGGTTTATTGCAGACCAAAATCCCAGTGACCCTAAGAGGGTTTCGTGGAATGATTTTCTCAATCGAAAAACAGCCTTCTTTAAAGGTCCAGAATTTGTTGCAAGGCGATATAATAATATCGTATATTTTGGTGAGATTATAAAGATGAAAAGAGGATATTATGAAATCAAAATGAAACTGGCGTTTGAAAATCCAAAGAATACAAAAGAAGGTGAAATTACCGAAACTTATGTACGCCACTTAGAGGACTCTATCAAACGCCAGCCTGCGAATTGGGTTTGGTCTCATCGAAGGTGGAAACACCAACTTGTTACTGATTAGAAATCACACTCATCTATTTTCATTTCCAACTTCGCGGACCAAAGAAATTAGTTTGTAAAAATTAATTCATGTAACAAATATAATGAAAATTAATGGCAAAAACAAATATTTCTTATTGCAATTTTATTATAATCGAGAATAATAAATTGAATGATGTGATAATGGTTGTTGAAACTTGACTTCAATTAATTGATTATTTGCCACTTGAAAATATAGAGTAGTGAAATTCTTAATCTAGAAAAAACAGAGTAAAAATTAGAATATAGGTTTTTTATTAAAAACCTATATTCTAATTTTATATTGTGCAATTTGAGTGAAATTTAGTACCCTTTTTTTACAAACGCTCTATCACTACAGCAGAAGCTCCACCTCCACCATTACAAATACCAACCATACCATATTTCGCATTTTTCTGGTTTAATACGTTTATTAAAGTAACTAAAATACGAGAGCCACTGCTTCCTAAAGGATGACCCATTGAAACAGCACCCCCATTAACATTTACTTTTGAAGGGTCTAAAGATAGGATTTGGATATTTGCCAAACTTACAACGGCAAACGCTTCATTTAATTCAATATATTCAATGTCTTTCATTTCCAACCCTGCTTTTTTAGCTGCTAAAGGCATTGCAACGCTTGGTGATGTTGTGAACCATTCAGGTGCTTGTTCTGCATCTGCATAAGAAAGTATTTTTGCAATAGGTTTAAGGCCTAATTCTTCCATTTTTTCTTTACTCATCAAAACTAAAGCACTCGCTCCATCATTCATTGTGCTTGAGTTTGCAGCAGTCACAGAACCATCTTTTACAAAGACTGGTTTCAAAGTAGGAATTTTTTCAAATTTTACATTCCAAGGTTCTTCATCTTTATCCATGATTTTAGGTTCTGCATTTCGTTGAGGAATTTCAACTGGAACTATTTCATTTGAAAAATGACCGGCTTCCCATGCAGCTTGACTTCTTTTGTAGCTTTCAATTGCAAAAGCATCTTGAGCTTCTCTAGAAATATTTAATTCTTTAGCACATAACTCAGCGGCATTTCCCATCATATAATTATTATACACATCTAGCAATCCGTCTTTCACAATACCATCTTCTAAAGTCACATTTCCATACTTATTTCCAAAGCGCATATTATGAGAATAGAAAGGTACTTTACTCATGCTTTCCATACCTCCGGCAACTACGATGTCAGCATCTCCTAAGCGAATACTTTGTGTTGCTATCATCACAGATTTCATACCACTTGCACATACTTTATTGATGGTTGTACAATTCACATTATTGGGTAATCCAGCAAACTTTGCAGCTTGGCGAGCAGGAGCCTGCCCCAAACCTCCTTGCATTACACACCCCATATAAACTTCTTGCACGTCTTCTGGCTTAATGCCGGCTCTTTTTACAGCTTCCTTGATTGCTGTTCCTCCTAAATTTGTAGCAGATATGTCTTTTAATGCTCCTCCAAAACTTCCCATGGGGGTTCTTACTGCTGAAACGATATATACTTCTTTCATATAAAAAAATTTTTGCGAATGTAAGATTTCTCGCCCAACTATTTGCAATGAATCAATAAATAATAGTTTAAATCTACTTTTAAGTCTTTTTTTTAACCCCATTATCATTTTCTTTATTTAATCATATTGCAAATAAAAATGTAGTATAAGTAATATAAACCCAGATTACGCAATAGCAAAAAAACACTTAGATTAGATTAGTATCGAAAAAACCAAACGCGCAGCAGCAGAAAA
>LNFQ01000039.1 GCA_001567165.1 Bacteroidetes bacterium OLB11
TTTTTATCACTTCATTAGTAGGAGGTACAACCATTAAAGAGGTTAAAGCACCATGGTCAAGTCGCAGTTTAGCAGCTAAAGGAAGGGGTATTCCGTTGTTTGCTTTTTGTGCAGCTGGGAACAATACTTTTTCTTCCATTTTTATATGCTTTAGCAAACCAATTCTAAATTGATGATAGCTGTCAAAGTCAATCTGGTCAGGGTTTTGAGTTGCTTTATTTAACAATACCGATAAATGATGATGGTCTTTTGTAAAAAATTGGTATAATGGCTTATTAAATGGCATAATTAGAAATTTTAAATTCAAAATTAAATTGAATAAGAGGATTATCCTTGTTCAAAAAGGAACATTTCATTTTTCATTTTGTTTGAAGATTATTTTAATAATAAATTCACTATTGTCCGATAAAGATAAAAAAAGCGAGCCATAATTTGTAATTATGGCTCAAAATATATAGTTTGTTTTTGCACAACTAACTATATGAATAAAAGTACAAATAATTTTGGTAATTCCGTTTTCGGACAGCTGATTACTGTTATTCAAAGAAAAACTAAAAAAAGACAATGGGCTTTTGCAAATCTTTGTTCTTTGATAAGAATCCATTTATTTAGCTATATTAACTTAAAATCGTTCTTAATAAACCCTCAAAAACACTATGAAATTACCACAAACAATCAACCTCTATTATTTTCAGGGTAACCTGCTTTTGTTTTTAAAGCAATAATACACACATAATCATTGAAAATCAATAGTAAAAATTTTATTCCGTATCTTTATCGGACAATAGTGTAATAAATTATACTTTTTTATTTAAACTATTCGATTTTAATTTTTTTAATTTGCCAATCTGAAAAAATTAAATTTAAATTTGCCCTCTGAAAAAAAATTGTTATTATACCAACTTATAATGAAATTGAGAATATCGAAAAAATAATTCGTAAGGTATTCTCTTTGCCTGGAGATTTTCACATTCTTATCATTGACGATGGCTCTCCTGATGGGACAGGAAAGAAAGTAATAACACTTCAAAATGAATTTTCAGAAAAATTATTTATCATTGAACGAAATGGAAAACAAGGCTTGGGAACTGCATATATAGCGGGTTTTAAGTGGAGCATTGCACATGAATATGATTATATTTTTGAAATGGATGCTGACTTTTCACATAATCCAGATGATTTGCTACGACTATATCATGCGGTGCATGAAGATGGATATGATGTGAGTGTGGGTTCACGATATGTTCAAGGGGGGAAAGTAGAAAATTGGCCACTTGAAAGGATCTTAATTTCGAGAGGAGGATCGGCTTATGCTCGTTTCATTACATGGATGCCGATTAAGGATTGTACTGCCGGTTATATTTGCTATAAAAGAAATGTTTTAGAATCGATTAATTTAGATGATGTAAAATATATTGGATATGCTTTTCAAATCGAAATGAAATATAAAGCATGGCGAAAAGGATTTAAAATAAAAGAAATTCCAATTACGTTTATTGACAGAAAAGAAGGTCAATCAAAAATGACCAAAGGAATAGTGAAAGAAGCAATTATGGGTGTTTGGAAAATGAGATTTCAATCTTAGCGATTAAACACCTAAGGTTTTTCTCACTTCTGCCAAAATATCATTCACTTCATCCAGCGTATTTCCTTCGGCATAAATTCTTAGCAAAGGTTCTGTACCAGAGGCTCTCACCATTGTCCAACAATCATTTGGTAATTCATATTTAAATCCATCAATTAAATTTGTATTGATTACCTTATATTTTCCAAACTCCCTAATACCGGATTGGCATTTCTGAATAGCTTGCTGCTTGAGTGATTCCGTCAAATGTAGGTCTGCTCTTTCATAAAAAAATTCACCTACCTCTTTATAAAGTTCTTGACATAATTCTTTCAATGATTTTTTGGTTTGATTCATAAATTCATAAATGACTAAACCATCATAAATTCCATCTCTTTCTGGGATATGCCCTTTCACACTGATTCCGCCACTCTCCTCACCTCCAACAAGCACATCATCTTGCATCATAATTTCACTGATATATTTAAACCCAATTGGAGTTACAATACAAGGTAACTGATATTTTTCACAAAGTTTATTAACTCTTAAAGTGGTGGAAGCCGCAATTGCCACTTTTCCACTCATTTTTTTATATTGATGAAGGTATAAAGTTAATAGCAAAATGATATGATGCGAATCGACATATTTTCCATCTTCATCATACAAAGCAATACGGTCGGCATCTCCATCATTTGCTAAGCCAAACTTCAGCTCCGGTGTTGATTTGATTGTATTTGAAAGTTGTAAAAGATTTTTATGCAAAGGCTCAGGTGATGTACCATTGAAAGAAGAATTGACTTCACAATGAAGATGAACTGCATTCGGAAATAGTTTTTTCATTACATTTTGACCAGCACCATACATGGCATCATAAGCCATTTTGAAAGGTGAATTATTCAAGGCTGCTATATCAAATTTTTGTTTTAAATATTCGACATAATCATTTTCAAAATCAACATATTTTAGCAAGCCGATTTTTTCAAATTCACTCAAATCACCATTGATATCCACTTCATGATCAGGAATGAGATTTTCTACTTCGGAAATGTGTGCAGGCGAACTAGGCCCTCCATGAGCTCCTTTTAATTTATAACCATTATATGATGGAGGATTATGGCTTGCAGTAATAACAATCCCTTGATCGCATTTGTATTGCAATACAGCATAGGAAATCATTGGAGTACTGACAAATCCTTTGTGAGTATAAACTTTTATACCAGCAGAACATAAAATTTTGATAGCCGTATGAGTAAAAAGTTCACCTGCAAAACGACAATCATAACCAATCACAATGGATGGATTTTCGGTTTTTAAGCTTAACCATTTTGCTACTGCAACAGTTACTCTTGCTACATTTTGAACTGTATATTCTTGTGCTATAATTGCTCTCCAGCCATCGGTTCCAAATTTTATTTTTAACATATTCATTGGTTTTAAAAAGAGCGTAAAGATAATAAATAATTAAAATTATCTTTTTTCATTTTATCCATATTAATTTTGATTTATGTTTATTCCCAAGCTTTATCGAAACAATAATATGGATGAGGTGATTACTCATATTCAAAAAAATAACTTTGGAATCGTAGTCAGTCATAATAAAGATAATCGAATCATTGCTAGTCATATCCCGTTTGTCATTAAAAAAATAAACAATCAAATTGTCTTAGAAACGCATATTTCCAAGTCAAATGAACAGTGGTATCATATTGAAACACTAAAAGAAGTATTGGTTATTTTTCAAGGTGAAAATTCCTATATTTCTTCATCTTGGTATGACCATATTAATGTTCCTACGTGGAATTACATTGTCACCCATTTGTATGGGAAAGTACGAATTTTAAATCATGATGAAACCTATCATCATTTAAATGAATTGACACAATGGCATGAGCAATATGAAGCTCATGGTATTTCATTAAAATCGTTACCGGAAGATTATATTCAAAAGGAAATGAAAGGACTGATGGCGTTTTGCAATTGATGTTCATGAGGTGCAAAGTGCATTTAAATTATCCCAAAATAGGGATAAAAAAAATGTGGAAAATATTATTCATGAACTTCGAAAAAGAGGGGATGATTTTTCAGTAGCTATCGCTGATGCTATGATGAAATTGAATGCCTAAATTGATTAAAATGAACTTATTCATAAGAAGATTTGACTAAATAATTGTTTTGATATATCTTTCGCAAAAATATATAATTATGGCTGATAATATCACTTTAGAAAATGTTCGATTTTTGTACATCATTGATGACGATCCAGTACAAACAGAGATGATTAAAGATTATGTAGGCGAGCGATATGTCTTTTCTTTAAAAACCTATGAAGATGGCGAATCTGCTATGTCTGACATTGAAACTAACAAACCAGAAATTATTATTTTAGACTATCATTTGAGTAGCTCTAATCCAAAAGCAAAAAATGGAATTGAAATTTTAAAAGAAATTCTAAAAATAAGTCCCGACACAAAAGTAATCATGTTTTCAGGTCAAGACAATATCAATATTGCTCTAGAAAGCATGAGAAATGGGGCTTATGATTATATCATCAAAGGTGAAACGGCTTTTAATAAAATCGAAAATACGATTAACCGTCTTGGAGAAATGCACAAATTGAAATCAATCAATATTGCACAAAAAAGAACAATTACTTTATTGGTTGTATTTTTAGTTATTGCGATTACAGCGGCAGTTTTATACTTTTATTTTGGTGCTCCCTTTTTGAAAAAAGGAAATGTAATTTTTTATTTTAGGATTTGGATTCTGCCTCTCACGTCAGCTCCATATCTAACGCTATTTTCAAGTAGTGAATAGTAATGCAAAGCCTTAGTGATGTTTTCGCTTTTTTCATAAGCAATCGCTAAATTGTAAATGATATCTTCCCATTCATTCCCTTTCGCTGTTTTTTAATGAATTTTTCAAAATAAAAAATACTTTGTTTATAGTTTTGATTATTCAAATATTGCAACCCTAATTCATAATCAGAAGTTTCATTTGGCTGGGCATAATTAGCACCTGCTTTTTTATTGAGAGATGCAATTGGTGGTTGATTTGGACTGTCGGCAATCACAGTTTCTTTCGCTTTTTTTCGTTCAAGAGATTCAACTCTTTCATCTTCTTGTCTTTTGAATTGTTCTTTGCTCTGCACTTGATCTATATTTCTTTCTGCTTGCTTTGGAACTGGTAACTGAACTGCCGGTGCAGCTGCTATTTCTGCGGGTTCTTCAATGGATGGATTTGCATGATTATCGTGTTGGATATTTTCTTTAATCCTATCATCTGAATTTTTTGCTTTTTTTAAATTAATATTACTCGGCAGTTTTTCCTTATCTTGTTTCTTTTCTTCCAAAGGCAATGTATTGTCTTCATCTGTTTTGATTTGGCGATTTTCAATTTGTTGATTTTCGTATTTTGATGTTGTTGTCTGACTTAGGCTTTCATCAACATTCATACTTATTTCAGTTTGAGTAGGAGAAATAAAATGATTGTAAAATGAATAAGCCCCAAATGAAAATAAAAGTAATAAAGAAGCAGCAACTAATAAACGATAAAATGTTTTTCTACTAATTTCAAAGTCCCCAACTTGTTCGGTTTCTTGATTTTTTTTAAAAGGTATATTTGCTGCTACGGGTTTTTGTTCAGTTATGAGAATTGGGGGAATTAATTTTTGATGAAGTTCATTTTTGATAGATTTCAAATCAACCTCAAGCCTAGTCGTATCTTCCTCTAAAAGGGCATCCAAAGCATCATTACACATTTGACATTCGTTCAAATGCATTTCCACCAAATACACTTCAGACTTTTCTAAACGTTGCTGAATATATTCGATCAATTGCTTTTTAGATAAGCATTGACTTTGAGAAAATATGTTGGAAAAGTTATTCATAATTAATTCATATTGCTCATTATAATTTTAAGATTTCGTTTTCCATTTTGGATATTGCTTTTCACTTGCATAAAGCTATAGCCTGTTAATTCCATGATTTCTTGGTAAGTCTTTTTTTGTATATAAAAAAGGAGAATACACTGCTTTTGTTCTTCATTCAGTTTTTCGATCGCTTTTTCCAAATTTTCATACATTTTTTCTTTTTCAGTAATAGGATGCAAATAGTCTTCCGATTCCATAATTTCATCTCTAATAAAATCAACAGATTTTACGAAATGATTATTACTCCTCATTTCCATAAAACAGTGATTTTGGGCTACCCTATAAATCCAAGCCCTAAAAATGCGAATTTCATGCTTTCCAATTTCCATGAAAAATTTTTCAAAAATTTGCATGGTAGCATCTTTTGCTTTCTCTACATCCTTTAAATACTTCAAGCAAACCCCATAAACAAGGTGTGCATATCGATCATACAAGACACTAAATGCATCTGCATCCTTTTTCTTTTTATACAAAAGAATTAATTCTTCATCATTAAGATTTTTCAAAATTTTGGATTCACTGCAATCTGTATCGAATGTTATGCAATTGTATGATTTTTTTATAAAAAAATTAGTATGATTCATCAAAAATTTATACAATTTTATGATTAATGATTTTTCATTCTGATTGACGCAAAGTTAACAAAGTGTTGATATCATTCCATTCATTCTCTTTATCCAACTCTTGATAAACCAATAATAATGCTTCTAAGGTGTTGAAAAAAATCGATTGTGTTGACAATGGCAAAAATGCATGATTATCAACTTCAAATTGATATTTTTTCAAATAAACATCAATATCATTTTGCGTATAAATATCGCCAGTATTGGCATCTACATAAAATTGAATTTTAGCTTTCACTTTTTGATTCGATAAAATATATTCATCATAATTTTCGATATAGGCTAAAATATGTTGAGCTGGAATTTGAATGGCACAAACCGGGACATCCAACATTTCACACACGATTTGATAAATGGCTCCCAACGAATAAATATTTCCATGTTTTGATTCCAACACTTCATTAACAAAAAAATGGTTGGGGTTATTTTCCTCCAATGGTTTACCCAAAAATTTATTCATACTATACATCACTTTATTGATGATTGTCACCTGCTCTAAAGCTGTTAGATACTGGTTAAGCTCTAACCAACAATTTTGATGTAAACGATTTATTTCCTTATGAATTTTTTCAATATCTAAATTGACAAAACGATATTGAGCAAGCAAAATCACGCCATCCAACAATTTAGGATGAGCTTGCAATAACCATGATTTTATTTTATCATACAAATCATTAAAATGAACTTTATGAATGATGGCTTCAATGCGCTCTTGCACAGTGCTATCGAGATTATGCTCCCAAAAACTTTCTAAATTGGGAATAATATCTTTTCCAAAATGAATAATTTTATTAGAAACCGTTTCAAAAATTTCCTTATCCGGGTCATCTAACAATTGAAAGAGAGCATTAATTTCTTTTGTGTCTTGCATGTTCAGTTTAATAAAATCAATGGTTTTAATATTGAGTGGAAAAATAGGTATTTATTTTATATTTCGATTTTTTCTATATAATTTTTTAGCCACAATTGAAAGAATAAAAATATTCCCGATTGTATCAAAAAATTAAACGAAATTTGTCCCTTATATTTATTTATCAAGATGTCTATATCTGTTACTCAATTAACGAAGCTATATGGTGAGCAAACTGCAGTGAATGATATTTCATTCAACATTCAAAAAGGCGAAATCGTTGGTTTCTTAGGTCCGAATGGTGCAGGCAAATCCACAACAATGAAAATCATTACCGGATATATTCCCTCTTCTAAAGGGAAAGCCTTTGTTTGTGAAAAAGAAGTCAGTGATAATCTCCATTTTATTCAACAAAAAATTGGTTATTTACCCGAATCAAATCCTCTTTATTTTGAGATGTATGTTAGAGAATATCTTGAATTTCTTGCGAATGTCCATCAAATAAAAAATGTCCAACAACGCATCAATGAAGTGATTGAACTGACTGGATTAAATAAAGAAGAAAAGAAAAAAATCGGTGCTCTTTCAAAAGGTTACAAACAAAGAGTTGGTTTGGCACAAGCGATTATTCACAATCCAGAAGTATTAATTTTAGACGAGCCCACATCAGGATTAGACCCAAACCAAATAGTTGAAATCAGAGAGTTGATTAAAAATTTTGGAAAAGAAAAAACAGTTATTCTTTCCACGCATATCATGCAAGAAGTAGAAGCCATGTGTGACCGTGTGATTATTATCAACAAAGGTGCAATCGTTGCAGATAGTGAGATAAATGAATTACAGAAACAACACAATCAAATACCACTCGAACAAATTTTCAGAAACTTAACCCTCAACTAAAACTTCGCTCATTTGTCTTTTTTTAATCAAATAATAAAAATATTAACCGGTTCTGAAAATTCAACGAACGAAATAAAAACAGAGCCTTCTGTAAATATTAATAGAGAATATAAGGACTTCACAAACTCCTACCGTATTGGCATTCTCTGCTATTTCGAATCCTATGAATCTCAAAATATCATCTTTAATTACAAACAAAAATTAGAACAATTGGGCTTCGAATGTGATGCATTAATGTTTGTCGATAAAATGGAAAAAGAAAATAATGTATTGCTCCCTTATTTTAATTGGGAAGATTTAGACAAAAAAAGTAAACTTCCACATAGCCCAAAAACGGATAGAGTCATTGTAAAAAAATATGACTTAATGTTGAACCTTTTTTTCAATGATTGCAAACAACTAAAGTACATTGCTCAAATGTCCCAAGCTAAATGCAGAGTGGGTCCAAACAATCACAACTTAATTCCTATTTCAGATATTTTAATCCATAACGAAAATCAAAACATCCAAACTCTTATTACTTCTATCAATCAAATTCTTAAAATAAAACCGTATGAACGTAAACCAATATAAAGGAACCGGAGTAGCTCTTGTGACCCCTTTTAACGAAAATGGAGATATCG
Organism: Bacteroidetes bacterium OLB11; assembly: GCA_001567165.1. GTDB lineage: Bacteria > Bacteroidota > Bacteroidia > Chitinophagales > Chitinophagaceae > OLB11. The sequence goes on from LNFQ01000039.1 coordinate 8,489, forward strand.
ATTATAAAGCGCTCGAAAAACTAACAAATCATGTGATTGAACAAGGCGTTCAATTTTTAGTTGCATTAGGAACAACCGCAGAAACGCCCACACTTTCAGATGATGAAAAAAATGCAGTACTCAATATTATTCAAGGAGTCAACAATGGCCGAGTGCCTTTAGTCTGTGGAATTGGCGGCAATAACACGAATGATATTTTGAAAAAATTTCAAAATACCTCTTTAGATAAAGTGGATGCCATTTTGAGTGTCGCTCCTTACTATAATAAGCCAACACAAGCCGGCATGATAGCTCATTTTGAAACATTAAATGCACATACTCCCAAACCCATTATCCTTTATAATGTACCGGGGAGAACAGGTAGCAATATGACAGCACAAACTACTATTCATCTTGCAAATCATTGTAAAAATATTATTGGTATTAAAGAAGCCAGTGGCAATATGGTACAATGTATGGAAATCGTCAAATATGCTCCTGAAAATTTTAGAATTTTGAGTGGAGATGACAATTTGATATTGGCACAAGTTGCATGTGGATTTCATGGAGTCATTTCGGTTGCAGCCAATTGCTTTCCTGCACCATTTTCTAAAATGGTGAATCTCGCATTAGCAAGCCAGTTTACTGAAGCCCGCACCCTTCATTATCAATTATTAGAAGGAATTGACTTGCTGTTTGCCGAAGGAAATCCTGCCGGTGTGAAATGTGTTTTAGCTGAAATGGGCATGATGCAAAACCAATTTAGACTTCCAATCGTTCCTGTAAGTGAACAAACTCATCTTAAAATTCAACAATTTTTAAAAACACTTTAAAACTCTTTTAAACATGTATAAAAATACAATTCAATACATCCTTTTTTCCATACTAATTTCTATCAATGCTATTGCTCAAAACAATGCTGATAAAATAACTTTACTTCAAGGACAAAAAATAAAATTGACTTCAATAGATACTTCAATGCTAACTCAAATGCAAGGAAGTAATCCAATGGATATGAAAACTTTTTCAAATTCAACTACAGAAATCGAAATTTTAGATATTCAAAAAGAGCAAATCATTGCAACGCAAACTCTTAAACATATTGCAATTGACTTTGATGGCTATGGCCAAAAAATGACTTACAACAGCAATGATTCAAACAAAAAACAAGATGGAATGATGGCAGAACAATTGAAAAATAAAATAAATCATCCCGATACTATTTATTTAAGTTTTGATGGAAAATTAATCGATAACAATAATAGCAAAGATGATAAAAAGCGTGGCGGAGGCGGTATGATGAGAATGATGAATCAAGGAGGTGCTAATCTTGAAAATATTTTTTTACTTATCCCCAATGATGCAAAAGAGGGAAATGGATGGAAAAAAGATAACTCAAAAGATGATATCAAAACACAAACAATTTATTTTATTGAAAAAATAAATAATAATATCGTAGAAGTTTCTTTTAAGAAAAAATCAAAAGGAATTATGACTACTAAAGGAGGCCCTGGTGGCGAACTAAAAATTGATATTGATAACCTTTCAGACGGTTATATTATCGTTGATAAATCAACGGGACTAGTGAAGTCATACACTGAAAAAACTCAAAGTAAATCGAAATTTAATGCAATGGGGCAAGATATATCAAGCACAGGAACCATTGTTTCACATCAAACTATTGAATAATTTCATTTGACAAAAGTTTTCAAACAACCTGTCATCATCAATCTGAGTAAAAAAAACCGACACGAAAACAACATCAACGCAAAATAAATCAGAAAAATGTTTTGTATTTTCGTATGATGGAGAAAATATTTTTTTCACAGAATGATGTTATAGGGCAAGTTTAACCGCCGACAGTACAAAACAGACAGAATAGAAAATACTAGAAGAGGACACTACACAGACAACACCTTAATCGCTGTGTAGTATAGCAACCTCACGAATCCAAGTGACTAAACTGCGATTATAGTTTCTGTTGATAGAAGATGATTGTGTGAACTTCAAACTTACTAAAAAAGCATAGCTACTCTTTTTAAAGAAAAAAAAATGTTAGTGATTATATTGAATTTTAAACACGATTCGAAGCAATTCAATAAGTAATACAATAATTTCAAATATTCTATTTAAAGCCAGTAGGCTATAAGGAAACAGCAGCGTTAATGTAAGCACATTTTCATAAGACATTTTCTTCCTAAGGTCGGACAAAAAATGATATGGTGAATTTTATTAAGGAATAGACTTTATCTTTCTAAAACCATTAAAACTTTCAAATATTGTAAGTTTTGTAATTTACAAAATAAACCGCTTTGACATCAAAGGGAAAAAGCATCTGTCCACACAAAAAAAATATTTGGTTGATGCAGTTCCGCTCAACATTTTGGCTGGGAAAAAAGAACAACCGACAAAGAACCTCATTTGAAACTTTTAGAATATCATTGAAATCAGTAGCTCGGTAGTAATAACACTAAAAAATCTACTCTATCAGCAACAATCCCCTATTCGTTTACAATTTAGTTTGTCTTCCTATTGAATTGTAATAATAACCTTTGTTGATCATCTCGTCCACTTCGTAAAGATTACGACCATCAAAAATGATTTTTGTTTTTAAGAGCTGGCCCATTTGTTCAAAATCTGGAGTTCTAAAAATATTCCATTCTGTGCATATTGCTAGGGCATCCGCATCTTTTAATGTTTGATAAGCATCATCAATAAATTGAATTTTAGAAACTATATCAGGATGATTTTTTTCAAAATAAGATTTTGTGTTTTTCATTGCTTCTGGGTCGTAACATTTTACAGTAGCACCAGCTTGTACTAATTTTGGAATGATATATAAAGCAGGCGCTTCTCTAATATCGTCAGTATTGGGTTTAAACGCAAGTCCCCACACTGCAATTGTTTTTCCATTCAAATCACCATTATAGTAGTGAATAATTTTTTCAGCTAACACAAATTTTTGTTTATCATTCACTTCAATCACCGATTTCAAAACAGTAAACGGATAATCATATTGAGATGATGTTTGTACCAATGCTTGCACATCTTTTGGAAAGCAACTTCCACCATATCCAATACCTGGAAATAAAAAGCGTTTCCCAATTCGGTTATCACTTCCCATCCCCACACGAACGGTTTCTACATTGGCTCCTACTTTTTCACATAAGTTTGCTAATTCATTCATAAACGTGATACGCATTGCCAAATAAGAGTTTGCGGCATATTTAGTAAGTTCAGAACTACGCTCATCCATATAATAAATTGGATTACCTTGTCTTACAAAAGGAGCATATAATTGATGCATCATTTTGCGAGCACGTTCGCTTTTTGTTCCTATCACTACTCGGTCTGGCTTCATAAAATCTTCCACAGCTACTCCTTCGCGTAAAAATTCAGGATTACTTACTACATCAAATTCTCCATCATAATTTTCTCTTACTTTAGCCATCACTTTTTCTGCAGTTCCTACTGGCACTGTACTTTTGTTTACAATTACTTTATATTGTTTATGTTCTTTGAGTATATGACCGATATTACCAGCAACGCCAAGCACATAGCTCAAATCAGCCGAGCCGTCTTCACCCGGAGGTGTTGGCAATGCTAAAAAGATAATATCTGCATTTTCAACAGCATGTTTCAAATCGGTAGTAAAAGTTAATCGTTTTTCTTTTAAATTTCTTTCAAAAAGAACTTCTAGTCCTGGTTCATAAATGACGATTTCACCATTTGAAAGTCTTTCCACTTTGTTTTTATCAATATCGACGCAAATAACGTGATTACCCGATTCTGCAAAGCAAGTTCCTGATACTAAACCGACATATCCGGTTCCAACTACAGCTATATTCATTTTAAAATTTGTTTATGATTGTTAAGAAATTTTTTGTTATATATTCAAGTTGCTCTTCATCCATTTCTGTATGAATTGGGAGAGCGATAGAGGTTTTACAAAGTTGGTTTGTCAAATCCAAATTGTTTAATTTAGGGGTGTTATTTTCAAACACTTTTTGTTTGTGTGCCGGTATCGGATAATATATCATACTAGGAATTCCGACCTCTTTCAATGCTGCCATCACTTGATCTCTATCTACACTTTCATGAAGTTGGATATTATATTGATGATACACATGATATGAATAAGAAGCACGGTATGGCACTTTTATTTTTGGATGATTTGCAAACGCTGAATCATAATAATCTGCTACTTTTCTTCTAGCGGCACAATAGCTATCTAGTTGAGGAAGTTTAATGTTTAAAATAGCAGCTTGTATTGTATCTAGGCGTGAGTTACAGCCTACAATTTCATGAACATATTTTTTTTGTTGTCCATGATTTGCAACCATTTTTATTTTGATTGCCAATTCATCATCATTCGTAAATAAAGCTCCACCATCACCATAGCATCCTAAATTTTTTGATGGGAAAAATGAAGTTGTTCCTATTGTTCCCATGCAGCCATTAGCTACTTTTCTGCCATCGCTAAATTGGTAATATCCACCAATTCCTTGTGCATTATCTTCCACTACATATAAATTATGTTTTTTAGCAATTGCAAGCAGGGGCTCCATATCGGCACTTTGTCCGTAGAGATGCACAGGCACGATTGCTTTTGTTTTAGGTGTAATTAATTTTTCAATTTCATTTACATCAATAGTGAAAGTATCTTTATTGACTTCACAAAAAACAGGAGTTAATTTTAATAACCCCACCACTTCAACAGTTGCAAAATAAGTGAAAGAAGGAGTTATCACTTCATCGCCGGGTTGGAGGTTTAATGCCATCAAAGCAATTTGCAAAGCATCAGTTCCATTTGCACAAGGAATGACATGCTTTACTTGAAGATAATTTTCTAAATTTTGGGCAAAAGTTGCTACTTGGTTTCCATTGATAAAATTTGTTTGATCAATCACATCTTGAATTGCCTCATCTATTGCTGGCTTTATTTTTTGATATTGTTTTTTTAAGTCAACCATTTGTAATGGGTCCATAACTAAATTTATTTTTTTTAAATCGGGTGCAAAAGTAGTATTTTCGCTTAATAATACAATATACTTTTTATAAATGAATAAAGAAATTTCTGTCCTTAATGGTTTGAAAGTAAATCGACTTTTCATTCTCTCTCATTTATTTTTTTTCTGCATATTTGGATTCTCTATTCAAAAAGCATTTGCACAAGATTCGTTTTTAGACGATATGCCTGACAATTCAAAAAAATCAAAAGCGAATGCAATATGGAATTTTGACGTTTTGGGTTCGGTGGATTTTCCAGCAGCAGACATGGCAAAGCGTTTTGGAACAAGCTATAAAATAGGTGGTGGCATTCGATATAAATCAAACCAAAATTGGTTTTTCGGTGCAAAATTTGAATTCATCACCGGTAATAAAACTCGCGAAGACAGCCTACTTTGGAATATAAAAACGAAGAACGGCATCATCTCTATGAATGGTGAACTAATGAATGTGGGAATCTTTGAAAGGGGCTACACTACTGGGATTCAAGTCGGAAAATTGTTTTCATTTTGGCAAGCAAACAACTATTCAGGGCCTATGATGATTGGCTCTGTCGGATTTATGCAATATCGCATAAATCTTTTTGACAGAGATAATTCATTTCCTCATTTAAATGGTGATTATAAAAAGGATACGACAGGTTGACCAATGGCGTTTTATATCGAAGATTTCATTGGTTATCAATATTTCTCAAAAAGTAAATTAATTAATTTTTATGCCGGATTTAATTTTCTTTGGGGATTCACTCAAGTAAGACGTGATTACACATTTGATTTAGGTCGAAAAGAATCAGAATCACGTAACGATATTTTAGCCGGATTTAAATTAGGCTGGGTTGTTCCTATTTATAAGAAAAAAGCAGAAGAAACATATTATTAAATCGGAAATCATTTTGCTATACCTCTATAATTTCATTATTCGGTTTTATATTTTAATTGCCAAACTCCTTTCTTTTTGGAATCAAAAAGCAAAAAGTTGGATAGATGGGAGAGGATTTATTTTTCAAAAAGTATTGGTAAAAAAAAAGGAAAATGCAAAAGTGTATTGGTTTCATTGTGCTTCAGTGGGTGAATTTGAACAAGCAATGCCTCTCATTGAATTATACAAAAAACAATATGCCTCCCTCTCGATTTTGATTACCTTTTATTCCCCATCGGGGTTTGAATATGCTCAAAGAAAATATCCTGATGAATGGATTTCATATTTGCCATTTGATATAAAATCTGACATAGCTCAATTTATTGACACTGTGCAACCAGACAAAGTTTTTATCGTAAAATATGAATTTTGGTATCACTTATTAGACACCTTATCTGAGCGAAAAATCCCTACATATTTAGTGTCGGGAATTTTTAGAAAAGAGCAAATATTTTTCAAATGGTATGGTTCTTTTTTTCGAAAAATATTGAGTGGCTTTACTCATTTTTTTGTTCAAGATGAAAATAGTAAGCAACTATTAAATTCAATTCAATTTGAAAATGTAACTATCATTGGAGATACTCGATTTGACCGAGTTGTGGAGTTAAAGAAAACAAATTTTTACGATAAAAAATTAAATTCATTTTTCAAAAATCAACCCATCTTTATTGCGGGTAGTATTTGGGAAAGTGATATTCCTATTATCAATAAAATAATAATGACTTTGCCAAAAGGATGGAAAATCATTTTAGTTCCTCATGAAATTTCAAATTTTCCATATCAAAAAATCAAATTGCCATTTATTAAATATTCAAAAATTGAACAAGAAGAAATCGATGAAAGAGTAGTTTGTGTTGATGCGGTTGGAATTTTATCCAAAATATATCGCTATGCTCGTTTTGCTTATGTTGGAGGAGGTTTCGGAAAAGGGATTCATAATCTATTAGAACCCGCAGTTTATGGGATACCTGTTTTAATTGGACCAAAACATCAAAAATTTATTGAAGCTAAAAAATTGATTGAAATGGGTGTTGCCTTCGAAATTAATCTCAAGAATACAGAAAATATAATCTCTAATCATATTTTGAACGAACAAGCTCTTAATACTATTTCTAACAGCATAACAAATTTATTATCAAATAATTCAAACCTTTCAAGCAAAATGATAGTCTTGATTGAAAAGAATGAAAAAAAAGAAAATTAAAGTATTTTTTACTCTTAATTTTAACAATTAAAATGAAATAACTATATTAGCAACTTAAAATGAGGAAGACTCAATACAAAATGAAAAGATTAAGTATATTATTACTGATTTTTGCAGGCATATTTTTTAATGAACAGGCAAAAGGACAATTAATAAAAGGAGAAGATACACTCTGTGTTTTTAACAAACTTTACCTAAGCACACCCGACACCACCGGCACTTCATATTATTGGGGATTTTGCTCAGCATATTTAGATAATGTGCCCTCAGGAAGTAGCATAGCAGCCGGAACAGGAATGGATTCACCACAATCTATTTGCATGGTAAGTGATAGTGGAAACTATTATGTTTTTGTTATTAATCTAAATAATCCACGTAATTTACTCCGATATGATTTTGGCAATAGCTTGGCTAATTCTCCTATCGTAAATAATTTAGGTGATTTTGGAAGTCTAATTCCAGTCAATAGTAAAGGTTTTGAAATCATAAAAGAAGGAAATAATTGGTATGGCTTTATCGTAGGAGGTGCTACCGCTGTTAACTCCCAAATGGTAAGACTTGATTTCGGAACAAGCTTAGTCAATACGCCTGCTATTACTGATTTAGGAAACTTAAGTGGCTTACTTATCAACCCTCAAGACTTATTTGTTTTCACAGAAGCTGGACAATGGTATGCTTTCACAAATAGTGGCTTTACCGGTAATTTAATAAGAATTGATTTTGGTGCAAACATTACCAACACAACACCTGTATTGACTAATTTAGGAAACCCCGGCACATTATCATTTCCTACCGGATTTTGGCCTGTATATGACGGCTCTGATTGGTATCTTTTTGTAGTAAACAGACTCACTCAAACTGTTAGTAGATTAGACTTTGGTAGCTCCTTACTCAACCCTTGCGTTGAAACTAATCTTGGTGATTTTGGTGGAATTTTTAATAACCCAAGAGATATTGTTATTATAAAAGATTGTGGAAATTATTATGGATACGTCACCAACGAAGCTAGCAATTCGTTGATAATGCTTACTTTCACAGGCGCAATCAACACCGTACCTACTGCAACAGATTTGACAAATTTTTCTGGATTTAATGCACCCCGATTTTTAACACGTATGTTTAGAGATAAAGACAATGTATTTTGTTTCACTGCAAATAATACCGACAACACTTTATCAAGAATTGCATATAGCAGTTGTAATATCTCATCAATAGCATCCTCTACCCTTCAAACACCTCAACCTGTTGAATACTCAACTCCAGGCTTATACAATGTTTATCTTGCTATTGATGAAGGATTACCAACGATGAGAGTCGATTGTAAACTGGTAAGAGTATTACCCAAACCCTATATTGAAATTAATAATGATACCCTCATTTGCCAACAAGATACTATCCTTTTAGTTGGTAATGGACCAGGATTAAATTCGATTGTATGGGATCCGGTTTATAATGCATCATATCCTTATGACACAACGTCTATTTTAGTATATCCGAGAGAAGATTATCGTTATAATGCACACTTACAATTTTACAATAATAAAGGAACTTGTGCATTTGATACATCAGTTTTAGTAAGAGTCAGTCGAGTGCAAGCCGATGCAGGCCCAGACCAATTTGTAGCAGACGGAGCTTACACAATTTTAGGTGGTCCTAAACTTTCCTATGGACAAGAATATTCTTACTCATGGAGTCCAAACACATACTTAGATAATTCATTTATTGCCAACCCAAGATGTGACCCCAGAGATGTTCAGTTTTATTATTTGACCGTTAAAAACGACTCTACTGGTTGTATATCTCGAGATACCGTTATAGTGCGAACAGAATGTACAGATATTTATCTTCCAAACGCATTTAACCCAACTAGTGATATTCATCTAAATAGAAATTTTGGTCTATTAAATAACAATATCGTCCACTTAGAATATTTCAGAATATACAACCGTTGGGGACAAATGGTATTTGAAACCACAGATCCAGCCAAAAAATGGGATGGGACAGAAAACAATATTATGCTACCACCAGATAATTATGTCTGGATTGTGGAAGGAACTTGTGATAATGGTAAAAGAATTCGAAAACAAGGAACAGTATTACTTGTAAGATAAAATATCCATTTCAGAATAAAAAAAAATCCGGTTATTTAATGAATTAAAAAACTCAGAAAATAATCGGATTTTTTTATATAAAATTTAATTGACAACAAAATTGTCTTCATTTATTGAATCAAAGTATGAAAAAAAAAATAAACATCATTGGTGCAGGAATTTCAGGTCTATGTGCAGGTTGCTATTTGCAAATGAATGGATTTGAAACTCAAATTTTTGAAAAACATTCTATGTCGGGCGGCTTATGCACTAGTTGGGAAAAACAAGGATATACCATCGACTGCAGTGTCCATTGGATATTAGGGTCTACCGAAAAAAATGGTTTTTTTGATATGTGGAATGAGATTTTAGATATGGAAAAAATTGATTTTCACAACCATGAAGTCCGCTTAGCTCTTGAAGTGAAAGAAAATACTAATAAATATGGCAATAAATCATTTCTATTATATACCAATTTAGACCGACTTCAAAAATACATGTTGGATATCGCGCCGGAGGACAAAAAAAGTCATTCAACTTTTTATAAAAAACATCCGCAAGTTGCAAGCATTTAAAGTGCCTCCTATGATGGATAAATTACCCTTTTGGCAAAGCACCATTCGAGGAATTAAAATGATTCGCTATCTTAAATTTTTAGGAATTATTTTATATCAAAATAGTATTACCAATAAACAATTTGCTCAAAAATTTAAAAATCCATTTCTCAAAGAAGCCATTTCAAATCTATTTGATGATGATGATGTCAGTTTGCTTGTTTTCAATTTTCCGATGGCATCATTTGATAATAAAAGTGCAGGATACCCAATTGGCGGTTCTTATAGTTGGGCAAAACGAATTGAGCAAAAATATATTTCACTCGGCGGAAAAATACATTATAACACTCCTGTTCAAAAAATAATTGTAGAAGATCAAAAAGCAACTGCAGTGCTTGTCAGAAACAACGTGATTCATCATAGTGATATGACGCTCTCAGCCTCCGATTGGCATAAAACTGTTTTTGATTTATTAGATGGGAAATATGTAAACGAAAAAAATTCTAAAACTAAAAAATGAACAAATTTTAAAAATCTATTATTCAATCTTATTAGTCACTTTTGGATTAAAAAGGGATTATAAAGAACAATATCATTTTAACCGTTTTCCAATAAATACAAAATTAAATTCACCTTGTGGTAAATCATGGGATAGACTAGAAACTCATTTTTATCACTATGACCCTACCCTAGCTCAAGAAGGAAAAACCGTTATGGCGTGTAGCTTTTACACAAGTAATGGAAAATACTGGATTGATTTAAGAAAAAATGATCGGAAAAAATATAGAGAAGAAAAACAAAAATTTGTGGACGATTTGATACAACAATTGGAACAAAAATATCCCGGAATTAGCAACGATATCGAAATGGTTGATTTTGCTACTCCAGCATCAGTATTACGTTACACAAACAATTGGCAAGGAAGTGCCCAAGGCTGGCTGCCAGGCAAAAACGTCATTGCTAGTTCTCCTATTTCTTTTAAACTTCCTAATCTTAAAAATTTCTACTATGCCAGCCATTGGAATAGGCCGGGAGGTGGCGTGCCTGTTGCTCTGAATATGGCAAGGGATGTCGCCAAGCTGATTTGTAAAGAAAATCAAGTCGATTTTAAAGTGATAAAAAAGTAATAAATTCTATATTTTTACTCAATCTCAATTTTGAATCATGAAAAATGGATGATCATCATTGCAATTTTACTATTGAAGCAATTCTCCTTTGCTCAAAAACAAACAGAGCGTCTAATAGATAATGATGATCGAAAAAATTAATCAAAGCCAGAAATTTATTTAATCAATCACAAGTCTTTGATGGTGAAAAAATCATTAGAGAACTCATAAGAACTCATCCCAATCAGGTCTATTTTTATGAGGCACTCGTGCAAACTCAAAAACAAGTGCTTGACAGAATCATGTATGCCACCGACGAATGGCAACAACTTTCTTTTTCAAAATCAATGATTGACTCCATTAATAAAGATATTGTCAAAAGTATAGATGATGAAATCGATGATGAAGATGATGATACCAACTCATCAACTCCTATCAAAAATGAAAATGAAATGATGGAATCACTCGGAATAGACATGACTGATATCAATACTAAAAAGAAAGAAAGCAAAAATGAAAATTCCAAACGAACAAAAGAAAAAGTAAACAAAGAGGAAGAAACAGAATCACTCAGTGCTGATGATTTTGCACTAGAATTTTCTCAAAAAGAAAGAGAAGAAATCAAAAATAATAGCGAACAAGCGACTTTCAAACTTGATAAAAAGACAAAGAAAAAATTAAAAATCATTGAAAATTTTGCTCAAATCCCATACAGCACATACTTATATGATATGTTGGAAAATGCAAGAAAAGCCACACGATTATTTCAAGATGCCGACTCTAGTTCAGTGTATCTAAGACAATATTTAATCGACACCGTTAATGTGAATGCAGAAGTGAAAAAAGAAGCATGGGACGAATATTTGATAGCCTTAGAAGATTATTATGCAAAAGAAATTCCTGCCGCTGCATCTCATTTAGAAAAAGCATTATTATTAGATGAAATATTTTATTCAGCTCACCTCAAAATGGGTGATGTATATTATCTCATGAACAAAGACAGCATGGCTGTGGTTGAATATAAATATGCTAGTGTCTTAGAACCCACCAATCCCACTCCTTTGGAAAAATTAAGTGCTATGTTTTACAACAAAGGGCAATTTGAAGAATCCGCTGCATTTGCAATTGAGGCTATTATGAAATATCCTCATGCACACCTCTTTAAAGTGTTAGGTAAAATATTAGAAAAAACAGGTAGAGAGCTCAATACCCAATGGATTAAACGAGAAGTGTATCCACTCAAAACTAAAAATATCAATGAAGAAATTGTTGTGGATGACAAGTCACCTTGGTGGCATTATCAATCGGTGAAGCAAGATGTATTTAATTTCTATGATACGAGTGGCGTGGTTGTTCCAAATGAAAAAACACAAGAGCGATACCTAGAAGTTTATGCTTGGAAAAAAATGTTAAACAATACAAGCCCCAAACATTTTCAGTTTGCAAGAGCTATGGAAAAAATGGGTTATTTAGATTGCTACGTGCTGATTTCTCTTTTTCATATTGATTTATACAGTCAATTTATAGACATAGTAAAAACACATCCTGAGAAAGTAAAAAAAATATTTTTACATTCTCATCAATTGGGATGATTCTCGTTTTGATAAAATCAAAAAATCATTAGAAGTAAAAAAATCAAACAATTCTGATTCAGAAAAAAAACCATCAAAACCAGAAAATAAAAAATAGAGTTCCGACAACAATTCAATTAAGAACTATGAAAAATATTTTAGTCATTTATTATTCACAAACAGGGCAGCTCAAGCAAATTATCGAAAGCGTCCTTTCAGAAATTAAAGAATCTGTTGTGATTGATTACAGAGAAATAATACCTCAAAACCCATTTCCTTTTCCTTGGACAAGCGATGTCTTTTTTGACGCAATGCCTGAAAGTGTGCAACAAATTTCAGAACCTATTGAGCCTTTGGATATACCAAATAAAAATTACGATTTAGTAATATTGGGCTATCAACCATGGTTTTTGTCGCCCTCCATTCCAATTAATAGTTTTCTCCAATCAGAACAAGCTCAATGTTTAAAAAACAAAAATATTTTGACCATCATTGGAGCAAGAAATATGTGGCTAAATGCTCAAGAAAAAATTAAATATTCACTCATAAATCTTAACGCAAAACTCGTCGGAAATATAGTACTTTGTGATAATAATCCAAATTTAATATCTGTCTTAACCGTGATGAGATGGACCTTCAAAGGACAAAAAGAAAAAAGTACATTTTTACCCGATGCAGGAGTTCAATCAATCGATATTACAAATGCCTCTCGTTTTGGCAACCCTATTTTAAAAAGTATTGAATCAAATCAATTTCAAAATTTGCAAACAAATCTCTTAAAGTTGAATGCTGTTGATTTAAAACCTGATTTAGTTATTTTAGAAAAAAGAGGTATCAAAAATTTTAGAAAATTTTCAAATTTTATTTTAAAAAAAGGAGAAAGAGGAAACCCACAACGCCTACCAAGAGTCAAACTTTTCAAGCGACTATTAATCATTGGTGTTTTCATCTTATCTCCAATAAGTAATCTCACAGCACGTTTCCAAGCAATACTTAACAATAAAACGATTTTTCAAAAAGTTGAATATTTTAAAAACATAAGCTATCATGAAAATGAAATATAATATAAAAAATGAAATAAAGTTTATTAATTTGCACTTTTTATTAAAAAATCAAGTTAGGATGAGTGAAGTATATATAAATAGAATTTCAAGTTTTTTGCCTAATGAGCCAATCACTAATGATGAAATGGAAGAATACTTAGGAGTAATAGCCGGAAAAAAATCAAAAGCCAAAGCATTAATCCTTAGAAACAATAAAATCAAAACAAGATTTTACGCTATTGATAAAAACACAGGAAAATCAACCCATACAAATTATCAACTAGCCTGCGAAGCCATCGAAAAGCTGCTAGATAAAGATTTCCAAAAAGACGATATCGAATTATTGGCTTGTGGATGTGTATCGCCCGACCAATTATTGCCAAGTCATGCAGCTATGGTTCACGGTGAATTAAATTGCAAACCAGTCGAATTAATTTCTGTGAATACTGCATGTTGTGCCGGAATACAAGCCCTCAAGTATGGCTACATGAGTGTTAAAAGCGAAAGTACAAAGAATGCAATTGCTGTTGGGTCAGAAAAAGTTTCAGGTTGGCTCAGAGCAGATAAATTTTCAAAAGAAGCAGAAGACTTAAAACAGATAGAAGAGAATCCCTATATTGCTTTTGAAAAGGATTTTTTAAGATGGATGTTAAGCGATGGTGCTGGTGCTGTATTGATGCAAAATAAGCCAAACAAACATGGGCTTTCATTAAGAATAGATTGGATAGAAATTACTTCTTATGCTAATCAAATTGAACCTTGTATGTATGCAGGAGCTGAAAAAAATAACGACGGAAAATTAATCGGGTGGGCTGAAATTGCACCTGAATTATGGACAACTCAAAGTGTGTTTGCTTTCAAACAAGATACTCGACTTTTGGGTGAAAATATTGTAAAACTTGGTGGCATTTTTTGGGAACAAGTTTGCAGAAAGCATTCCTTAAACATTGATGACATTAGCTATTTCTTACCTCATCTCTCCTCTGAATTTTTTAGAATGAAAATTCATGAAGAACTCATAAAAATTGGTTTGCCAATTCCTGAAGAAAAATGGTTTACAAACCTTACAAAAGTTGGTAATATAGGATGTGCAGCTCCATTTGTTATGCTTGAAGAACTTTTAAATAATGGTAAATTAGAAAAAGGAAATGTGATTATTTTGATGGTACCTGAAAGTGCTCGATTCAGCTATGCTTATGTAAAAATAACTGTTGTTTAAGTCAATCTTTTTTTTAACACCAATTAAAACACTACGAAACTGCTTCTTCAATAGAAACTTGAATTCCTCTGTCAAGTATTGCCTCCTGCATCGGTTTCAAATCTTCATAGCTCCCTGATTTGACTGCACATTTCCCTGTGTAATGTACTAATAATGTGCATTGCTCTGCTTGTTCCAAATAATGCTTACACACATCAATTAATGTTTGAATAACCCAATCAAATGTATTCACATTATCGTTCCATATAATCAATTGAAAACGATTTTCAACACATTCAATTGTATCAATGTCTAATTCCGGTGCAAAACTTCTATTTGTTTTAAGTGCCATAATTTAGATAATTTATCCACAGCAAATTTAATAACTTTTTTTTAAAAAATTCATAATTCTTTATTATGAGTTCAAAAAAGATTATTGGTTTGTTGTATTTGAAAGTGTTTTTCTAAAAAACGGAAGTGATAAAAACCAATTTGGAAAATAAAATAAAAACGAAGTAATAATAATCGCCCCATAAGCATCAATAGTATAATGAACTCGCATGGATAAAATCATAAAGGCCATCAAGCAAGTAGCAACTATCATAAACCATTTCACCCATTTCACTTGTGCCACTAAAAAATAAATCCAAGTGCTAGCAATATGCCCACTAAAAAATAAATCTTTAGTCAACGGATAAAGTCGAGGATACACCGTATTTTCAAGAAAAACATCTCTTAAAACAATGATACCTGTTGGAGGCTCAAGTGCAACAAGCAATATACATAACTGTCTGACAACTGCTACTAGGAGATGCATTTCGATAATCCTATAAATAACTTTGGGTTTATTCAAATGCGTGATGAGTACTATAAAAATGGAAGAGTAAAGAAGTAAAAATATTTCAATTGAAAAATCGTGTCGTGGGAATAAGTTCAGAAGATAATCATTCAGCAAAACTCCTTTTCGCATTTCGATATATGTTCCAAGTTTTTGAGTGATTGCTGAATATAAAAAAAATATACCCGGCACTAACATTAATTTTATTGCAAAAGATTTACTTTTCAGTGCTAAAGTCCAAGCTGCTATTGATTCTTTTAAATAATTCAAAAACTTATCGTGCATTATATTTTTAAAATTTTAAACGACATAGGTTTTAGGAAATTGCAAAGTAAAATGATTTATTATAAATATTAAAAATATATTTACCAATTTACAAATGCTTTATTAAAAATATCGTCACTCAATTCATCCGTTATCGAATTAATCAATGAATTTTCAACACTTTGAATATCTTGACTGGGATTAAAATCAGCAAAACGGCTAAATGATTGAGTAAAATTATTTTTTTCATTTTTCCTGTTCTCAAATTGAACATTAACTGTAATCGTTAATCTGTTTTTAGAACTAGTACTCACATCACCTCCCGAAATAGAGGCTACACTGATATTGTAATCTGAGATATAAGCCTGCAAATCATAATCTGTTTTGTCGGAATTTACTTGCGATAAGGAAGTTTGCGAAGCTATTTTTTGTTGCAACTTTTGAGTAAAAGTCGGAGATAATGAAGGAACCACATTAGCTGCTCGATTTTCAATAAAGTGAACATTGATTGTTTTTCCTTCAACTGCGGCGCCTGTAAAACTATAAATTCCGCAAGCATTTAGGAGCAACAACAAAATCGAACATGATGAAATTTTCATCCAATTAATCTTCAATATCATACTCTTTTATTTTGCGATAAAGTGTTCTTTCCGAAATACCCAATTCTGAAGCGGCATCCCTACGTCTTCCACGATGTTTTATCAATGCTTTTTTTATAAAATCTTTTTCCTTTTCTGCAAGATTCAATGTTTCTTCAATCGGATGCACTTTATTTATTTTGACATCTTCATTATTGGGCATAATATAAGCCGGCAGTGATGGATTTATCCCTTGTGCATAATCACTATTGTAAGGCATAATGTGCGAATCTGACTCGTGAAAAGGGTGCTCATAAGTAACTCCTTGAGCAGCATTTTTACTCAATTCAAAAAAAATTTTTTTCAACTCAGTCACATCCTTTTTCATATCAACAAAAAGTTTATAAAGGATTTCTCTTTCTGTTGAAAAATCATTATTATAGCTTGTTCCCTTCGATGTAAGTATGGGCATATTTTCATTTGATTGAGCAGGCAAAAAGTGTTTTAAATCTTGCTCGTTTATGAATTTATTTTGTGATAAAACTGAAATTTGTTCTGCTATATTTTTTAACTCTCGAATATTACCTGGCCATCGATAATGAATAATTGCTTGGGTGGCTTCTTCTGAAAGCTGGATAGGTGTTGTTTTGTATCGTTCTGCAAAATCCAAACAAAACTTTTTAAATAAAATAGGAATGTCTTCTTTACGCTCTCTGAGAGACACCACCCGAATTGGAACTGTGCTCAATCGATAATATAAATCTTCTCTGAAACGCCCCATATTCACCTGATTCAATAAATCTTTATTTGTGGCGGCTATCACTCTCACATTTGTTTTTTGCACCTTTGAGGAACCCACCCGAATATATTCTCCCACTTCAAGAACACGCAACAGTCTTGCCTGTGTTCCTAATGGCAACTCTCCTATTTCGTCTAAAAATATCGTACCACCATTGACTGTTTCAAAATATCCTTTTCGACTTTCTGAAGCACTTGTAAACGCTCCTTTTTCGTGACCAAACAGTTCGCTATCAATAGTGCCCTCTGGAATAGCTCCACAGTTGATAGCTATAAATGAATTATGTTTTCGGCTACTTAGCGAGTGGATTATCTGCGAAAAAATTTCTTTCCCTACCCCGCTTTCTCCTTGCACCAGAACCGTTAAATCTGTTGGTGCTACTTGCGAAGCAACCGACAAGGCATAATTTAATGAGGGATTATTTCCGATGATTCCAAATCGGTTTTTTATCAATTGTAATTCTTGCTCTTTTAACATCTAAAAATAATAAATGACAAATTTACAGACTTTAGTGCAAATTACACATTCAGTTCTTTGTTATAAAAAAATCAAATTTTTATAAATCGCTATCGCTCATAAAAAAGTCTATAACGCTTTTCTATATTTGATATTTTAAAATATATATTCTATTAAATTCTTTCTACCAAAATTTTAAATAGGTTACAATGATAAAAAATATCATTTCAAGAAATGATTAAGATTTATTATTCAGAAAACACCATTATTGCACCTTAAATTTTGTAATATTGCACACTTTTTAAAAATAAAACTCTTATCAAATGGCTTTACAAGTAGGCATCGTTGGTTTGCCCAATGTCGGAAAATCGACTCTTTTCAACGCAGTGAGTAATAATGCAAAAGCACAAGCATCTAATTATCGTTTTTGCACGATAGACCCCAATGTTGGTCAAGTGGATGTGCCTGATAATCGACTTGAAAAATTGGCTGAATTAGTGAAGCCCAATCGTGTAGTTCCTACTACCATTGAGTTTGTAGATATTGCCGGTCTTGTGAAAGGAGCCAGCAAAGGAGAAGGACTTGGGAATAAATTTTTGGCTAATATTCGCGAAGTTGATGCAATCGTTCATGTCATTCGATGCTTTGAAGATGAAAATATTTTAAGAGAAGAAGGAGCCATCAATCCGGTTGCTGACAAAGAAATTATTGATACCGAATTGCAGTTGAAAGATTTGGATAGTATTGAAAAAAATACCAAAAAACAGAACGAGCAGCCAAAACTGGAGATGTTAAATCGAAGGCAGAAATCGAAATTTTGAAAAAATGCAAAGAATATTTAGAAGCCGGTAAAAATCTTCGACAAATGAATTTGACCGAAGAAGAAATTGAGAGCGTTGCAGACTTATGTTTGCTCACCCTCAAACCCGTTTTATATGTGGCGAATGTAGATGAAAAATCAATTCATACGGGCAATTCATTTTCTGAAAAACTGATTGAAAAAGTAAGCGAAGAAAACAGTATTGTTGTCGTTATGAATAACAGCATTGAAGCTCAAATTTCAGAAATGGAAAATGAAGAAGATAAGCAAATGTTTTTAGAAGAATATTCTTTGACAGAGCCAGCACTCAACCGCTTAATCAGACATGCCTATTCACTTTTAAACCTAATCACTTACTTTACGGCAGGTGTTCAAGAAGTAAGAGCGTGGACCATTCATGTAGGTTGGAAAGCACCACAAGCAGCGAGCGTGATTCATACCGATTTTGAAAAAGGCTTTATAAAAGCAGAAGTAATCGCTTATGAAGATTTTGTGCAATACGGCTCTGAAGCGGCTTGTAAAGATGTAGGAAAGTTGAGAATCGAAGGAAAAGAATATGTAGTGCAAGATGGTGATTTGATGCACTTCCGATTTAATGTCTAAATGGACACATAATGAACATTTTTTAAGTTTTAAAACATTTCAAAATATTTCTGGTTTTAATTTTTAAGCCCATCAAGGGTTATCACAATATAAAGTGCATTTTATTGTGATAGCTTACTTTTAAAGATTGAAGATAAGCGAAAAAAGTGGCTAAATTAGTTGATAATCCTTCCGCCGCCTACATAATATTTGTTCCAATAATCACTTGAAAGGCTAGCGATAGAAACTCCTTTACTACTAGCTGAGTGAACAAAGAAGTTATTTTTTAAATAAACTCCAACATGTGAAATTTGAGAAGAATTAATTTTAAAGAATACCAAATCTCCTTCTTTTAAGTCACTAATATTTTTAATAAAATTGGTTTCTGAAAATTGCATTCTTGCTGTTCTCAAAAGATTCAATCCGAAAACATATTGATATAATGTTTGAACGAAAGCACTACAATCTATTCCAGATTTATTAGTACCTCCCATTCTATATTTCACTCCGCTCCACTCGTCAATAAAACGATACAGCATCACGTTCGTAATTTGATTTGGTAACACTTGCAACACTGTTGAGTATTTATCTTGAATCCAATTTAATACACTTTCTCCAAATTTTTCATTCGATTTCGCTATTGATTTTAAACTATGTTTATTTCCATTGATTGATGTTTCTGAAATGATTGCTTGCTTGGCGGTAGCGGGCATTGGCAAATAATTTTGAACAAACTCAACTGGACTTTCAATGATTGTCTTATCTGTTACAGAATCAATATCTTGTGCATTTATAGCAAATGATAGAAACATTCCTACTATAAAAAAAAAGTGAACGTCTTTTTGTAAAAATCATAATTTTTTTAAAGAATATTTAATAGTGTATCCGCAAATTTAATAGTTTTATTTGAGAATCCCAAAAATCTACTTCTTTAGATTATGTTAAAAATTTTTAGATTTTAGTCTATTAATTTTGAGAAGATTAGCATTTTTGTGGTATCACCACTACTTTCTTTGATTGATTGTAGGATATAATAATAGTCATTACTTGGATCAAACAGATTATCAAATCCAACATCTGAAATGTCTTTATTTTTGGGTAATTCGTTGGTAATACTTCCAAAACTAATAAACGGTATTGAGTCATAACCCAAAGGACTATTGCTGTCTTTTTTTGCAAATTTTTACGATGTAAGTAGCTGTATCTTCTTGTGAAGAAATCCCAATCAAACATTGTAAAAATTCTGTTTTCTCTTGCACATATAATGTGGCTATCATATTGGTTGTATCGTTACTCCCGTTATAATATTTATTAGGATAAAAAGTTAAGTGTTTACTTCGTTCTACTTTTTTTGCTTTTACATGAAAAATTGAAAGTCATAAAAGCCAATAGCAAAATAATTAAAAAGTTTCTCATTTTATATTATTTCATGGTACTTGCAAGCCGCATCACTAAGTCAACACTGACACCAGTATAGGAAAATCCTCCATCATGGAAAAGGTTTTGCATAGTCACTTTTCTTGTTAAATCACTAAATAAAGTCACACAATAGTCTGCACATTCTTCAGCGGTTGCATTACCAAGCGGTGACATGGATTCGGCATAGCTGAAAAAAGAATCAAAGCCTTCTACTCCACTTCCCGCAGTTGTAGGAGTTGGTGATTGAGAGATGGTATTGACTCTTACTTTTTTGGCAATTCCATAATGATAACCAAAACTTCTAGCGATGCTTTCTAATAGCGCTTTTGCATCTGCCATATCATTATAAGTTGGAAATACTCTTTGAGCTGCAATGTATGAAAGTCCTAATATGGAAGCCCATTCATTAAGTGCATCTAATTTCATAGCAGTTTGCATTACTTTATGAAATGAGAGTGCTGAAATATCGAGTGTTTTTAAAAAATTATCATAATTGCTCTCAGTATAAGCAATTTTTTTTCTGACATTGGGACTCATTCCTATTGAGTGTAAAATAAAATCTATTTTACCACCTAAATGTTCTATACTTTTATTAAAAACATTTTCTAGTTCTTCACTAGAAGTTGCGTCAGCTCCTATCACTAGTGCATTTCCGCATAAAGTAGCCAACTCATTTATTTTTCCCATTCTTAGAGCTATTGGAGCATTGCTTAATGTAATTTGAGCTCCTTCTTCATAACATCTAAGGGCAACTTGCCATGCCATTGATTTTTCATCTAATGCACCAAAAATAATTCCTCTCTTTCCTTTTAATAAATTATAAGCCATATAAATTTAATCGTTTAAGGGTCTAAAATTAGTATTTTTTTACAAAGTTACTTTTATTTTTATATTTTAATTTTATAAATGAGGTATTGCTGATTGTGTAATACCTATCATTCCTTTTATGTTAGTAATTTTATACACTGAAAAATTTTGATTTGATTCCAATCCATCACCATAAATTACTTGTGTTGGCGTGGTGATTGTAACAAAATTTTTCTGTATAAAATTTTTGCAATTTCTCATTCCAAACTAGTTCCTCTGTGTTTAGTTTTTCATTTTTGATATTTGTAATCACAACACTGTCTCGCACTAATACATTACCGTTTTGCTCAAAATATTTACCGTATTTGGCTGTTAATTTGCTTTGAACTTCCAAACTGTCATTATAAAATTCCACTTCTAGTCCATTTTTCATTTCGATATAACTAGGATTTGTACTTTGGATATGTTTAAAATCTTTTGTAAATAACTTGGCTTTGGTTACTCCTTCTGTGCTATATATAATCGTTACTTCTTCGGCTTTTTCTGTGTTTAAAGCGGCATTATCAACGAGATCTTTATATTGATGAATTCCGTTTTTGCACGATACAAATAGAATCAAAATGTAAATAAAGATTTTAAATTTCTTGATTAGTCTAATATTATTTAATAAAAAAAGGAACAAAACTTCAATGAGTTTTTTTTTCTTGAGAAAAAATTAGTCGTATCTGCGTTTTAAAAACCATTTATCATTTAAAGTAAATCCAATTGAAAAGTGGGTATAATTTTCTTTAACCAAGCCATTTGAGATATTTCCCCTTGATCCAATATCTAAGCAAAAATTAATCATTCCAAATTGTCTTGTTTGCGGACTTCTTTTGAGTGGGTATCCAAATCCTAATGTGGCTCCTGTTTTGGAAATTTGTTTGCCGTTAAAAGCAAAAATATCTTTTCCGGTATAGAATCCTACTCGGTAAACTGAGCGTTTTAATGTATTAGTGATTGAGGCAGGGTCTGGAGTGTAAGCCCCTCCTATTTTTATTGTAAAAATATCTCCTGTTGAGTCGTGCAAACTATAAGAGGTAAAATTACCCCAATCAGAATAATTGAAGTCGGCACCAATTTGCCATTTATCTTGATAGGAAAGCATCGCTCCTGCTCCAATTTGCTTTGGTAAAGTAACTGTCCCTTTTTGGTTGATAACACTATCTGGTCGGCTGATTACATTATTAGCATCATTATAATATGATTCCCAATATGATTCTCTTTTTGCATTTAATTTTTGATTTCCAGCAAAAGTGGCTCCAAGTTTTAGATTATAATTTTCATTTAGAGCGGCATCATAAATAGCACCAGCTTGCCAGAATAATCCACTAAGGGTTGTTCGTCCATAAATATTATTTGCTAAAATATTGAGTGAGTCTGTAAAACTAGATTCTCTTGCATAGGTTAAATTTCCAAATTGATATCCTGTATTGAAACCGATAGAGAAGTTGGAAATTTTATAAGCAGCTCCGATATATATTTTTTGCACACCACCTCCTCCGTAATATGAATTATTAACTAATGATTGGGCTTGTGCATTAGAATCACTAGCTGCCATATTGTATCGCATGGATGTAAAAGGAAGAATCCCAAAGCTAACCCCGAAATTTTTTGCAACTGGAAACGCAAGATTGACATAAGATATTGTTGATTTTCCAACTCTACTTGATGTACTGTTATTTTTAATTGTTGAAAAATGTGAGGTAAGACCTAATTGATAGGTTGCAAATTGAAGACTTGCATACGAAGCCGGGTTAGAAGTATTAATCGACAACGTGCTTAAATCAGCAATTGAAACTCCTCCCATTCCCCGATTGGCAATATTTTCAGGATCTCTTAGATTTCCTAAGGCGTATCTCGAATAAGGTGAGTTTTCTTGTGCTGTGATTTTGATACTCGTAAAGAATAAGAGTATTAGTAATTTATTTTTGATATTCCAGAATTGCATATAAGCCTTTGAAAAGGAAATTAACATCTGCAAATATCTTCTTTTTCATTCTGCTTTCAAAAAAAGGAGCATCTCCACCAGTTAAAACTGCGTTAATATTTCCATATTGTGATTCATATAGTTCTATCATTCCAGAAATCTCGGAAAGCATACCATTGATAACCCCGCTGCGTATGCAGGTTTCGGTATCGTAACCTAATATGGATAAATGGCCTTCTCGCTGTACTAAAGGTAAATGATCTGTATATTCATTTAATGATCTCAATCTTAATTCAACACCAGGAGAAATAGCACCGCCTCTAAAGGCATTGTTTTTTGCTAAAAAGCTATATGTGATGCATGTTCCAATCGAAATAATCAAGCTGCTTTGTTCGGGATAAAATTTGCTTAATCCTGCCACTAAAGCTAGGCGGTCATTTCCTAAAGTACTTGGTGTTCCATAGGCGTTTAAGAAAGGAAGTGGAGTGTCGCTATTTAATAAGGTGAGTTTTGTGTTTTGATTTAAAAAATTATCAATACTTTTAGAGTGATTGATGACAGAAGATAAAATAGCTTTTTTAGGTGCATGAATTGTAATAATTTTTTGCAACGAATGGATGGCCTCATCTTCAGTAAACTCAAATTTATAAGCCATTCGGTCCCCTTGAAAAATGGCTGCTTTCAGCTTGGAATTCCCAAAATCTATACAAAGTGATACTGGTAACATTAATTTTCGTTCATTGTTAAAAGGCAATAATAATAAATTGTTTAATTTTATCCTACAATTATTTTCATTTAATTTATTTTTTTAATTTAAAAGTCAAATAATATTAATCAATATTATCAATAGAAAGTTTTTTAAAGTGCCCATTTAGTTTGACTCTTTCTTTTAAAATATTTAATTGCTCAATCGTTAAAAGCATTTTATCGATATGTTGAGATAAATATTGAAGTCTATAGTTTTCACTTAACAAACTCAAAAATTCATATTCCTGCTCCAAAGTGAAGCCCACATGATGAGCCACATCGTATGAATTTAATATGATTTTATTTTGATTATATTTTTCATCTAGATGAATCAGTTGATGAAAGTGCATCAAATTTTCTAATACTTTTATTTTGATATCATTTGGTGAATTCATTTGATTTTCAGGATAATTTACGATAGCTCCGCTATATAATTTGTCTGGAACTTGCTTAATAATTTCTAGAATTTTGAACACTGCTATGCCTTCTGTTTTGATATCCAGCTCTCCATTTGGGTATTCTTTTTCTATTTTTTGTATTTTAAAAGTAGTTCCATATTCTTTGATAGAATGATTCAAAACAGTAGGAATCCCGAATACTTTTCCTTCTTCAAAACACTCTCTAATGAGCTGTTTGTAGCGTGGTTCAAAGATATGCAAGTTCAGATTTTCATTTGGGAAGGCAACGATATTTAAAGGAAAAATGGGAATGAAATTTGTCATAATTTAAAGAATTATTCATCTGCTTTTGGATGAGCTTTTTTATAAATGTCTTTTAGTTTTTCAATGCTGTTATGGGTGTATACTTGTGTAGATGCCAAACTGGAATGTCCTAATAATTCTTTTACTGCATTCAAATCGGCTCCGCGATTGAGCATATTAGTTGCAAAGGTATGTCTGAGTAGATGCGGACTATTTTTGGGAAGCGTACTCACTTGTTTTAAATTTTTTTTCACGATAAGGTAGATATATTTTTCATACAATGGCTTCCCATTTGGCAGTGTTAGAATGTTTGAATGAGAAACTTGTTGAAGTTGATTTCGTTTTACAATATAATCTTCAATCAGCTTTGTGAGGCTTGGGTGAATGGGAATAATTCGTTCTTTATTTCCTTTTCCTAACACTTTCAGAGTATGAGCATATGTGTCTAAATTTTCTAATTTTAAATTGAGTAATTCGGCACGTCTCATTCCAGTTTGATAAAGAATTTCAAGAATAAGTTTATCTGTAAAAAGGGAAAAATCATTCTCTTCATCATTTTCATGTTGTTGCATAAGGGCTTTCATGTTTTTTTCATTCACGAAGGCTGGCAAAGGCTTTGGCACTTTTGGTGAAATTATTTTAGCCATTGGAGATTGTGAAATGACTTCATTTTTTTGAAGGTATTTGTAATACGCTTTTAGGGAAGAAATTTTTCGGACGATTGTTTTTGGGGAATGATTTTGATTACTTAGGCTTGCAAGCCAAGAGCGAATTTGGGTATGGTTGGCGTTTTGGAGTTGTGATAATTGGTATTGAGATTTTGCAAATAAAGAAAACTGTTCAAGGTCGTTTTTATACGATTGAACAGTTTTTATAGAATATCGTTTTTCGAGTAAAAGATAGTTGAGAAAATCTGAAATAGAGAGTTTTGACACGGTCTGTTTTTCAGATAAAGGTACAACAAGTTTTTTATTCTGCTATTCCTGAAATATATTCTTGCTTGTGAATTGCTTTTAATATTTGCTTGCGACGAGTTACAGATTTTTTTTTCGTAATGTTTACGTTCTCTAAGCTGCATCAAAATTTTGTGCTTTTTCAAATTTCTTTTTATACTTTTTTAAAGCTTTGTCAATGCTTTCGCAATCTTTTGAGTCAATAATGAGCATGTTTTGTTTTAAAATTTTGGAATGCAAAAGTAGGTCATTTTATTTTATTTCCAAAAAATATTTAAAAATAAGTTTTTATTATTTTTCTTATTACCTTTGAATGATATGCGATTGTTGTCATTTTTTGTTCTCTTTTTCTCTTTGCTTTCTTGCAAAAAATATCACGACCCTATGCCTTTCACGGATGATAGACTCATCAACTTCTTGTCAATGACCCTTCTGCTATTAATTTCAATTGGGACTTTCCTGGTCGTCCGGACAATTCGGTGTGTATCTATCCCAGTCAAATCTATAATGGGGATTATTTATTTTATGATACCATTACCGATTTTTTTGGAAACTTCAAAAGTGCTGATTCTTTTGATTTGCATTTCAATAATTTAGATTCTGTGTATTTGAATATTTCGGGTTTTTGTGGTGCCAAAATTTTTACAGCAAAAGCAAATCGTTATTTAAAATTCAATTTAGATACGCTTACAGGAATAGGGCAATTGTTTTGCAATAATCAAGACACGATAACACTCAGCGGGTCTAAAAAAGAAATCAGCGATACCAATTTTATTTCTATCAAATATCAAGTTTACACTGATACAGGCATCGTTTATCACTTAGGAACTGCCATCAAAAAATAAAATATGTTCACCGGAATAATAGAAACCATAGGGGTTATACAAGAAGTTAAATCTCTTAATCATACGCTTCAATTGAAATTTTTTTCTCCATTCACTTCTGAATTAAAAGTTGATCAATCAGTGGCTCATAATGGAGTGTGCTTAACTATTACCGATATTCAAGAGCAGGAATATACCGTTTGTGCTGTGCAAGAAACAATTGATAAAACAACAATTGGAACTTGGCAAGTGCATGATATCATTAATCTTGAAAGATGTTTAATTTTCAATGGGCGACTTGATGGGCATATTGTGCAAGGTCATGTTGATGCAAAAGCAATCTGTTTAAATCATTTGGAAGACGGTGACAATCATACTTTTCGTTTTCGTATTGAAAAAAAGTTTGCTCATCTCATTATCGAAAAAGGCTCTGTATGCATTGATGGGGTTAGTTTAACCTGTTTTCATGTTGGAGAAAATGAGTTTGATGTAACCATCATTCCTTATACTTTTACCCATACTACTTTTAAAAATATGAAACTCGGTAAAGAAGTGAATATTGAATTTGATGTCATTGGAAAATATATTACAAGGCTCAATTGTTTTTCAAAATCTTTCGACTAAAACAAAGTATAATCTCCCCCTTTTGATTTACTTGATGGATATAGATTCAAGTGTTTATAGGCTTTTTCGGTGGCTTCTCTTCCTCTTGAAGTCCGAATAATATAGCCTTCTTGAATTAAAAAAAGGTTCATACACTTCTTCTATCGTGCCACTCTCCTCTCCTACTGCTGTCGCTATATTATTGATTCCGACAGGACCGCCTTTAAATTTTTCAATTAAAGTAGTCAAAATTTTATTATCCATTTCATCCAAACCATTTGTATCGACTTTGAGTGCCTTTAATCCATGCTCTGCAATTCCCATATCAATAACTCCATTTCCTAAAATTTGAGCAAAATCTCTCATTCTTCTTAATAGTCCATTTGCAATACGAGGTGTGCCTCTACTTCTTCTTGCAACTTCTTTGCAAGCATCTGATGTGATTTTTACACCCAATAATGAAGCACTTCGCCAAATGATTTTATCCAATACTTCTAACGGGTAATATTCTAATCTTGACTTAATTCCAAAACGAGAAAGCAAAGGAGCTGTAAGCAATCCAGAGCGAGTGGTGGCTCCAACTAGCGTAAAAGGATTCAATGAAATTTGAACACTTCTTGCATTAGGGCCGGTATCAATCATGATGTCAATTTTATAATCTTCCATTGCAGCATAAAGATACTCTTCTACGACATTACTCAGTCGATGTATTTCATCTATAAATAAAACATCTCTGTGCTCTAAACCGGTGAGGAGCCCTGCTAAATCAGCAGGTTTTTCAATCACTGGCCCGCTGGTTTCTTTGATATTTGAGCCTAATTCATTCGCTACGATTCTCGATAAAGTCGTTTTGCCCAAGCCAGGAGGCCCATGAAACAATACATGATCTAATGCCTCTCCTCTTAAATTGGCAGCTTTAATAAATATTTTCAGATTTTCGATCAATTCTTTTTGCCCCGAAAAATCATCTATGGAACTAGGTCTGATAGTATTTTCATAATCTTTATCAGACTGTGAATTAGAACTGCTGGCTTGTAAGTTTGGGTTTAGCATAATACAAATCAAAGTTAAATCATTTTTTCAATAAGTCATTGCTTCATTTTTCAAACATAGATATATTCATTATTTTTTATAGATTATAGTTAAAAGCAAAATATTCTATTTTTTAATTCTAATTACTTTTACTAAATGGAAACAGAAAAAGTTTATCTTTTATCGTATGTAAGTACAGGTTGTGATAATCTCAACTTTACTCATATTAAAGACATTCTTTCCATTTCCTGCGAATACAATAAAACCCATAATATTACTGGAATTTTACTCTATTGCAATAAGCATTTTTTTCAAATTATTGAAGGTCCCAAAGACGAAGTAAAATCCCTTTTTGAAAAAATTTTGATAGACTCTCGACATGATAATATTATCAAAATTCAAGAAGGATATTTCTGTCATCGACAATTTGAAAAATGGCAAATGGCGTTCAAAAGTTATAATTGTGAATTGAAAGGACTCGATAATTTTAATACCCAACAATTTTATAATTATATCAATACCAATTTAAACATGGATTCATGTATTTCCAATAAAGTGCTTGCTGATTTTTTTGATTTGAATGGTTAAATTTTCTAGTTAACATCGATGCTTTTTTCATCATTTCATAACTTTTTTTGTATAATTCCCTTCTGCCTAAATTCTCTATGTGTAATTTGGGTTAAAGTTTTTATTTTTGTTCTCTTTTCAATTCAAATCATTTGATTTTTTTATACCAAAATATAAAACATCTTACTTCTCTAAAATTCATTTTTTTATCCTGCCTTCTATTTTCTTTTTTTTATATCAATCCATGCACAAACCGATTCATTAAAACTAATCAGGGCTTCCTATTTTGAGTGTGAAACCTTTGCCAACAAAGGACTTTACAGCAAAGCTATTCCATGCCTACTAGAGCTTACGCAAAATCACCCTTCCTTCACAAAAGCATATTTAAAACTAGCTGAAATTTATTATGTCAAAAGAGATTTTGATTTGACTCTGTTCTATGCAGACAAGGCAATTATATCAAATGAAGTAGATTCTTTTTTCGCCACTGTGTGCTTTAGCCGATCGAATGAAAAGAAATAAAGATTGGACAACTGAAAAAATATTGCGTGACAAGCTCAAACCGATTGTCATCGAAAACAAAAAAATCAAAGAAAGAAAATGCTCAAACCCAAGCTAAACTTTTCACGGATGATACTCCTATTTTAGGTGCCAACCTTCAAAACATGGGTGATAGTATCAACACTACCGAAAATGAATATTTGCCCTCACTTAGCTTAGATGGCCACACGCTCGTTTTCACTAGAAATGTAGGTGGCAATGAGGATTTTTTCATTTCAAAAAAAGATTCCAATTCAGTTTGGCACAAAGCACAAAACATGGGCTATCCACCCAATACCAATATGCCTGATGGAGGTGCAAAACTCAGTGTTGATGGGAATTATTTGTTCTATACTCGATGTGACCTCAGAAGCCCTGATGGAATTCGCAATGGAGGTTGTGATTTAGTTTTTAGCTATCGCCAAAAAGATAAATGGAGCGAACCACAGTATTTTGGTTATACCATCAATACAACTGCTTACGAAGGACAGCCATGTTTGAACGCCGATAATAACACCCTTTATTTTGTTAGCAATCGAGAAGGTGGGTATGGAGGCTATGATATTTGGATGTCCACATTTGAAAATAAAAAATGGACAAAGCCAGTCAATCTCGGACCCAATATTAATACTGCTAAAGATGAAACTTCACCATTCATCCATCCTGATAATGAAACGCTCTATTTTGCTAGCAATGGGCTTCCTGGCTTAGGGCAGACCGATTTGTTTATTTCCAGAAAGGATAAAAATGGGGTCTGGGGCAAACCGCTCAATTTAGGAGCACCCATTAATTCTGAACGATTTGAAGGCTCTATTATAGTGAGTGCAAAAGGCAAAAAAGGATATTTAGCTTCGGATAGAGATGACTCAAAAGGAGGGTTAGATATTTACTCATTTGACACCTACTCTGCAATACAACCCAATCCCACTATCTGTTTGAAAGGATTTGTAAGAGATAAATATTATGACATACCAGTCTTAGCTCAAGAAATTGTATTTTCAAATTTATTTGACCAAACCGTCATCAGCACCGAAAAAAGCAATGAAGGTGATGGCAGCTATACTAAAGCATTGAAGATGGGTAAAACATATATCATTTCATGTCATTCCGATTTGTATAGACCATTTTACAAAAAAATAGCTTTACTCAATGATAGTATTCCTGAGATTTTCAATGTGCAAATTAAACTTAAACAACCCGGATTGATTGACACCCTATTTCAAGCCCAGCTTAGCTTTGACAGTATTAGTCACCGTTTAGATAGTATCTCTTATAAAAAAATTGATACCGTGATGAAGCGCTGGAAAGATTATACTGAAGACAGTGCCTCGGTTGTTGTATTTTTAAAATGCTATTATTATTCAGGTGAAAATGATGATGACCCAATGTATAAATATAATTTAGACAAGTGTTTAGCTTATTTGCAAGAAGTGAATTCTTATTTTGAAAAACGAAAAAATTGCTTGTTGGTTGATTATGCAAGACCCATGTATGACTATTTATAACGATGATGAATCCTTATTTGATAAGGTAGAGTTGAATATTGTAGAATATTATTAATTTTGAAAAAAATATTTCATATGAATAAAATAATGACATTCCTTTTGATGCTAATTGCTTGCTTATCCTGCGAATCAAATACAGCTCAAGAAAAAGGTGGAAACATTGATGCTGCTGAATTTAAAAATCAAATTGAGCATACAAAAAACATCCAAATTATTGACGTAAGGACACCTCAAGAATTTAATGAAGGCCATCTCGAAAATGCAGTATTGATGAATTATAATAGTCCTGAATTTAAAACAGCAGTTGATATTTTAGATAAAAATAAACCCACTTACGTTTATTGTCTTTCTGGAGGGAGAAGCAGTGGTGCTGTGAACATGTTGAAAGAAAAAGGATTTAAAGAAGTGTATAATTTAAACGGTGGAATCCTTAGCTGGAAAAAATACAATTTCCCATTAGCAGGTGCACAGTCTGAAAGCATCGCAAGTGGCATGACGAAAGCACAATTTGACTCTATATGTAATGGCCCCCAACCGGTATTATTTGATTTTATGGCAAAATGGTGTGGACCTTGTAAAGCACTCAAACCAATTTTAGATGAAGTAGAAAGTGAATATCCGGGTAAGATTAAAATTATTTCAATTGATATAGATGTTCATAAAACATTAGCCAAAGAACTTAAAATATACAATATTCCTTTTATGATGTTTTATAAAGATGGAAAACTTCAAACCAATATTGAAGGGTTAACAACTAAAGAAACCTTGCTTGACATTTTAGGTTTAAAATAAAAAATTAGTTGATAAAAAATGAAACCTATTTTCAAAAAAGGAGATATAAAAAAATATACGCACACAATTACAAGCAATGATATTGCTGCATTTGAAGCAGGTATCGTTCATGAATTGTATTCAACATTTGCCCTTTGTCGAGATGCCGAATGGAGTGGTCGCTTATTTGTGTTAGATATGAAAGAAGATGATGAGGAAGGAATTGGCACAATGATTCAAATAAAACATTTGAGTCCTGCATTTGTTGGAGAGACAGTGGAGTTTGAGGCCGAGTTTGATTGTATAACCGATAAAAATGAAATTATTAACCAATTTAGAGTTACTTGCAATCAACGCTTAATTGCAGTTGGAACACAAGGTCAAAAAATATTAAAAAAAGATAAAATCAAATCTTTATTTGAAAAATTGTAATCAAAAATATGTCTCTTTTCTGAAATCAATTTTATAACAAAGTAACATTCAAATCAGCCCAATCTTTATCAATAAATATCGGATTTCATTTTTAAATATACTCTCTGTAGCTACAGCAACATCTATGATTTAAGACTTGAACGCTGACATTTTTATTCACAATATTCCGACAATTCAAAACTCACTTTGGCTTTAGAGTATGACTACAAATAATTATCACTAAAAAAGGTTCAAATATATTTTGAAACCCTTTTTTAGTGATTTTTCTATAATGTTAAAACATTATTTTGTAGCTCTTGTGCCAGTTCCTTCTGTGCTTTTTGGAGACTCTTGTTGTTTCCAATTTTTTTGAGCAGCTTCATTCACTGATTTGTGCAAAGCTTCTTTAGCTGCCATTTCAGCATTTTCAGCTTCGACTTGTTTTATCAAATTTTCTGTTTCTGCTTTAAAGTTTGTTGATGAGCTATTTTCAAATTCTGGTTTAAATCTTTCAGGATTGTTTGCTCCCATTGATTTTGGCATTCCAAATGCTTCTGGTTCTAAATAAAATCCTTTTTGACCTTCTGGTTTATTCTCTTCAACAATCACTGGATATTTTTTAGCAACGGCATCATGACGTACGCCACTTACTTGCCAGCTCACTTTTACATTTGGAGTACTTGTACGAATCGTAAACTGATTATTAGCAACTTCTTTTGTTACTTTTGCCATTACGAAATCATTACTATTATCAATCACTGTCAATTGATATTTAAAGTTTTCATTTAATGCTTCAAAGTAGTCAGGTAAAGTTACAGTTGCATAACCATTTGCATCAGTAACAATGTTTCCATTATAAATATTCATCATATCATTACTTTCAATTGAGCTATGACGTAAAAATTTATTAGTAGGATCTAATGGGTGATCTATCATGAATGGTTTAGTTCCAAATGTACCGGTAGTCGCATATAGAGTTCCACTAAAATATCCTGAATAGTTAGTGATGGCACCGGTAGCATATCCATATACACCGTAGTTTGCTAATCCTGTATTTGAGGCATATCCATATACACCATGTTTAACTTGACCTAATAAAGGTCCATTAGCAATCCCACTAACTCCAATATATCCACCTTCACCTAATACACCAACTCCATAATATTGAGTTGCATCAGGTTTACTATATCCATATACACCAACGGCATCCATATTATAAGAACCTGTATATTCACCTCTTAGAACCCCATTAGTTAATGATGGAGTATAGTTATTCCGTCCTGCTGTGAATAATCCCGCTTGGTTGGAATCTCCTACTGCTCTCACAGCAACCGCTTTGGAATTAGCTGCATTTGCATAAATTACAGGGTAATCAGGACTTGCAGTATTCGAAGCATATATAGCATTTCCAGAATCTGAACTAGCACTTAGCCCTCTACCAGATTGAGAATAACCTGTCAAACCTTTAGCAGACCCATATCCCATTCCATAAACACCTGTAGATCCACCTGAGTCAGCAATACCTCTAACACCCATCCAACCACCTTCACCGACCATACCATATCCCCAGCTTGTAACAGTCCTAGATTTTCCGTAAATAGCGGTTTGGTCATGTACCGCATTTCCTGTATATTCTGCTCTTAAAATACCATTGCCTATGTAATTTGAACTTGATGAAGTAAAATTCCCAGCTGTATCGTAAGTGGTACTTACATTTAACTGTGCATTTCCTGTATTTACTTTAAATGCATTTCCAATTTCAACTTTCCCATTTTTCCCTATTAATAAATTACTACCATCATTTCCTATCAAAGTATTAAAACTTGGTGTTTTAAAAAGGTACACAACACTGTCGTTATATCCGTTAACAATCGAAGCTGGGTTTCCTATCATAAATCCAGAATACCCTCCATTTGGAGTCGCAACGGTTAATCTATCAAAATAATCATTTGAAAGCATGTTTATCCCTCTATGATTAACCAATAAATCATTTTGAAATAATTTACTATTTCCCAACGTGTTTCCATCAGGTGTAAATCTAGGAATATAATTATTAGTACCACTTCCGCTCACTAATCCTGCACCGGCTGCTGTACTCCAACTTCCTACTCCGTTTGCATCTGAGGTCATTAATTTTCCTGCTCCGGGTGATCCACCTTGCATACGTATTTGTCCGTTTACGTCTAGTTTGGTTGTCGGTGTAGTGGTTCCTACTCCTACTGCTCCTCCATTGGTAATCGTAATTTGATTGTTGTTATTGGTTCCCAACATTAAACTACTATTTTCTCTATTCATAATCGTTGCTACATTGCCAGTTTGAGAAATCACCAAACCATCTGTTGCTGTGTGTCCGCTGGTATTATTGGTTAATCTTAAATCCATCAATGTGCCATCCGTATTGTTTAAATGAACGCGAGATACCGGTGCTGAATTTCCACCGATACCTACATTTTCTGTATCAAAATCAGCATGGAATTTGAGTTTGGTTGAGCCTGATTTGAATAAACTTATCCCTACGTTACCTGCTGTGCTTATCAAGAATCTTCCTAATCCGTCTCCTGCTGTAAGACCATTATTACCAAATGCTAATAGGTTGGCATAAGGATAAAACGCATTGTAAGCTCCTGTTCTTGTGGAACCGTATTTGGTAAAAGTTGCATAGCTACTTGCTCCATCATTGTACATCGTGAAACGGCCTGCTCCATTCGCATTCGGATTGTGCATACGAATATGCTCTAATATACCAGATGTGCTATAATACATGTGTAAGCGAGCTACAGGCGATTCTGTTCCAATACCTACATTTGAACCATTATCATATAATAATGATTTGCCAATCGTATTTAATGCTGTGAATTTCGTTAGATAATTCGCATCACCTGCTACGTGACCTGCCGCTGAACTCACAGCTCCGGTTCTGGTTTTATCATGTGAGCTTCCGGATTTGTCGGCATATAGTGCATAAGGAACTGATAAAAGTTGAGATGTGCCTGCTACTACATAGTCGCTACCCCCTTTGGGATCGATGGATACTTGAATGTATTTATTGCCGGTTTCCCATTTTACAGTTTTCATTTCGCCTGCCAATGCTTGACCATTCCCTATTTGTAGGGTATAAAGTCCAAACTCGTTTGTTTTTACTATTTGAGTCTCTTCGTACTCTGCTACACTCGCATCTGCAGTAGGCAATATCGTCAATTTTAACGAAATTTGTTGATTCGTCATCGGATTGCCCTTCGCATCACGTGCAACACCTTGATAATTGAATAATTGTGGCACTTGAGCGTACAAGGCAGACGCTAAAAAGATGAATGCAAATGCCATCATGAATTTTAATTTTGATTTCATTAATTTTGTCTAATTTTTTT
>LNFQ01000040.1 GCA_001567165.1 Bacteroidetes bacterium OLB11
CAAGTTGGAACAAGTATGATTTTATATTTAGCAAAATATTTTTCAGTCCATAAGCCGCTTTACAATATTGTGTTTATTTTATTTAGTGGTGAAGAAGCGGGATTGAAAGGTTCAGAATATTTTACAACAAATCCAATTTTTGATATTAAAAAAATTAAAACTCTTATCAATATTGATATAATGGGAGATGCTCAAAATGGAATTACAGTCGTCAATGGTGAAGTCTATAAAAAATGTTTTTGATAAACTCAAAATGCTGAATAGCAAATCAAAATATTTACCGGAAATTAAAATAAGAGGCAAAGCAAAAAACTCAGACCATTTTTATTTTGGAGAAAAAGGAATTCCTTCTATTTTTATTTATTCGATGGGTGGGGGCGGCTACTATCATGATGTTTTTGATAAAGCAGCAACCCTTTCCCTTACTAACTTTGAAAACACAGCTCAATTATTAATCGATTTTGTACAGTCAAAATAATTTTAAATTTTTTCAATGACAAAAAAAGATAAATACGCTTTTGTGATCGATTACTTTTCAAAGCAATCACCGAATGCTGAAACCGAGTTGATTTATGATAATCCTTTTCAGTTATTAACTGCAGTTATTCTATCCGCCCAATGCACAGACAAACGAGTGAACGCAACTACTCCCATTCTTTTTGAAAGATTTCCCGATGCAAATACAATGGCTCAAGCAAATTTTGAAGAATTGTTTTCCATTATAAAAAGTATCAGTTATCCAAATAGCAAAACCAAATATTTAATTGGAATGGCAAAAATGATTTTTGAAAAATTTGATGGGGAAATTCCGATGACAGTAGAGCAATTGGTTCAGTTGCCTGGGGTGGGACGTAAAACCGCAAATGTGATTACTTCGGTGATTGACAATCAACCCAATATGGCTGTAGATACGCATGTGTTCAGAGTTTCAAATAGGATTGGACTTACTTTAAACAGCAAAACACCTTTGCAAACCGAGAAAGAACTGATTAAGCATATTCCTAAAATGTTTATCTACAAAGCACATCATTGGCTTATTTTGCATGGCAGATATGTATGCGTAGCCCGGAATCCAAAATGTAATATTTGTGGCTTAACTTCCATTTGCAATTATTATAAAAAGGAAATAAAAAATAAAATGCTAAACTAATTTTTTATTAATTTCTTTCATCAATTTTTCTTTCTGAATACGCGCTACGCCAGGCTCTTCGCACACAAGCCCTCCTGCTAAATTAGCGACCTGTGCAGCAAACGATATATCATTGCTGAGAAAAAGAAGGATAGTAGCAACAGCAATCACAGTATCACCCGCACCAGAAACATCAGCAATTTTCCGAACATGTGCAGGCATAAGATCAGCCTCTTTTTCATTTCGAACAAACACACCATTTTCTGATAAAGTAATGAGAGTTGTTTGGTGATTTAATTTCTCATGAAGTTTTAAATGAATTTCTTCAAGTGCAGGCTTCGTAAGTTCAAAATGGTCTATACCGAAAGCCTCTTTAACTTCTTTTAAATTGGGTTTAAATAAATCAATATTTTGATAAGAAAAAAAGTGCTTTTGTTTTGGATCAACGGAAGTAAACACGCCGACATGCTTGCAATGTTTGATGATTTTTTCAATCACTAATTCGCTAAGTAACCCTTTATTATAGTCTTCAAAAATTAAAATATCCGGCTTTTCAATCTGAATAGCTCTCAAGCAAACATCAATAAAATGATGCTCTTCATTTAATGAAAGATACGAAGTGCTTTCCTCATCCACTCTTAATATTTGTTGATTTTTTGAAATAATCCTTGTTTTATTGGTTGTAATTCGCTCTTCCGATTGAATACAAAAATCAGGGCGAATATTCTGCTCTTTTAACATCGAAATCAATTGACTTCCTGAATTGTCTTTTCCAATATACGAGCATAAATATACTTCTGCACCTAAGGACTTACAATTTAAAGCAACATTGGCAGCACCTCCTAATCTAGACTCCTTTTGAGTAATAGAGATAATAGGGACAGGAGCTTCTGGCGAAATTCGATCAACTGTTCCATACCAATAATTATCAATCATTGCATCCCCCACAACAAAAACTTTTAATGAATTTATTTTCTGAAACAATTGCTTTGCATCCAATTTTTCCTTGCTTTTCATAATGACAAAAATAGGTTTTCAAATTTGAAACAAAATAACTTTTTAAAAAATCAAAATTCAAAAGTGTTGCGATTATTTTTTTTAAATACATTCTATATTTTAAGATTCAACCATAATAGATTTCTTAACTTTGCACTTCACTAATTTTATTCTAAAAAAAATAAACATTTTATGCAAAAAATCCTCAAACAATTAGGCTTGTTAAAATTAAACAATGGAACCTACACTGGATTAAAATCAATTCAAAGTAAAGGAGAAAGAATAGACAGCATTTCTCCTGTAGATGGGCAATTGATAGCCTCTGTTTTTTCAACTCAAAAGCAAGATTATAACAAAGTCATTTCAACAGCCTCAGCTGCTTTTGAAGAATGGCGAAAAGTGCCTGCACCCAAAAGAGGTGAAATTGTTAGGCAAATAGGCGAAGAGCTTAGAAACAAAAAAGAAGCATTAGGGAAACTCGTAAGTTATGAAATGGGAAAAAGCCTTCAAGAAGGATATGGAGAAGTGCAAGAAATGATTGATATCTGTGATTTTGCTCTTGGATTGAGTCGTCAACTTTATGGATTGACCATGCACAGTGAACGACCCGGACATCGAATGTATGAGCAATACCACCCATTAGGACTTGTTGGAATTATATCTGCATTTAATTTTCCAGTGGCAGTTTGGAGCTGGAATGCAATGATAGCTTTGGTTTGCGGAGATGTGTGCATTTGGAAGCCAAGTGAAAAAACACCTTTAACAGCAATTGCTTGTCAGCACATCATCCAATCAGTATTCAAAAAAAATAGAATACCCGAAGGAGTTTGCAGCCTCATAAACGGTGGTAAAGAAGTAGGAGAGTGGATGAGCCACGACCCTAAAGTAGCCTTAATCTCAGCAACTGGGAGCACTCGAATGGGCAAAGAAGTCGCAAAAGCCGTAGCAGAACGATTAGGGAAAAGCTTGTTGGAATTAGGAGGAAATAATGCAATCATCATAAGCGAACATGCCGATTTAGATATGTCATTAATAGGAGCTGTGTTTGGAGCGGTAGGCACAGCCGGGCAACGATGCACCACCACAAGACGATTGATTATTCAAGAAAAGGTATATAAGAAATTCACAGAAAAATTAATTAACGCATACAAACAAATAAAAATTGGAAATCCTTTAAATGAAAAAAATCATGTTGGGCCGTTAATTGACAAAGAGGCCGTTCAAAACTACCTAAATGCAATTGCAGCAGCTAAAAAAGAAGGAGGGAAAGTTTTAGTAGAAGGAGGCGTATTAAAAGGTAAAGGATTTGAAAGTGGATGCTATGTGAAACCTTGTATAATAGAAGTAAAAAATCATTATGAAATAGTACAACATGAAACATTTGCCCCAATACTTTATCTTATAAAATACAAAGCAATAGAAGAAGCAATTCAGTTGCAAAACAGCGTACCACAAGGCTTATCGTCAGCAATCATGACCTTAAATTTAAGAGAAGCAGAATTGTTTTTAGCTCATTCAGGCAGTGATTGTGGAATCGCAAATGTCAATATAGGAACAAGTGGAGCAGAAATTGGGGGGGCATTTGGTGGAGAAAAAGAAACAGGCGGTGGAAGAGAAAGTGGCTCCGATGCATGGAAAGTATATATGAGAAGACAATCAAATACGATTAATTATTCCACAAATTTACCATTAGCACAAGGAATTAAGTTTGATATATAAAAACATATACCCATAATTAAGAAAAGTTGAAATAAATTGTAATCAGAAAGTACAGTCTTTAAATTATTGATATATAGTATATTGTAAAATATATTTATTAAAATAGACGTAAGATTCAGAATTTTTTTATGAAGATTATCAACAAAATTTACAGAATAGTTGATGATTTCAACTAAAAGTATATTTTTGCAGTCTAAATTATTTTAAAAATGTCAGAAATAGCAACACGCGTTAAAAAAATTATTGTTGACAAATTAGGAGTTGAAGAAGCAGATGTAATAAACGAAGCAAGCTTCACAAACGACCTAGGAGCCGATTCACTAGACACAGTGGAATTGATTATGGAATTCGAAAAAGAATTTAATATTTCAATCCCAGATGAACAAGCTGAAAACATCTCAACGGTTGGACAAGCAATTTCTTATTTAGAAGAATACGCTAAATAATTTAATTTTTTTAAATTAAAAAGGCAATTATGCAATTAAAAACGTGTAGTCGTTACAGGTTTAGGTGCTCTTACACCCATTGGCAATACAACTCAAGATTATTGGAGTGGATTGTGCAATGGGGTAAGTGGTGCTGATACCATTACTCTTTTTGACCCAGAGAAGTTTAAAACACGTTTTGCATGCGAAGTCAAAAACTTCAATCCTGAAGATTTTATTGACAAAAAAGAAGCTCGAAAACTCGATCGTTTTTCACAATTTGCAATAGTAACAGCCAAGCAAGCAATAGAAGATGCCAACCTAATGCAAGACGGCATCAATAAAGACCGTGTAGGAGTGATTTGGGCATCTGGTATTGGAGGAATAGGAACTTTTTATCAAGAAATGAACAATTTCTTTCAAGGAGATGGTACACCACGATTTAATCCTTTCTTTATTCCAAAAATGATTTCAGATATTGCCGCTGGACACATATCAATGGCTTATGGATTTAGAGGCCCTAACTATTGCACCGTAAGTGCTTGTGCCTCTTCTTCACACGCTCTTATTGACGCTTCTCATTTCATTCGACTGGGAAAAGCTGACATAATCGTTTGTGGGGGTTCAGAAGCAGCTGTCACCATACCCGGTGTTGGAGGCTTTAATGCAATGAAAGCATTAAGCGAACGAAACGATTCTCCCCAAACAGCCTCAAGACCTTTTGATAAAGGGAGAGATGGATTTGTTTTAGGTGAAGGAGCTGGTGCTATCGTGTTAGAAGAATATGAACATGCTGTAAAAAGAGGAGCTAAAATCTATGCAGAATTAGCTGGTAGCGCCTGTTCAGCTGATGCCTATCACATTACTGCCCCACATCCAGAAGGAGCAGGAGTAATACTCGTTATGTCTGCTGCACTTGAAGACTCCAATCTTCAACCAAATGATATCGATTATATTAATGTGCATGGAACTTCAACTCCATTAGGCGATATTGCAGAAGTAACCGCAATTCAAAAAGTATTTGCCGAACAAGCATACAACTTAAATATTAGTAGTACCAAATCAATGACAGGTCACTTATTAGGTGCCGCAGGTGCAATTGAAGCCATTGCCTCTATATTAGCAGTGCAAAACAATATAGTGCCACCTACAATCAATCATTTTGAAGATGATGAAAATCTAGATGCAAAATTAAATTTCACATTTAATCAAGCTCAAAGTAGAACAATCAACGCAGCATTAAGCAATACTTTTGGGTTTGGAGGGCATAATGCATCTGTCATTTTTAAAAAAATCAACTAAACTCACTTTGCAAGTGCAAGTCACTCCTTTCATTTTTTGTAGGACTGTGAAAGATGTGTTAAACTCACTATAAGCTAATTTTTTAACTTTATTACAAACTTCATTTTAGTACTTTTGTTTCCTTTTAAAATAAATGCTGGAACTCTTAGATAAAAACAAATTACCAAAACATATTGCCATCATTATGGATGGGAATGGACGATGGGCAAAAGAAAGAGGTAAAGATAGACTTTACGGTCATCAACATGGAGTGCTCAGCGTAAGAGATGTGGTGGAAGGTTGTGCAGAAATTGGAATCCAATATTTAACTCTCTATGCTTTTTCAACCGAAAATTGGAATCGACCTGAAAACGAAGTAAATGCACTGATGGAACTCCTCGTTTCAACCATTCGAAAAGAAGCAGAAACCCTTCAAAAAAATGGAGTACGTCTGAATGTCATTGGAGATATAGACACACTACCAAAGCAATGTA
This sequence comes from Bacteroidetes bacterium OLB11, assembly GCA_001567165.1. Taxonomy (GTDB): domain Bacteria; phylum Bacteroidota; class Bacteroidia; order Chitinophagales; family Chitinophagaceae; genus OLB11. The sequence goes on from LNFQ01000040.1 coordinate 6,045, forward strand.
TTGAAGAACTTCATGAAGCCATCGAAATGACATCTCAAAATACAAGGCTCAATCTAGTGCTGGCACTTAGCTATAGTGCAAAATGGGAAATTTTGCAAGCATGTAAAAAAATTGCCAACGATGTAAAAAATGATACATTACACTTAGATCAAATAAATGATAATACCTTTAAACAATATTTGACTACCGTCAATATTCCAGACCCTGAGCTATTAATAAGAACCAGTGGAGAATATCGAATAAGCAATTTCTTATTATATCAAATTGCCTATGCTGAACTATATTTTACAAATACCCATTGGCCTGATTTTAGAAAAGAAAATTTAGTAGAAGCATTGCTAAACTACCAAAACCGAGAACGTCGATTTGGAAAAATTAGCGAACAATTAAAATAAATATGAAGATTACCAATAAAATATTATCCTTCTTTTTAGCCTCCTTTGCTCTCATCTTGCAGAGGCACAAATCGGACTAAGGCAAAAAATAAACAAGCCCCAATCCAAAATTCTTCTGAATATACATTAGCTCCTATTAAAGTGCAAGGCACAAAATATCTCGATGAAGAATTGCTCATCTCCATTTCAGGTCTTAGCACAGGAGAGAAAATCAAACTACCTAACGACCCAAAAATAACAAAAGCAATCCAAAACCTATGGAAACAAAATCTCTTTTCTGATATCCAAATTAACTTAGATAGAATCATCGGTGATAAAATATTTTTAATTATAAAAGTAGAAGAAAGACCAAGACTATCCAGATATAATTTTAAAGGAATTAAAGACGGAGAAGCAAAAGAATTAAAAGATAAAATCGGACTTGTGAAGTCTAGAGTGGTAACAGAATCGACAAAACAAAACGCTATCGAACGAATTAAAAAATTCTATGCAGAAAAAGGATACAACCATGCAACTATCAAAATATATGAAAGACCCGATACTGCACTTATCAACATGGTAACACTTACCTTTTTAATTAACAAAGGAAATAAAGTAAAAATCAACCAAATTAATATTTTTGAAAACGAACATGCAAGCACCTACAAACTGAAAAAAACAATGAAAGGAAACAAAGAAATGGCAAGATTTTCCTTGAAAAGCGCAGCAACAGAAAGCGTTTTAGGCAAAAACGAAAATAATTTAAAAGACTATATTAACGGACTCGGATTTTTATCTCCAACCAAAACCCTCATGTATCTAGACCCATATATTCGATATGGAATTTTTTCAGCCTCAAAATTTAATGAAAAAAAATATGAAGAAGATAAACAAAGCATTGTGGAATACTACAACTCAATAGGATACCGTGATGCTCAAATAGCTCAAGATACTCTTTACACCGCTCAAAATGGAAACCTCAATATCGATTTGAAAATTGTAGAAGGACGAAAATATTATTTTGGAGATATCGAATTTAGAGGAAACACAAAATATACAGATGAAGAATTGCATAAATTGATTGGAATTAAAAAAGGAGATGTCTATAACTCCGAATTGTTAGACACCCGGATTGGAAAAATTCCGACAATGGATGGTGATGACATCGGCTCTCTTTACCTTGATGATGGTTACCTAGGGTTTAATACTGACGTTACTGAAAAATCAATCGTTAATGATACCATCAATATCGACATCAGAGTAGTAGAAGGCGACCAATACACCAATCGAAATATAATAATTAATGGAAATGACAAAACACATGAACACGTCATTAGAAGAGTGTTGAGAACAATGCCCGGAAACAAATTCAGTAGAGCCGATATCATTCGCTCACAAAGAGAAATTGCCAACCTTGGATTTTTCGACGCTGAAAAAATAGGAATACAACCCATCCCACATAACGATGGAACAGTGGATATTGAATATAATGTAACCGAAAAATCTGCCGACCAACTAGAATTACAAGCCGGTTTTGGTGGCGGACTAGGAATCACAGGAACTATAGGAGTCGCATTTAATAATTTCGCCCTTAGAAATATTGGCAAAATAAAAGAATGGGACCCACTACCAATGGGAGATGGACAAAAATTATCTGTGAGAGGACAAGCAAATGGTAAATGGTATAACTCCATTTCAGGGAGCTTTACAGAACCATGGTTAGGAGGTAAAAAACCAACTTCACTTACCCTTAGCCTTTATCGAACATACTTCGCGGGTTCATTTGGTTCCACCACATCAGGACACATGACCACTTTGGGATTAGGAGCTTCTTTAAGCAAAAGACTTAAATGGCCAGACGATGATTTCGTCTTATCCTATGGCCTGAATTACCAAAGATATAATATCAAAAACTACACCATGTTTGAAGGCTTTAGCAATGGAATTGCAAATAACTTAAGTCTGAAAATAAGCATCGGAAGATACTCCGTTGACCAACCTCTTTACCCTCGTAGTGGTTCCAACATTAATCTGAGTGGCCAATTCACATTACCATACTCACTCTTCTCCGGCAAAGATTATTCCACCATGTCATCAGAAGAAAAATTCAAATGGATAGAATATCATAAATACAGATTCACAGCAGAATGGTATCAAAAAATCAAAGGAAACCTAATTTTAAAATTAGCAACCAAACATGGATACTTAGCATATTATAATCAACATCTCCAATCGCCATTTGAAAGATTCCAAGTGGGAGGAGATGGATTACAAGGCTACACAATTTATGGAAAAGATATCATTGCCCATCGAGGATATGACGTATATTCCGCAGATGCCGGCTCTACCATCTTCAATAAATATACAGCCGAAGTAAGATACCCTTTCTCATTAAATCCGTCTTCTACAATCTACGGGCTTGGATTCTTTGAAGCAGCCAATGCTTGGAGTAGCTTCAAAAGTTTTAACCCTTTTGAATTGAAACGCTCAGTAGGTTTGGGTGTAAGAATATATTTGCCTATGTTTGGCTTGCTTGGTTTAGATTATGGTATCGGTATTGACAGATTCACACCAGGTACAAAATTTGGACAAGCAACTAAATTTACCTTTATGCTCGGTTATGAACCCGATTAATAAAACAATGTTAAATCGCAAACACCATTCAAACGAACCCGAAATTTAATTGTCAAACTAAAAAATATACAACATGAAAAAGCTAATTATTTTATTTACAGTCGCCATCTTTAGTCACTTGTCAATACAAGCTCAAAGATATTGCGTAATCGATTCTAAATATATTTTAGAAAATGTACCAGAATACAAACAAGCACAAACCAAACTTGAAGAGATTTCTACTCAATGGCAAAAAGAAATTGATGCCAAACTTCAAGACGTAGATAGAATGTATAAGTCATATCAAGCAGAACAAGTGATGCTAAGTGATGAGATGAAAAAGAAAAGAGAAGATGAAATTATCAAAAAAGAAAAAGAAGCCAAAGATTTACAAAAGAAAAGGTTTGGTGTAGAAGGCGATTTATTTAAAAAACGACAAGAGCTTGTAAAACCCGTTCAAGACAAGGTCTATAATGCGGTCCAAAAAATGGCAAGTAATAAAGGTTATGATATTATATTTGATAAATCTGCTGATTTAAGCGTCTTTTTTGCTGATAATAAAATTGACAAAAGTGATGATGTCCTCAAAGATTTAGGAATAACTTCTCCAACTAAAAAGTAAATGTATTTATAAAAAGTAACTATATTTGCCCCACAAAAATATCAAATCAATTAATAAAATAATAAAACAATAAACAATTATGAACGGAATTACAAAGAAACTTTTTATTGCTATTTTAATGCTCAGTGCTTCAAATTATGCAAATGCACAACAAAAATTGGGTATATCAATTCTGAAGAACTAATCGTATCTATGCCCGAAGCAAAAAAAGCAGATGCTGAAATTTCTGCTTATGCTAAAACTTTTCAAGACCAATTGACTAGCATGCAAAAAGAGCTTGAAACAAAATACAAAGCGTATGAAGCGGGTGTTAAATCAATGACAGATGCTATGCGTGATGTGAAAGAAAAAGAATTAACAGACTTACAATCTAGAATCCAATCCACACAACAAAGTGCTGAAGAAAAAGTATCTCAAAAGAGACAAGACTTGCTAAAACCAATTACTGAAAAAGCAGATAAAGCAATTCAAGATGTAGCAAAAGAAAAAGGATATTCATTCATTTTAGATGCAAGCTCAGGAGCTTTAGTTTATGCAACTTCAGCAGATAATATTATTAAAGACGTGAAAACCAAACTTGGAATTAAAGACGATGTTCCTAAAGCAGGAGGAAAATAAATAAATAAATAAAGATAAAAAATGATAAGGTATTCTTAAAATAAAAAAGAATACCTTTTTTATTTACCAAAAAATAGTAAATCAGATAAAGATTCCTATTTTTGTGTTTTACCTATTCAAGATAATCCATGCAGCAAAAGAAACGAGTCAAATTTGTCAATAAAAATAGAACACAATTTTTAAAAGTTTTAAAGCAACGCGTTGATGCATACTTTGAAGAAAACAAAATTGACAAGCATGCAAACAAAACCATGGTATTTAAGTCTATTGTCATGCTTTCATTATATACTTTGCCTATCATTGCAATTTATGTGTTTAACCCATTGCCTAATTGGGCTGTGTTGATTTGCTATGCAATTTCAGGATTTGGAATTGCAGGAGTGGGAATGGGAGTGATGCACGATGCAAACCATGGTGCTTATAGTAAAAATAAATTAGTCAATTCGATAATGGGTGGAACTCTCAATATTCTTGGAGGGTTTGATGTCAACTGGAAATCCCAACACAATATTTTGCATCATACCTACACCAATATTACTCATTTGGATGAAGACATCGACCAACGTCTCAAAATGAGATGGAGCCCTTTCTTTAAATGGCACCCAATACAAAAGTATCAACATATTTATGCCTTTTTCGCTTATTGTTTAGCTACATTAAGTTGGGTAATCATGAAAGACTATAAACAATTTTTTACCTACTCAAAAAATGGGGTTAATAAAATGTCTTCTTCTGAATATGCTTGGAATTTTTTCAAACTCTTTTTTTATAAAATCTTGTATATTACATATATCATTCTTATTCCTATTTGGGTGCTCGGATACAATGGATGGCTTATTTTCGGAGGCTTATTATTAATGCATGCTATCGGAGGCTTCTTCCTTTCTACCGTTTTTCAACTTGCTCACGTGGTAGAAGGTGCAGATTTTCCTATGCCAAATGATAAAGGAGAAATCGAAAATGAATGGGCTATTCATCAATTAGCTACTACTGCTGACTTTGGCCATGACAATGCCTTTCTCACTTGGTTTGCCGGAGGATTAACTCACCAAATCGAACATCATTTATTCCCAGATATTTGCCATGTGCATTATCCGCAAATTGCAAAATACGTTCAGCAAACTGCAGATGAATTTGGGCTGCCTTACAATAATAACCCCGGATATTTTGCCGCTTTAAAATCACATATTGTGATGTTGAAAAAAATTTGGCTTGCAAAGTGATTTCGACTTGGCAAATGTTTAATTCTTTTCATCAATTTGAATCCAATAAGGTTTGCCACTACAGCCAAAATAATTTGATGATTTGATTGGGTTAAACAAATAAATTTTACATTAATCAATTAAAATACAAAAAAATAAACATTTTATTTAAAAAAGACTTTCCGAAAACTCATTAACCGAGCCTCAAACTTACTATTTACAAATTTTATGTTACTTTTGTTTTTACTTTCTAAAAGAACAAAAGCAATTTTAATCATTAGAAAAACAGATTTTAAATAAAAAATATTACAATGTCATCCACTTGGTTCAAACGAATAGCACAAAATATCCGCACTACTACAAAAGACAAGAAAAATGTACCAGACGGATTATGGATCAAATGCCCCAATTGCAAAAAGACAGCAACCATCAACGAAATTAAAAGCAACTATTGGCTTTGCCCATCCTGCGACTTTCACAACAGAATCGACGCAAAAGAATATTTCGAAATTTTATTTGATGAACAAAAATTTGAATTACTTTTTGAAAATATTTTCTCAAAAGACCTCTTAGGATTTGTCGATGTGAAACCATACAAAGACCGCTTAGTGGAAGCACAAGAAAAAACAGGACTTAAAGACGCAATGACTGTGGGAGTGGGACAAATAGACGGTAAAGGAATTGTGATTGCGGCTATGAATTTTAATTTTATTGGAGGTAGTATGGGAAGTGTAGTTGGTGAAAAAATATCGAGAAGCATCGACTATGCAATTGAGCATAAACTCCCATTTATGATTATTTCAAAATCAGGAGGAGCCAGAATGATGGAAAGTGCATTCTCACTAATGCAAATGGCTAAAACATCAGCAAAACTCACCCTTTTATCCAAAGCAAAACTCCCTTATATCTCGCTTCTGACAGACCCAACTACAGGTGGTGTCACTGCTTCCTATGCGATGCTTGGCGATGTGAATATTGCCGAGCCAGGTGCTTTGATAGGCTTTGCTGGTCCTCGAGTCATAAAAGAAACTATAAAAAAAGACTTACCCGAAGGATTTCAACGTTCCGAATTTCTACTAGAACATGGCTTTTTAGATTTCATTGTGGACCGAAAAGAATTAAAACAAAAAATATCTGATTTGATTTCCTATTTTATGTAAAACATATTTAGATTATTCTTCATTTTAAAAATAAAAGTTGAGCTTCTCAAAACATTTACAGTGCAACAACAAGTAGTTCCAGACGCAACATCCAGCAAAAGTAAAAAAGAACAAGTCGAAAACATGTTTGATGGAATTGCCCCCAAATATGATTTTATAAACCGCATTTTATCACTTAGAATTGACTTGATTTGGAGAAAGAAAGTGATCAAAATTTTAAAACCTTTTGCCCCAAAGCAAATTCTAGATGTAGCTACAGGTACAGGAGACTTAGCTATCGCTTTATGCAAGTTGAATCCCGAACAAGTTATAGGCATTGATATTTCAGCAGGAATGCTTGAAGTTGGTAAAGTCAAAATAGCTCAACAAAACTTAGATTCTAAAATTCATTTCCAAAAAGCAGACTGTGAAAATTTACCTTATCAAGAATCAATATTTGATGCAGTCACAGTCGCCTTTGGTGTTCGCAATTTTGAAAATTTAGAAAAAGGATTACAAGAGATATTTAGAGTGCTAAAACCGGAAGCTCACTTAGTCATTTTAGAATTTTCTAAAGTAAAAAGAACTCCCATCAAACAATTTTATAACTTCTACTTTCGTTATATAACCCCAGTCATTGGGAAAATATTTAGTAAAAACGCAAATGCTTACACATATTTGCCAAATTCAGTTCAGGTTTTTCCTGAAGGTGAAGAAATGTGTGTAATATTGCAAAATATAGGATTTAAAAAAGTAGTATGCCAATCGCTCAGCTTAGGAATTGCCTCCATATATCATTGTCAAAAATAGCATTACTTCTCGGTATCGCTCTTTTTTCATCAAAAGCATTGCTCGCTCAAGATGAACGAATGCATAATCCTGAGCATGATGAAAAACCATATTATTTTGGAATTACATTAGGATTTAATTCAGCTCAATATAAAGTCTTTAATTCAAAATATTTTATTGATTACGACACAATTAAAAATATCACACCTATTTGGAAACCAGGCTTTCAGCTTGGAATCATGGGAAATTTAAGGCTTACTAGCTTCGTAGATCTACGAGCTATTCCGAGTTTTATGCTAAGAGAAAAAGGGCTTATTTTCACTACCTATCAAGATTCAACCCTCACTCATACTTTTGAATCTATTTTATTTAGTATGCCGATTGAGGCTAAATTTAAATCAGATAGACAAAGAAATTTTCGATTTTATGTAGCGGCTGGAGCTAAGCTAGACTTTGATTTTAACGCCAATGCAAAGTCTAAAAGAAGTAATGAAATCATTAAGGTAAAACCATTTGACTATGGCTATAATCTTGGTTTAGGGTTTGAATTTTATTATCCAAATTTTATTTTTGCTCCTGAAATTAAAGTGAGCAATGGGTTAGGGAATACCTTGTTGCGTAATACTGAAGAGCCTACCAATAAAGCGATTGACCGCTTGACAACTCGAATGATTATTATTTCATTCCATATTGAAGGTTAAGCAATCTATACAGCTAAAGAAGCTGACTTTCTGCAATCTTCTAAGATTTGATCGATTTTCTCTTCTGTCAAAAACTCTTGATATGTTTTACCTAATTGCATCATCGGCGCATAACCACAAGCACCAAGACATTCTGCTAGTTTTAATGTGAACAATCCGTCGGGGGTCGTTTGCCCGTTTTCGATATTTAGTTTCTTTTTGACATACTCAATTATTTGGTCACTTCCTTTTAGCATACAAGGCCCTGTTTGACATATTTCTAAAACAAATTTTCCAACGGGTTTTAAATTGAACATCGTATAAAAAGTAGCTACTTCATATACTTCAATCGGAAGAATATCTAAGATGTTAGCAACCTCATCCATTTGTTCAGTAGTGAGAGAATTTGTCCCTGTTTCTTGAATTAGATGCAGAATAGGAATTAAAGCACTTTTTTTGTTTGCCTTCAGGATACCTTTTAATGATACTATCTATTTTATTTAAAATTTCTTGAGAAAAAGTCATGTTGATATTTTTTTATTAAAAATGTTTAAGCGTCAAGTTCACCTGCTATTAAGTTCATACTACTCATTGTTATCACCGCATCACTGAGCATCCCACCTTTGATTAATTCAGGATAGGCTTGATAATAAATAAAGCAAGGCCTTCTAAAGTGAAGACGATAAGGTGAACGACCTCCGTCACTGATAAGATAAAAACCTAATTCGCCGTTTCCACCTTCGACTGAATGATAAACTTCACCCACTGGAATTTCGGTTTCTCCCATTACAATTTTAAAGTGGTAAATCAGCTGTTCTATTTTTGTATAAACATCTTTTTTTTCAGGTAAATAAAAAGCGGGAATGTCTGCATGGTAAATTGAAGGGTCTAAATCTTTCAGTTTTGCCAATGCTTGTTGGATTAGACTAAAGCTTTGCCAGATTTCTTCATTTCGCACAAGATAACGGTCATATACATCGCCAGTGGAGCCAACGGGTATTGATAATTCAAAATCTTCATAGCTTGAGTATGGATGTGCTACTCTGATATCATAATCAATGCCGGTTGCTCTTAGATTAGGACCTGTGAATCCGTAATTTAAAGCTCTTTCAGCATTGATTCCACCAACTCCCATAGTCCGTTCCATGAAGATTTTATTTCGAGTAAGTAAAGTTTCAAATTCTTTCATGGCATTTGGGAAGTCTTTTAAAAACTTATCAATTTTCTGAAAGGCTAATTCTGAAAAGTTGCGTTCAAATCCACCGATACGACCAATATTGGTTGTTAATCTTGCTCCACATATTTCTTCAAAAATTTCATAAATATATTCTCTAAATTCAAAAACATAAACGAATCCTGTCAATGCTCCGGAATCAACTCCTATTACTGAGTTACATACTAAATGGTCTGCAATTCGGGCAAGTTCCATAATAATCACTCGAAGGTAGTCCACGCGTTTAGGCATTTGAGCACCTATCAGTTTTTCTACTGTCATGTGCCATCCAATATTATTAATTGGAGATGAGCAATAGTTCAAACGGTCTGTGAGAGGAGTAATTTGATAAAAGGCCCTTCTTTCGGCTATTTTTTCAAAAGCACGATGGATATAGCCTACAGTAGGCACGCATCAATAATAATTTCGCCGTCCATCTCCAATATATTCTGAAATACACCATGGGTTGCGGGGTGTGTAGGACCGAGGTTGAGCGTAGTGGTTTGCTTCTCAATGGAACCTTCAGGTAATGTGATATTTTGTTTTTGACTCATTTTTATTCTATCTGAATGATATAAATTTTTTATTAAAGTTATCTTCCGAACATATTATCGTCTTTGTCTTTTCTAGTCTGTTCTTCTAATTTGAAATCTTTTCTTAATGGGAAATAATCCATTTCATCCACATTCATAATGCGTATTAAATTGGGATGACCGACAAATTGCACTCCAAAAAAATCGTAAGCTTCTCTTTCAAGCCAATTAGCGGTTTCAAAAATACTGGTAGCTGTGAACACTTCGGGCTTTTCGATATCTATAAAAACTTTGATACGCACTCTAAGGCTATGATAAATATTTTGCACCATATAAACTACACAAAGTTCACGTCCTTTCATGTCAGGATAATGAACGGCAGTCAAGTCGTTTAGGAAAGTAAATCCTAAGCCAGAATCTTCTTTTAAAAAAGTGAGTACTTTAAGTGCATTATCTTTATCTACTTCAAAAGTCAACATTCCGTAGGGTTCTTCAAAATGGCTGACATGTTCTCCAAATTTAGTTATGAGAGTTTGTTTTATTTCTTCGTTTTGCATGTATGAATTGATTGCGTAAAAATGCTTAAAAATTATTGAATACCGTAGCTGTTTAGAAGGTCTTTATACTGTTCACTATTTCTTCGTCTGATGCTTTCATTTCGCACTAAATCTTGAATTCTCATAAATCCGTCCAAAATAGCTTCGGGTCTAGGTGCGCAGCCCGGCACATACACATCAACGGGAATCACTTGGTCTATCCCTTGCAATACGGAGTAAGAATCAAAAATGCCCCCACTAGTAGCACAAGCACCAACGGCTAAAACCCAACGTGGTTCTGCCATTTGTAAATAAACTTGTCTTAAGATGGGAGCCATTTTTTTTGAAATAGTTCCCATCACCATTAATAAATCGCATTGTCGTGGTGAAAAGCTAAGTCTTTCGGAGCCAAATCGAGCTAAGTCATAGTGGGCAGCCATGGTTGCCATAAATTCAATGCCACAGCATGATGTAGCGAAAGGCATCGGCCATATCGAATTGCTTCGTGCAAGCCCAACCACGTCGCTTAATTTAGTAGCAAAAAAACCTTCTCCTTCAAATCCTTTAGGAGATTCTACTAATTTTATTTTTGTATTATGAGTTACTGGTCTCATTATTTTAAATTATTTATTTTTTTTAATTAATCTTCCCATTTTAAAGCTCCTTTTTTGATTACATAAGTGAAGCCTAATATAAAAAAACCAACAAACATCACAACTGCTGCAAATCCTTCCCAGCCTAACGATTTAAAATTGATGGCATACGGGTAAAAGAAAATAACTTCCACATCAAACAATACAAAGAGGATTGCAACAATAAAGTACTTAACTGCCAGTGGTTGTCTGGCATTTCCTTCTTGTTCAATTCCACATTCAAAATTGATTAGCTTATCATCTGTTTTTCGTTTTGGTCCTAAACCATGTGAAACACCCATCATGACAGCTACAAATCCAATTGCAATAATTAATTGCAAGAGTATTGGAAAATAATCAATCGGGTTTTGTTGTATTTGAAGCAAAGTCATCATTTGTGTTTGATAATTTTTTAATGCTACAAAAGTACTACAATAATATATTCTTTGCAATCAAATAAATTTAAAAATTATCACTTATGATTAAATAATATTTTTTTTAAAATAGCTGTTTAAAAAAAAATATTATTCATCTGCAAACAATTCACGCTCTAGCCCTTCCATGCTAACGATATCAATAGCTTCTTCAAGCGTAGGCACGATATTTTGAATAGAATAAAAGTGGGGAATCAAATTTTTTTTCATACAACAATAAGCAGAAGAAACTTCCTTTTCATAAAGCGTTTGATAGTTTTTTTTCTAACTCATAAACAACGGTATTTTCTATTGATTCGATATTTGAAAAATCAATAATGACACTTTTTTCCACTTTGTGCAGCATTTAACGAAATCTTACACAAATCTTCTGCCATATTGAGTTCAAGATTGGTAAATTGTGGACATATTATCTCTATTTTTTCTTTGGTATCAATTTTGAACATCATAGTGTATAACTAGTTTTTTTTTAAAAGTAAAAATAGTTTATAAATTTGTTTAATTAAAATATTAATAATGGATTCGCAATTTTCGCCAAAAGTAAAAGAAAATTATTTCATTTAGTAGAGAGGAAGCTCTCCGCTTAGGAAATGATTTTATTGGGACTGAGCATTTTTTATTAGGAATGATTCGTGACGGGAAAGGATTAGGAGTAAAAATTCTCCAAAACCTTCATGTTGATTTGTTAGATTTAAAAAATTGAATTAGAAAAAATCATCAAAAGCAAAGATGTAAATAAAAATATTCAAAATCAAAACAGTTTGCCCCTCACAAAGCAAGCAGAGAAAGTGATACGCTTCACAGTTTTAGAAGCTAAAGCCATGAAAAGTATTATGGCAGAAAGTGAACACTTGGTTTTATCCATTTTAAAAAATAAAGAAAATGTTGCCTGCCAAATTTTAAATAAATTCAACGTCGATTATGATTCATTCAAAAGTGAACTAGAAATCGAATTAAAAGATTTTGGGAATATCCGATTTGACTATCCTGACGACTCAAACCCATTTTCAAGCGATGATGAAAAAGCACAATACCAACGAAAATCACCCATCAGCTCCAAATCGAAAACACCAGTCTTAGACAATTTTGGAAGAGATATTACAAGGTTGGCAGAGCTCGGACAGCTTGATCCGATTGTGGGTAGAGAAAAAGAAATTGAACGAGTTTCACAAATTTTATCAAGAAGAAAAAAGAATAACCCTATATTGATTGGAGAGCCGGGTGTTGGTAAAACAGCCATCGTAGAAGGATTAGCACTCCGAATTTTTCAACGAAAAGTATCTAGAGTTTTATTTGACAAAAAAGTGATTAGTCTTGATTTAGCTTCATTAGTAGCCGGCACAAAATACCGTGGTCAATTTGAAGAAAGAATGAAAGCCATCATGAATGAATTAGAAAAAAACAGAGATGTCATTTTATTCATTGATGAAATTCACACGATAGTTGGTGCTGGAGGAGCTAGTGGCTCCTTAGATGCATCTAATATTTTTAAACCCGCATTGGCTAGAGGCGAACTGCAATGTATTGGAGCTTCTACTTTGGATGAATATCGAATGCATATCGAAAAAGATGGAGCCCTTGATAGACGTTTCCAAAAAGTACTCGTAGAGCCACCAAGTGTCGAAGATACAATCGTTATTCTCAATAATTTAAAATCAAAATATGAAGATTTTCATAATGTGCAATATGATGACGAATCTATCGAATCATGCGTAAAATTGAGCAATAGATATGTCACCGACCGACTATTGCCAGACAAAGCAATTGATGTGATGGACGAGGTTGGAGCAAGAGTTCATTTGAAAAATATTCATGTTCCTCAAGACGTTTTAGATTTAGAGAAAAAAATTGAAGAAATAAAAGAAGAAAAAAATGCAGTTGTAAAAAAACAACAATTTGAATTGGCAGCAACATTTAGAGATGATGAGAGAAAATATCAATCAGAATTAGAACTAGCAAAAGCAAAATGGGAAGAAGAAGTGAAAAAGACTCGCTATCCCATTACCAGTGAAGATATTGCAGAAGTGATTCACATGATGACCGGCATTCCTGTGAAAAGAATGGTTGCTGCAGAAAGTGAGAAATTAAGAAACATGAGTGATGAATTAGAAGGGTCTGTTATCGGGCAACATGATGCCGTGGTGAAGGTAGTGAAAGCAATTCAACGAAATCGAGTAGGATTAAAAGACCCCAAAAAACCAATTGGCTCATTTATTTTCTTAGGACCTACCGGTGTCGGAAAAACAGAGCTAGCAAGAGTTTTAGCAAGAAATATGTTTGATAGTGAAGATGCACTCATTCGAATAGACATGAGTGAATATATGGAAAAAATTTTCTGTAAGCCGGTTAATCGGTGCTCCTCCAGGATATGTTGGATACGAAGAAGGAGGGCAATTGACAGAAAAAATAAGAAGAAAACCATACAGTATCGTCCTTTTAGATGAAATCGAAAAAGCACATCCCGATATTTATAATATTTTACTTCAAGTGCTAGATGATGGACAACTAACAGATGGTATGGGGCGTAGAGTGGACTTTAAAAACACGATTATCATCATGACTTCTAATATTGGGGTGAAGCAATTAAAAGAGTTTGGAGATGGTGTCGGATTTGCAACATCAACAAAAACTTCCAAAACGGAAGAAAACAGCAAATTGGTTATTGAAAAAGCTCTCAAAAAGAACTTTTGCTCCCGAATTTTTAAATCGAATAGATGATGTGATTATCTTTAATTCACTCACTCAAGAAGATATCAATAAAATCATTGATTTGGTGATGCAGGGAGTGACCAAACGCTTAAATAGCTTAGGTTTTAAAATTGAATTAACTATAGAAGCAAAAAACTTCATTGCAGAAAAAGGCTATGACCAGCAGTTTGGAGCAAGGCCTTTACATCGGGCAATCCAAAAATATTTAGAAGACCCCTTAGCAGAAGAAATACTCAATCATCGTTTGAAAGAAGGAGATACCCTCATCGCCGATTTAGCAGAAGATAAAGGGAGTATTTTCTTTAAGAAAAAAACAAGCAGTGTAAAGGAAAAAAAGACAGAAAAGAAAAGATTAATAAATACCAAATTGAATTGAAAAAGTGCACGC
>LNFQ01000041.1 GCA_001567165.1 Bacteroidetes bacterium OLB11
GCGAATGATTCGAATAAAAAATTTGCCATTGCATTTTATAATCTCGAAAATTTTATGACACCATTAATGACCCCAACACAGACGATGATGAGTTTACGCCAAATGGTGCCAATGCCTACACCCCCGCGGTTTTCAAAAAAAAAGTAGAAAATTTGGCAACTGTTATTTCTCAAATAGGAACAGACCAAGTGTCGGATGGAATTTCATTTTTAGGTGTTGCCGAAATCGAAAATGAATTTGTATTGAAAACACTTTGTGCTCATCCTCTATTATCAAAACTCAATTTGAAAGTGGTACAATTTGACGGTCCTGACAATAGGGGTGTTGATTGCGGTTTTTTGTATAACCCCACCAAGTTTAAACTATTAGAAGCCAAGTCACTCACAGTTCCAATAGAGTCTGGCGACCGACCAACTAGAGATGTTTTGTATGTCATTGGAAAGCTTGATGGCGATGTCATACATATCTTTGTCAACCACTGGCCATCTCGTCGTGGCGGTGAAGCAATCACGCGTGAAAAAAGAAAATTAGCCGCTTCGGTAAGCAAAAAAGTGATTGACTCTTTGATGGCATCTGACCCTTTGACCAAAGTCGTTGTTATGGGTGATTTAAATGACGATCCGATAAATGCAAGTGTGACTGAAGTGCTTAATGCAAAAGGAAAAACACAGGATGTCCGTCCTGGAGGTTTGTTCAATCCATGGTATGATTATTATCGAAAAGGACTTGGCTCAATGGCATACAATGATGCTTGGAGCTTATTTGACCAAATCATTATTTCTTATGGCTTTTTGAGCAAAGAAAATAAAGGACTTCGATATAATGGCTCACAGGTTTTCAATAAAAATTTTATGATTGAAAAATTTGGACATTATCGAGGTTATCCAAAAAGAAGTTATAGTAATGGCGTTTGGAATGATGGCTACAGCGACCACTTCCCTACTGTTATATATTTAACTCGTTAGTTGATTTCTTCTAAAACGATAAAGCGACTTTTTAAACTCTCTTGTTGCATCACAAGAATATCTATTAAACCTTTTCCATACAATTTAAAAAAAAGGAATAAAGTTCTCTTGACGCTCCTGTAGCGAATTTGACGGAAAAATATGTGACTTTAAATGATAGAATGCGTTTACCTTATCAGAATGATTTCGCTTGAGATGAGCATAAAATTTTTTCATTGATTCTTTTCTTGATTCTTTCAAATTTAGCATGATGTGCTTTCATACTTTGCTGTAAGGGAGAGCTGATTTCACTAGCTAAAATTTCGATATTTGAAAATGCATTTTCTAATGTTTGAAATTCATTCTTTAATTGCTCAATTGATGTTGAATTTTTAATATCGTCTTTAATTTTATCTTCAATTTTTTCAAAAAAATCATCAATCTTAAAATTTGATTTTCTCATTTTTAATTGAGTATGCTGGTCAATCAATAAAAATGAATTTCGCAATTGAATGATGGGATATGCAATTTTATAATATTCAAAAATTGGTTTCAACTCGCTCCAGTAGGCCAATTCACCGCCTCCACCTAAAAACAAAACATTTGGCAAAATCATCTCTTGATACAATGGGCGAAGAATGACATTGGGTGAAAATGTTTCAGGATGAAGCTCTAGAATTTGCAATAATTGCAGTTCATCAAATTTCAAATTTGTATTTTTCACAACCCAAGTATCTCCTTTTTTTTCGATACGCTCTCTCAAATTTTCATTTAAATAAAACAAGTTGATTTCACGTCCTTTTGCTTGAATAGAATAATCTTTTTCTAAATTTTGATTGGACTTTTGAATTAATTGAAATGATTTTTGAAACAGGAGTTCCGACTTGATAACTTCACTAAACATTTTTTTTAAACGAGGCTCATCCGCATCAATAATCAACAATCCAAATTTTTCAAACAAGGCGTTTGTCAAAATTCGTGTTGCTTTCGATAAAGTGTTGTTTTGGTAAGCATTATCTATTATTTCATAAAGCCATTTTTCATCGACTTTATTCAAATCGAGCAAGGATAATATTTGTTGTTTGACATAAATCAAATCATCCGTATTTATTCTGCCAGAAGCTCCCTTTTCTTTCGGAACCCATTGATATGTTTTTTGATAAACCTTCACTGTGCCAATTTCTTCCATATCATTATCTTCTGTACCCATATAAAAAATAGGAACAAAATGATATTGAGGGAAATGCTGATTACAGTACTGTGCGATTTTGATTGCATGTGCAATCTTATAAATAAAATAAATTGGGCCAGTGAAAATACAGGGTTGATGAGCTGTACAAATCGTGAATGTATTTTGATTTTTTAAAGATTCAATATTCGATTTTACTTCTGTTGACAATGTAATTTGGCTATATTGCTCATTCAGCACGTCACACAACAAAGTTCTATCAATGAATTGCTTCGATTTAATTTCAACTTGTTTTTGAATATTTTCATCGGAGGGAAAAGCTTGAATATACTTTTTGATATTATCATTTTCATGGACAATATCAATTGCCAATTTTGAGAAGTAGCCTGTTGTTTCAAAATCGAATGATTCTTTTTTAAACTGCGTCATAATGTTTTTCCATCTTCTATTTTAAAAACTCGATCGCAACGATTAGCCAAATCTAAATTATGAGTCACCATAATAATTGTTTGTTTAAGTTTAATTTTCAAATCATTTAAGATATTAAATATCTCTAAAGAATTTTTGCTATCAAGGTTTCCTGTAGGTTCATCTGCGAGAATAATTGCAGGTTGATTTATCAAAGCTCTAGCAATAGCTACTCTTTGTTGTTCTCCGCCAGACAGTTCATTCGGCTTGTGAAAAAGTCGTTCTTTTAGGTTCATCATTTCAAGAAGTTTTTGTGCTTTTTTTTCTGCATCTTTTTTTGGAATGTTGTTTATCCATGCTGGCATAGCCACATTTTCGATTGCTGTAAACTCAGGCAGTAGATGATGAAATTGAAAAACGAATCCAATTTTTGTGTTTCTAAAATGAGCAATTTTCTTTGGAGATAATGAAAAAACATCCACATCATCAATCAAAACTTTCCCTTCATCTGGCTTATCTAATGTGCCAATAATATGGAGTAGTGTGCTTTTGCCAGCTCCTGAAGCTCCTACTATACTTACGATTTGACCTTTATCAACACTCATATCCACTCCTTTCAAAATGGCCGTATCATTATACGATTTTTTTAAACTTAAAGTTGCCAACATTATGCAAACATAAAGATTTGGTAGAAATTAATTATATCTTACTTTTGCGAAAAATTAAAAACAATTAAAATTTAAAAATATGTTTTGGAGTCTTGAATTAGCATCTCACTTAGAAGAAGCCCCTTGGCCTGCAACAAAAGAAGAATTAATCGATTATGCCATTCGCTCTGGCGCTCCGATTGAAGTCATTGAAAATTTGCAAGAATTGGAAGATGAGGGTGAAAGTTATGAAGGCATTGAAGATATTTGGCCCGATTATCCTACACAAGATGATTTCTTTTTTAACGAAGATGAATATTAAAAATCAAAACCACCTAATAGGTGGTTTTTTCATTCTAGATATTTTGATTGCTATTCTGTTTTTCTATTTATTCATAAAACGGAACACCGTTATCATACTTAATTAAAAAGAGAAATTTATTTTCAAAAAAATAAAACTCCGATTTTCTTTTTACAGGCATAATTTTATATGGCGTTATAAAGGAATAGGTATTATCACTGATATTGTCATTAAAAGGCACTCCATATTTAGTAAGGAGTTTAGTAAAAAACCATAGACTTTCAAATCCTTTATAGACCACTTCTGACGGTGCACTACCCATCAGTTTTTTATACTCGCGTCCAATATACATGCTGGCTGGGGTCACTTTATCAATAATATATGAAGTAGTGTAGTAGATCGGTAAACCTGGAAATTCATTTTCTTTTCCTAAAGATGAAATTGCTTCCGCTGTTGGCATGCAAAATACTTTTACGTTGTATTTGTCTGTGAGTGGTAGCATTTGTTTTAGTATTTTATAAGTAGTGCCTGCCTCTAATGTGGCTAAAACAATCGTTGTGTTATAATTTGAATCTATTTTAGAAGAAATTTCTTGGATATTGAATTCTTGATTGTGAATCGTTACTTCTCTATATCTACCGGGTAGATTATTGAGTGGGTCATTTTTAAAATAGTTCAAAGCATTTTTTGAAGAATTGCTTTCATCAGTGATAAAAATGATATTATCGGATGCGAATTTTCGGTTGATATAAGCATGTATTTTTTCAATATGCGTTTGTAATCTTGGTTGCAAAATAGTAAAAAATGGATTATCTATTTGATTTGCATCAGAAGGAGAAACAGCAGAAATAAAATTGACATGGTGATTTTTTGCATAATTGGCTAAAAGCCCCAAGTCACTCACACTGGCATTTCCAATGATTAAATCCATCGAATCTAATCGATCACTTTGCACAATTTTTTCTACATTTAAATAATTCGATTTACTATCATAAATATACAAATCTAGTTTGATTCCTTGCTTGCCTAATGTATCGGCTGCAATTCTGACACCTTGATAAAAATCAATACCAGGCATCATAAAATTTGGGATTTTGGTTAAATTTTTTTCGAGGTCAATCGAATCTAAATAAAGCGGTGTGAGGACGGCTATTTTGTATTTTTCTTTTTTGATTGGTTCATGATATGAAAAATACCCTGATTCTGCTTGCTTCCTATTTTGTGCAAATATTTGCAAGGATGTCATGATTAAAGCTAATATAAGTATGGTTTGCTTCTTCATTTTATTTTGATATTAATTATTCCCATTCAATGGTTGCTGGTGGCTTCGAACTGATGTCATATACCACTCTATTTATTCCTTTTACTTTATTGATAATTTCATTGGATATAAGTGCTAATACGTCGTAAGGAATATGCACCCAATCTGCTGTCATGCCATCAACACTCGACACAGCTCTCAGTGCAATTGTAAATTCGTAGGTACGTTCGTCACCCATCACACCTACACTTTGCACAGGCAAAAGAATTGCACCGGCTTGCCATATTTTATCGTACAGATTTTTTTCTTTTAAAATTGAAATATACACTGCATCTGCTTCCTGCAATAAGGCTACTTTTTCAGGACTCACAGCACCCAATATTCTAATTCCCATGCCCGGCCCCGGAAATGGATGTCGTTGTAAAAAACTATCTTGCAAACCGAGTTCTTTTCCTATTCTTCTCACTTCATCTTTAAACAATAATCGGAGTGGTTCTACAAGCTTCATGTTCATTTTTTCGGGTAATCCACCCACATTATGATGCGATTTAATTGTCACAGAAGGTCCATTCACTGACACACTTTCAATCACATCTGGATAAATTGTTCCTTGTCCGAGGAAATGAATATCTTCCAATAAATTGGCTTCTTTTTGAAACACATCAATAAAAAGTCCACCGATTATTTTTCGTTTTTGTTCGGGGTCTGCTACGTCTTTTAATTTTTCAAAAAACATATTCGATGCATCAACACCTTTCACATTCAATCCAAGTATTTTATAGGCTTCTAGCACTTCATTAAATTCATTTTTGCGAAGCAATCCATGATTGACAAAGATGCAAAATAGTTTATCTCCAATTGCTTTTTGAATAAGTGTAGCCGCCACCGTGCTGTCCACCCCCCCACTCAATGCCATCACTACTTTTTTATTGCCAATCAGTGATTTTAGATTTTGAACCGTATCTTCAATATAGGCTTTTGGCGACCAATCTCTTTTACAAGAACAGGTGCCAACCACAAAGTTTTTTAGAATTAATTTTCCACTTTCTGAATGAGTCACTTCAGGGTGAAATTGCAAGCAATATAAAGGGTTGGGCGTGCCTTTTAAATAGTAGGCTGCTACTGGAATGTTTTCAGTTTGAGCGATAACAACGGCATCATAAGGCAATTGAGTGATCGTGTCTGCATGGCTCATCCACACGATGTTATATTCGTTAACCCCATCTAGTAAATTGAAATTATGATTTATATTACAGAGTTTTGCTCTACCGTATTCTCTAGTTGATGATTTTTCTACATTCCCACCAAATTGTTTGGTTGTCAATTGGGCTCCATAACAAATTCCGAGTATAGGAACTTTTTCATTTAATGCTTTGATATCAACACTTGGAGCATTTTCTTCATTTACAGATGAAGGACTGCCAGATAGCACAATCCCTTTTATACTTTCATCAAATTGTATTTCCTGATAGTAGGGAATTATTTCACAATAAACATTGAGTTCTCTAATACTGCGAGCGATAAGCTGCGTGTATTGTGAACCAAAATCAAGAATAATTATTTTATCAATCATAAGAGAAATATAATCTATTGTGAAATTTAAGCTTGTGCGGTCGGCCCTCCAAATTGCATTGGGATGGCTACTTGCTCAACATCTTTAATCATTCCATTCACTTGCTCATATTTTTTGACATTATCAGTCAGTGCTTTCATTAATCGCTTAGCATGTTGAGGAGTTAAAATAATTCTTGATTTCACTTTTGCTTTAGGAATACCGGGCATTGTAGCCACAAAGTCTATCACGAATTCTGCATTTGAGTGAGTGATAATTGCTAAGTTTGAATAAATCCCTTCTGCAATTTCTTCTGTCAATTCTATATTTAATTGATTTTGTTCTTGTTGTTGATTGCTTTCCATATTGAAAAAAAATTTTAATTGCGAAGATACATTATTTTTAGAAGATAGAAGTCATAATACCATTACGCCTCATTTTTTGAAACCATTTTTCGATTTTGAAAAAAAGAAAAATGTTCAATTCAAATTACACTTTCATTTTTTTGTTATAAAAAAAATCATTAAAGTTTGCTACTTTTGCGGACTTTAATCAATAAAAAAATAACTATGGGTTTAATTAAAAACATTCTTGCAAGACAAATTTTAGATAGCCGAGGCAATCCAACTGTTGAGGTTGATTTATTTACAGACAAAGGAGCGATGGGACGTGCTGCTGTTCCTTCCGGTGCTAGCACTGGCATTTATGAAGCTGCAGAATTGAGAGATAACGACAAGAAAAAGTATAATGGAAAAGGAGTTTTGAAAGCGGTAAAGCATATCAACACTGCGATTCGTAGTGCTTTAATCGGACTTGATGTGAGCAATCAAATTGCCATTGACAAAGCTATGATTGCTTTGGACAATACAGCAAACAAAAGTAAACTAGGTGCTAATGCAATTTTAGCTGTTAGTTTGGCTACTGCAAAAGCCGCTGCAGAAGAGTCAGGGCTCAGTCTTTATCGCTATGTAGGAGGAACAAATGCAAAAACCCTTCCTGTTCCAATGATGAATATTTTGAATGGAGGTGCTCATGCTGATAATAAAATCGATTTTCAAGAATTTATGGTGATGCCTATCGGAGCAAAGAGTTTTAGCGAAGGACTTCGATGGGGGGTTGAAATTTTTCACTCTCTTAAAAGTGTTTTGAAAAAAAGTGGCTATTCCACAAATGTAGGAGATGAAGGTGGATTTGCACCCAATATCCAAAGCAATGAAGAAGCCATTGAAACCGTTTTAACTGCCATTCAAAGTGCGGGCTATAAAGCAGGCTCTCAAGTAGCAATTGCAATGGATGCCGCTAGTAGTGAATTGTGGGATGCTAAGCAAAAATGTTATGTATTTAAAAAATCAAGTGGTAAAAAAATGAAAAGTGCAGAAATGGTTAAATTTTGGGAGAATTGGTGTAAAAAATATCCAATTGTTTCAATCGAAGATGGCTTGGCAGAAGACGATTGGCAAGGTTGGAAAATGCTTACTGATGCTATCGGTAAAAAAGTGCAACTGGTAGGTGATGACCTTTTTGTAACGAACGTAAAAAGATTAGAAAGAGGAATCAAAGAACAAACCGCTAATGCCCTATTGGTGAAGGTAAACCAAATTGGCTCACTCACTGAAACTATCAATGCTGTGAGTATGGCACAACATGCATCTTATAATACCATCATGAGTCATCGTAGTGGAGAAACCGAAGATAGCACCATCGCAGATTTAGCAGTTGCTCTCAACTGTGGTCAAATAAAAACAGGTTCCGCTTCACGAAGCGATCGTATGGCAAAATATAACCAACTTATTCGCATAGAAGAAGAGCTAGGAGATAATGCTATTTATCTTGGAAACAAACTAACATTTGGGAAATAATATATCAGTAAAATAAAAAATCCCCCCTCATGATTTTCAAAATTTGAGGTTTTTTTTTAGATGATAATAGTCAGCTAAATAGACATTTCTTAGACCAAAATCGCTGCAACATTTATTGGCATTAGCTTTAAATCAATTGAAAGTATCATTTTCTTATGCCAAAGAAACTAATTCATAATTTGAGTTAAAATGGCAGTCTTTGAAACCTTTTATTATTTCAATGAAAAATGATTCACTTTAACATCAGTTAAACGGCACAGATTATGAAAATTTACAAAAAAAGTTCCTTCTCTTAAGGTCAACACAGACGTTTCTTCGTAAATATCCTTTAGCACCTAAGCAGTAATCACTTAACAATTGTGCTAGACATTAACAATCCAAAGAAAAACAAACTGACATCTGACCTTTGAATAGAAAAAATTAGAGTAAATTCGTAATCAATTTTAAAAACAAATGTAAAATGACATCAAAAGTTAAAAACCCTTTTACTTGGGTAGAAATTTATGTGGAAGATATGAACAGAGCCAAAACATTCTACGAAACCGTATTCCAAACTCAATTAACAGAACTCCCAATGTCGCCAGATTTTGGCGATATGCAAATGTTCAGTTTTGGTTGGGCTGAAGGCGAACCAAACATTAGTGGTGCATTGGTAAAAATGCGAGATATGAAACCCGGAGCTGGCGGAACATTGGTTTATTTTGTGTGCGATAATTGTTCGGTTGAAGAAAGTCGAATTGAAAGTGCAGGCGGGAAAGTGCTTAATCCAAAAATGTCAATCGGAGAACACGGATTTTGCTCTATTATAATGGACACAGAAGGAAACACGATTGGACTTCATTCAGGCAAGTAACAAAATGGCACCGTTAAAATTACATACAGGAAACATCATTGACATTTTTTCGGCTGACACCGAAACAATGCTTGAATTGCCTTATGTTAACGAAGGAATTAGTGCAGGTTTTCCTTCGCCAGCATTAGATTTTATTGATTTGACTATTGATTTAAACAAACACTTAATCAAAAATCCGTCTGCTACATTTTACGGACGAGTAAAAGGTGTTTCGCTTAAAAATGCAGGAATTGACAATAATGATTTACTGATAATTGATCGAAGTATTGAACCAACAAATGGCAAAATTGCCGTTTGTTATATTGACGGAGAATTTACAGCCAAGCGTATTAAAATTTTGAAAAAAGAAATTTGGCTTATTCCCGAAAATGAAGATTATGAACCCATCCGAGTAACTGAAGAAAATAATTTTTTAATTTGGGGCATTGTTACCCACGTTATCAAAGATGTTTAAAAAATGTTTGCTTTAATTGACTGCAATAACTTTTACGCTTCTTGCGAGCGGGTTTTTCGCCCAGATTTAAACGGGAAGCCTATTGTTGTGCTGTCCAATAATGATGGTTGTGTGATAGCTCGAAGCAACGAGGCCAAAGCCCTTGGCATTCCAATGGGTGCTCCCGCCTTTGAATACGAAAAACTTTTTAAGCAAAATGGTGTGCAAGTATTTTCAGCAAATTTTGCTTTGTATGGTGATATGTCAAACCGAGTAATGACCATACTTTCAGACTATTCGCCCGAAATGGAAATTTACAGCATAGACGAATGTTTTTTAAAACTCAACGGATTTGATACTCATTTCAACCTGCAAAATTATGGCGAAGAAATGCGAACCAAAGTAACGAAGTGGACAGGAATACCAATCAGCGTTGGCATTGCACCAACAAAAGCACTTTCAAAATTAGCCAACCGAATTGCAAAAAAATATCCCGAAAAAACAAAAGGCACTTACATTATAGACAGTGAAGAAAAACGCATTAAAGCATTAAAATGGCTGAAAATAGAAGATGTTTGGGGTATTGGCAGACAACATACAAAACGACTAAACGCTCAAAATGTATTTACGGCTTACGACTTTACACAACTTACTGATGACTGGGTAAAGAAAAATTTAGCGATTGTCGGGCTTCGCCTAAAACATGATTTACAAGGTATTCCAACGCTTGACTTGGAAGAAGCTCAGCCGAAAAAAAACATTGCAACAACCCGAAGTTTTGAAACTAATTACACAGAATTTGAACAACTCAACGAGCGAATTTCAACCTTTGCAAGTTCGTGTGCAGAGAAATTGCGTAAACAAAAATCGTGTTGCAATTCATTAATGGTTTTCATTCACTCTAACGAGCATCGAAAAGATTTACCACAATACAGCCGAAATATAGTAGTTAAACTTCCATTCCCGACAAATTCAAGTATTGAGCTGGCAAACTTTGCCAAGCAAGGGTTACAACGAATTTTCAAACAAGGCTTTGCCTACAAAAAAGCAGGTGTAATCGTTCTGGATTTTACACCCGAAAGCATTATACAAACCACGCTTTTTGAAAGCCGAAATGAACGACACATTCCGTTAATGCAAGCTATTGACAAAATAAATTCAAACTTCGGACAGCAAAAAATACGCTTGGCTTCGCAAGACTTAAAACGTGTTTGGAAAATGAAACAACATAAATTATCGCCTCGCTACACCACAAAATTAAGCGACATCATAACTATAAATGTTTAACGACGAGGCCGATTTTGACTTCGAAGTATTTGACAGCATTAATACACCAAAATCAGAAGTTCAAGACGGACAAATTATTTTTCCCAAGATCAACGATAATGCAATTTCACGCATTTGTAAAAGGATTTTTACTATTGGTTTAGGCAAACCGGCACAAGCTCTCTAAACGGTGATAGAAAATTGTATTTACAAAATCTGGACGCATTATTAATTAATTGCATGAATATAATGCCCATATTTTAAGACCAATGATTAATCATTACTTTCTATTTTTTGACCAGATAAATTATTCCTCAAAACACCAATTGGAATGATGCTTTCTGTCAAGAGCCGGATTTAGGAAATCTTCGTGAATCTTTTTTATTGTCAAAAATTTCAAGTACAAATTTTAAAGTAAAATTACCTAAAACAGATGATTTTTATATTAAAAAATATGATTTAACCATAGAGGTAGGGGTGGGTCGGGGGCAACAAAAAAGTGAAATAAGAAACCCATTTTATAATTTCTGTAGATGATATAGAAACTGGAAGAGTTCAGGAGATTCTACTTTAGCTATTTGGATTTTTGTATTAAACTCAAATTTAGAAGGAGAAAAATCAAGAATACTCTCAGAACAAACAAACCAATCAGTTCAAATGATTTTTGGTGGAAAGGTAATTTTCTTTCTTCTCGCAATTATCCTAAATAAGATTTTAGGGATTTACTATATCTTGTTTTTTGAAGTCTTTTAATGGCTCTTTCTTTTATTTGTCTGATACGTTCTTTGGTCAAGTCGTATTTTTCACCTATTTGCTCAATAGTTGGCCCATTGTTGCCTTCTAGTCCAAAATAAGCTGTCACGATTTCTGATTCTCTAGGGCTTAATGATTTCAAAATTCGTTTAATTTCAGCTCTCAAACTATCTTGAATAACGCTTTCATCTGTATCATTCGCACCGGTTAATAAATCCCCCATACTTAAATCTTCTGCTTCATGCACAGGAGCATCCAAAGATGTATGGCGTACATTCGTAACAATGATGCTTGATATATCGGTTTCAGACATTTCAAGTATTCCTGCTAATTCTTCGACTGACGGTTCTCTTTCATTTTCTTGTTCAAAAGCCATCATCGCTTTATTAGCTTTGTTGTAGGTTCCGATTTTATTTTGAGGTAATCTAACAAGTCTTCCTTGTTCTGCCAATGCTTGCAAAATAGATTGACGAATCCACCATACGGCATAAGAGATAAATTTAAATCCTTTTGTTTCGTCAAATCGTTGTGCAGCTTTGATTAGTCCTAAATTTCCTTCATTGATGAGATCGCTCAAAGTTAAGCCTTGGTGTTGATATTGTTTTGCAACTGAAACTACGAATCTCAAGTTTGATTTTACCATTTTTTCGAGGGCGGCTTTTGATTCTTTTCCACCTCCTCTAATTTTTTGTGCTAATACGGTTTCTTCTTCTGCATTGATCATCGGTATTCTACTAATATCTTGGAGATATTTTTCAACAGCTTGGCTATCTCTGTTTGTTATCTGGGTTGCTATTTTTAGTTGTCTCATTTGAATTGATTCTTTTAAGTTTTAAGTGAGGTTATGAAAATGACGTGATGGCCACAAAATTAATAATACAATTAAAGAAATTTTCCTTATTTTAGTTAAGGTTTTCTTATACTTTATATTAAAAACTTATAACTTTTTATAAAAAGAGAGGGTTACTTTAATTTATCTACAAGCTTCATTTGGTCAAATTTTTCAGCTTGAGGTGGAGTCATCGTTCCTTTAATATTGTTGATTTTATTTTGAAATAATTCATTAGAATAAATTTCCAATTGTGTTTTATTTCCTTCAAATGCTTTTTCGATTCTTTTATAGTTTGATTCTTCTCCGATTAAGACATAAGTAATTCTATGTAATTGAATTTCTGTTAATCCTAAGTCTGCTTTTTTAAGAACTTCTATCTCTTTTTGTACTTTTAGAGAAGGTTTTAAATCTGCATTTTGAGCAAATGATTGTGTTGATATGAATAATATGGCGATAAAAGAGATGAGTCGTTTTTTTCATTTTAGTTTTTTGTTTAATTCAAGTTATTTAGACGTAAATATAATTCATTTTGTTTGTTAACTTATAATGAATTTCAAATAAAGATTAATTATTAACTTCTTTTTTATAAAGTCCAATAGTTAATGGATGAAATTTTACCTCTATATATTCCTTTAATATCCACTAATAGACCATCTTTTTTCAAATGTTTACTAAAATATTCTTCAGTATGATTAGCATATTCTTTATGATTAACGGCTAGAATAATAGCGTCATAATCATTTTCAATTTGTTTAGTAAGTCCGATTCCATATTCATGAATTAATTCGTCATGGTCAGCATGTGGGTCTTCGATATCGACCTTTACGCTATATCCTTTCAGTTCATTGACTAAATCAACAACTTTTGAGTTTCTAATATCTGATACATTTTCTTTAAATGTAATTCCTTTCACTAAAATTTTAGCTTTGATGATATCAGTTCCAGATTTGATGATGGTTTGAATTGTTTTTTTGGCAACATGGCTTGCCATTTCATCGTTAATAATTCTTCCGGCTAGGATTACTCTTGATTTGTAGCCAATTTGTTCAGATTTATAGGTCAGATAATATGGATCCACGCCAATACAGTGACCTCCTACTAAGCCCGGAAAAAATTTCAAGAAATTCCATTTGGTACCTGCTGCTTCTAAGACTTCGTAGGTGTTGATTCCGAGCTTGTCAAAAATGATAGATAGTTCATTCATCAAAGCGATGTTTAAATCTCTTTGTGTATTTTCGATAATTTTTGCTGCTTCTGCTACTTTGATGCTACTAGCTCTATGAACGCCTGCTTTCACTACTAGTTCATACGTTTTTGCTATTTCATTTAACGATTCGTTATCGCAACCTGATACAATTTTAATGACATTTTGAAGGGTATGTTCTTTGTCGCCGGGATTGATTCTTTCTGGCGAATAGCCTAATTTAAAATCAATTGTCCCTTTTAATCCTGAGATTTTTTCGATAACGGGCAAGCAGTCTTCTTCGGTACAACCTGGATAAACTGTTGATTCAAACACGACATAATCCCCTTTTTTTATCACTTTCCCTATGGTTTCAGAGGCTTTCAGAACGGGTGTTAAATCTGGCACATTATGCTCGTCAACAGGCGTTGGTACAGCCACTACGTAAAAAGTTGCTTCTTTTAATTTTTCCAATGAACTTGTAAATTCAATATCGCATCCTTCAAATTCGGAGCTATCTAATTCATTACTTGGGTCTATATGATTTTGCATCATTTCAACTCGTTTATCGTTAATGTCAAAACCTATGACTTTTATATTTCGTGCAAATTCTAATGCGATAGGTAATCCGACGTAACCGAGTCCAATTACTGCTAATTTATTCTTTTTGTTGATTAGTTGTTCGTACATATTTGATTTTTACAGGAGGCAAATTTACAATCTTTTTAATATTTTACTTTTTCATTTTTTGATAGTTCTTTTCTTGAATAATAAAAAATAAAAAAGAGAATAAAGAGTAATAAATATTATTGAAACGATAAATAAAATTAATGAATTATTATAAAACAGAACAGCAAATATATTAAAGGATATCACAACCGGATAGATAAACAAAGTTGTTAAAGGATTATTTTGCTTTGCTATATTTCTGTATATCAATTGATGCACATGTTTTGAATCTGGATATAACGGTGAAAGACGATGCACCAGTGTTCTTCTCGTAAAAGAAAAGATAACTTCCCATACCGGATATATAAGACTAACTAGTGCAAACCATGGCGATATATAGCTTTCGGATACCAAACTATTAGAGTGTCTTTTGACAAGCATTATAGAAATAACTGCCAATAGAAAACCAAGACTATATGCTCCTCCATCTCCTAAAAATATTTTTCCTCTTGGAAAATTGAAAAATAAAAAACCTAATATCGCTGCTATACAAATTAAGGTTATATACATCATTTGTGTGTCTCCAACGATATAACTAACCGCAAAATAAGTGGCAAAAATTAAAACACTAACTCCTGAAGATAAACCATTAAAGCCATCAATCATATTGGTTCCATTAATCAAGCCGAGAATAGCAACTATCGTGATAATAACTCCTACAAAATAAGGTACAGTTATAAACCCGAAGTCAACCACTACACAATCCATCAGATATATCGCCATAATGCTGGATACACTCATGATGAGCAAACGTCGCCAAGGGGTAATTTTTGCTAATAAATCTTCTAAAAAACCTGCTAAAAATGCCGGTATAATGCACAAAATAATATATAACCCCAACTCTAAATCTTTTGTCATAAATAAAATAGCTACAAAGATTCCTAACCCTCCTATTCGTGGTGTAGGCTCTCTGTGGAGTTTTTGTGGCAAGTCGCTATTGTGGTCATCAATAAAAATTCCTTTTTTATGTGACAAATCAATAACGAGATATTGAGTTATCAATGATACAACAAAGGCTCCTACAACATATATTAAAAGACTCGAGTTCATCTAAAGAGGCAAATATAATAAAGTTTCAAATATTATTTATATTTTAAAATCTGTGATGAATATTTTGGGATTATTTGTCTTTGATTTGAAAAAAAAATATATTTGCAAAAAAAATTTCAGGATGAATTTACACGAATATCAAGCTAAAGAACTTTTAAAACAATTTAATGTTCCCGTTCAAAATGGAATTACTTGTTTTAATGTGGATGATACAATTAACGCTTATAAAGAAATAAGTCAAAGAACACAAAGCAAATTTGTAGTAGTCAAAGCCCAAATTCATGCCGGTGGAAGAGGAAAAGGGACTTTTAAAGAAGTGCCAACACAACATGGCGTACAAGTAGTTAAAAGTGAAGAAATGGTAAAAGAAGTAGCAACGAATATGCTCGGCAATACCCTCGTTACCCTTCAAACCGGTGAAAATGGCAAAAAAGTCAATAAAATCTTTTTAGCGGAAGATGCCTATTATGAAGGAACACAACCTACCAAAGAATTTTATCTTTCAATTCTTTTGGACAGAGCTAGCAAAAAATATGTTTTCATGTATAGCACAGAAGGTGGGATGAATATAGAAGATGTTGCACATAACACCCCTGATAAAATTTTCAAAGAATGGGTGCAACCCGGCATAGGATTACAAGCATTCCAAGCTCGTAAAATTGCATTTAATTTAGGATTGAGTGGGCAAGCTTTTAAAAACGGAGTGCAATTTGTGACTAATCTATACAAAGCCTTTACTACATTTGATTGCGACATGCTTGAAATTAATCCTTTGTTTAAAACAAGCGATGATAAAATTATTGCCGTTGACTGCAAAATGAATCTTGAAGATAATGCTTTGATAAGACATAAAGATTTAGAAGCTCTCAGAGATAAAACAGAAGAAGACCCAACCGAACTAGAAGCAAGTGAAAGTAATTTAAACTATGTAAAACTAGATGGCAATGTGGGTTGTATGGTAAATGGTGCCGGACTTGCTATGGCTACTATGGATATGATAAAATTAAGTGGTGGTGAACCTGCTAACTTCTTAGATGTTGGTGGTGGAGCAAATGCAACTACCGTTGAAGCCGGCTTCAGAATTATCTTAAAAGACCCTAACGTAAAAGCGATTTTAGTCAACATATTTGGTGGTATTGTTCGTTGTGATCGTGTGGCTCAAGGTATAGTGGATGCTTATAAAGCAATTGGTGAAATCAAAGTGCCTGTTATCGTTCGATTGCAAGGAACCAATGCATTAGAAGCCCAAAAATTGATTGAACAATCTGGTCTTAAAGTGGAAAGTGCTATCTTGTTGAGCGAAGCTGCTGAACTTGTCAATAAAGCCGTTGCTTAATTTCAATATTTAAAATATTTAATCATTTACTATCTTTTCTTGATAGATGTTTTATCATGTGCATTTATTAATTAAAAAAAGTAAAGAACAAGATATTAGTTCATTCCTTATTTAAACTCAAATTAAGCATTCAAAATTTTGGAATATAGAAATACAATACAATTTATAAAATTGCTCAAAAAACAGAATGGATAATGTTTTTTGAGCAATTGAAATTACGTTAAACCCAAATTACGCAGTAGATATTTTTTGAGATAAGTCAATGGGGTAAATCCCAAACTCCAGCGAACCATTTTCTACGTTTTTGGTAAGGGCAATTTTAAGTTTGAGCGTATCGCCTACCTTTT
>LNFQ01000042.1 GCA_001567165.1 Bacteroidetes bacterium OLB11
AAAAAAAATGCCCATTCTAATTTAGAAAATCAATGGGCATTTTTTTTATTAAAAATGAATTTCTTATCCTTCCATTTTTTGGGCATCAGCTAAAAAATTGAGTAAGTCCAATATCAGTTAATGGATGTTTTAATAAACCTAAAATACTAGGAAGTGGGCAAGTGCAAACATCTGCTCCAGCTTCGGCACAACGAACGATATGTAGTGAATTGCGAATAGAAGCAGCTAGAATATTGGTTTTGAAATTTTGAATATGATAAATATGAGCAATTTGAGAAATGAGCTCAACTCCATCCCAATTACCATCATCAATTCGACCTAAAAATGGAGAAACATAAGTAGCACCTGCTTTTGCAGCTAGAATCGCTTGCCCGGCAGAAAATACTAAAGTGCAGTTGGTTTTTATCCCATTTTCGGTAAACCATTTAATGGCTTTAATGCCATCTTTAATCATCGGAACTTTCACAACAATATGTTTGTCAATGGCAGCTAATGCTTTTCCTTCTTCAATAATATCATTCAAATTGGTAGAAAACACTTCGGCACTCACTGGGTTTTGTACAATATCACAAATGTCTTTGTAATGTTTCAGAATAGCTTCTTTTCCTTTTATGCCCTCTTTTGCCATCAAAGTCGGATTGGTGGTCACACCATCTAAAATGCCTAATTCGTTTGCTTCTTTAATTTGAGAAAGATTTGCAGTGTCAATAAAAAATTTCATGTATTTAAATTTGCTACAAAAATAGTTGAAATACTTCAAAAGCAATTCACTACTTATTCAGACTTAATAAAGCGGATAGATTTTTATTTGCTTTTTCCCAGGAAAAATGCTCCAAAACAAATTTGCGTGCTTGTTTACCTGTCTTTATCCTCAATTCATCATCTTGCAAAAGCTGTATCGCATAATCGGCAAATTCCTCTGGAGTTGAGGATACATATAGGTTTAATTGATGTTTGGCGTCGAGCGAATGGCAGACAATTTCACTTGTAATACAGGGGAGTTCCATGCTCATCGCCTCTAAAATTTTATTTTGTAACCCCGCACCGGTAAAGAGGGGAGCTATCATTATTTTTGTGGATAAATAAACATCTCGTATGTCATCGACAAAACCACTGATACATATATTTTCATTTGAAAATTGATAGAACTCCTGTGGTGTGTCAGCTCCAGCTATATTAATTTGGATTGAAGGAATTTTTTCTTTTAAAATAGGGTATATTTTTTTGACAATATAAAGTACAGCTTGTTTATTCGGCAAATAAGATAGGTTGCCGACGAAAGCAATATCAAATTCACTTGATTTCTTTCTTGGATTGAAAAAATCAGTATCTACACCATTGTGAATGACTTTCATTTTTGGGTTTTGTTTTACCAATTGCTCTTTGTCAAACTCAGTAATAATGGTTGAATAATTAAATTGTGAAAACATTTTTTCTTCAAACTTTTTCATTGTTTTATATTCTCGAAGAAAAAAAAGTTTATGAATAAATTGAGTATTTTGACTTTGCCTTAAATAATTAATTGAAAAGGCATCTTGAAAATCGATTACTTTGAAACAGTCTATTTCATTGGCATAGAGAGCAGTTCTTGAAAGTTGACAATAGATTTTTTTGATATTTCTCTTTTCAATATTTGCATGAATTTCTTTTTTAATTTTAGCAGAATAAAAATAGCCAACCTGAATAGGAAGCCCACTGAGTAAGCTTTTTAAGATTCCGGTCCCGATAGAAAATGGATGAATATAATAAATTTGAATGTGAGCACAATAAGGATGAAGTTGTTTAATATTTTCATCAGAAACAGGCTTGGTCGAAAGGGCGAACAAGCTAATCTCATAATCCTTACTTAAATATTTAATTTGGTGAAACGCTCTTAATTTATCTCCTTTATCAAGAGGGTAGGGGAAACGAGATAAAATGATTGCGAGTTTTTCTTTCTGCATAATCTACAATTCTTGAGTGAGTGCTTTGAGTTTCACAACTAACTCTGAATAAATTTTTTCTCTTTGGAAATGCTCTTCTACAAAGAGTTTCGCTGCCATTCCAATTGCTTTTGATTCTTCAGGATTTTCAATGCAAAATTTAAAACTATTTAAAAACTCTTCGATAGTATTACAAATAATAATTTGCTTCATTGATAAAGCTCCAATACCTTCAGCACCAATGCTTGTGGTGAGAATAGTTTTACCAATACTCATAGCTTCCAACACTTTGATACGAACACCGGCCCCCGATAGTAAAGGAACAATCATGATATTTTTTTCTAAACTGAAAGAGACAAAATCTTCTACTTCACCAATAATTTTCACATGTTCAGACTCTTTTGATACCAAGGAAAGAGGCATATTTTTTCCAGCTAAATAAAAAGTAATTTGAGGAAATTGTTTGTAAATTTCAGGCCAAACTTCGTCTAAAAACCATTGCACTCCTTCTATATTCGGCATCCAATCCATACTGCCAATATGATAGCAGCTATTCATTTCTGTTTGAATGTTGGGAAAATTGACATCTGATTTTTTTACTCCAAAAGGAAGATAATGACAATGATTAATATTTTGCTGAATAAAAATTTCATTCTCTCTTTTTGAAATTGGAAGTAATAAATCAAATTGTTTAAGAATATCCAATTCGTAATTTCTCAAACGAGTAGTGAGTAATTTTAAATATCCTTTCTTGAAAATAGAAGTTTCATTTTCTGATAGTCGTTGCCAAATGACATGCTCTATATTATGCACTCGACACACACATTTTGCCTTTGAATATTTACGAGCTGTTTTCAAATAAGGAGACGTGTATATGCTTTCAAATTGAATGATATCATAGTTTTCAGACTGTAATAGTTCAATAAATTTTTGTTCTACTTGCTTATTGACAAATCGCTCTACATTGTATGATTTGTCGGTAAATAAATTAAAAAATGCAGAGAGAGGATTCACATTCGTTTTCACAAAAACAGTTTCAAATCGCTTTAATTTATTATAAAAAATAGGGAGAGTGCTTTCATCAACCCAATGACGTGAAGTGTTTAACGCTAATAAACTGATTTCACAATCTTGCTCAATATAACATTCCAGCGTTTGATTCATAGCAATTGCTCCACCGTCTTTCATCGGATATGGAATACGAGGAGTGAGTATTAAAATTTTTTAGACTCATTTAATTGTCGAAATTAAGACAAAATACTTGATTATTTTTGTGCAATGAAAAAACAGTCCATAATTTTTCTAGGAGCAAAATCAATCGGCTATCAGTGTTTGAAATATTTAATTGAAAATGCGGCTCGTCTTCATCTAGACATTAAAGGAGTTTTAGCTAATGAAAAAGCTCATATCGGAAGTGAGTTTAGCTTGAGAGAACTTGCCATGCAAAATCAAATTCCTTTCATTGAAAGCCTTGATGACATGCTCTCTGCTGATTTTATTTATTCAGTACAATATCATTTAATTTTAAGAAAAAAGGATATTGAAAAAGCGAGAATTACTGCCGTTAATTTACACATGGCACCCCTTCCTGAGTATAGGGGGTGTAATCAATTTTCGTTTGCGATTATTGATAATAAAAAAGAATTTGGAGCAACGGTTCATTTGATAGATGAAAAAATTGATCACGGCGATATTCTGTTTGAAAAACGCTTTCCCATACCTGAAAACTGTTGGGTGGAACAATTGTATTCGCTTACTTTTGAGGCCTCTTTAAAGTTATTTAAAGAAAGTATAGATGATTTGATTGGTCAGAAGTTTACAAAAGTCCCACAAGCGAATCTGATTGAAAAAAGAGGAACTTCATTACATTTAAGAAGTGAAATTCAAAATCTAAAACAGATTGATTTCAATTGGGAACAGGATAAAATAGCAAGACATATACGAGCTACATTTATGCCCGGTTTTGAACCACCTTTTACTATCATAGATAATAAAAAATTTACTTTTGTAAAGAATGGAAATAAAAAAATTGTTTGCACAGTTACGAATGATTTGAACTTTGATCAACGCATGATCCGTATTTGTAGTTCATTGCAAGCAAATGGTTATGATGTGACTCTTGTAGGTCGAGTTAGAAAAAAGTCAAAAGATTTGATTCCAAAATCATTTAATCAAAAAAGGCTATTTTGTTTTTTTGACAAAGGAAAAAATGTTTTATATTGAGTATAATATTCGTTTGTTTTTCTATTTACTTTTTGTCAAAACTGATTTATATTGTGCAATAGATTTAGATAGTATTTTGCCTAATTTATTTGCATCAAAAATTAGAAGAAAAAAAACGGGTGTATGATGCCCACGAATTATTTTGTGAAATGGATGAAATTGTTTCTAGGCCGATGATTTATAAAGTATGGAAATCGATTGAAAACTATGCTGTACCTCAGTTTCGACATGGATATACTATCGGAGATTATTATGCACAAGCATTTCGAGATATGTATGGAGTACAATATGAAATTATTAGAAATGCAACGATTTTAGCAGAAATTCCAGCTAAAAAAACGAGTGCTGAAAAATATATTTTATATCAAGGAGCCGTCAATGAGGGGAGATGTTTTGAAACATTAATCCCAGCGATGAAAAATGTCGATTGTAAATTAATTGTATGTGGTGCAGGTAATTTTTTTGAACAAGCAAAAGCATTAATTGCTCAATATCATTTAGAAGAAAAAATTGAATTAAAAGGGTATATTGAACCGAATCAATTGAAAGAATATACGCTAAATGCAAGTATCGGAATTACCCTTTTTAGCAATCAAGGAAATAGTAATTATTTGTCAATGGCTAATCGATTTTTTGATTATATGCACTTTGCAATTCCTCAACTTTGTGTCAATTTTCCAGAGTATCGTAAAGTCAATAATCAATATGAAATTGCTGTGTTAATTGATAATACTGATAGCGAAACTATCAGTGTGCAATTAAATAGACTCCTTTCTGATACTGATTTTTACAATCGCCTTCATCTCAATTGCTTTGATGCTAGAAAAGAATATTGCTGGCAAAATGAAGAGAAAAAATTGATTCACTTTTATAAAAACTTATCTTGAATTTAAAACTCCATATTATTTCATTTGATATTCCATATCCACCTGATTATGGAGGTGTCATTGATGTTTTTTATAAAATAAGAAACTTGCATCGCCTTGGTGTTGAGATTATTTTGCATTGCTTTCAGTATGGAAATCGAACACCTCAAGATGAACTAAATCAATATTGCAACAAAGTTTATTACTATAAACGAAATGTTGGCCTGAAAGGGCTTTCAATACATTTGCCTTATATTGTTTCTTCTAGAAAATGTAATGAATTATTGCAAAATTTATTGATGGATAATTATCCCATTTTGTTTGAAGGAATCCATACAACTTATTATTTAAACTCTCCATTGTTACAAGGTCGATTTAAACTAGTGAGAAACCATAATATTGAAGCGAATTACTATTATTATTTGTCGCATTATACTCAATCTTTTTTTAAAAAGAAATATTACCAATGGGAATCAAAACGGCTCTATCAATACGAAAAAAAGTTGGAAGGATTTTCATTTTTATTACCTATATCTGAAAGGGAAACCGCTCATTTTAAAAAATATTATTCGCCAAATGAAGTAATTCATGTGCCAGCATTTCATGAGTTTGAGAAAGTAGTTTCCAAAGCAGGAAGAGGGAATTACTGCCTGTTTCATGGAAATTTAAGCGTTGCTGAAAATGAAAAATCGGCTATTTATTTAATCGAAACTATTTTTAATGATTTAGAAATTCTTTTGATCATAGCCGGAAAAAATCCTTCCCAAAAACTTTGTGATTTAGCGAATGATAAAATTAAAATAATCAATAATCCTTCAAAAATTGAGATGGATGAATTGATACAAAATGCACAAATCAATGTGTTGCCTAATTTTCAACAAACAGGAATTAAATTGAAGTTGCTTCATTCATTATTTGCAGGTCGTTTTTGTATCACGAATGATGATAAGTTAGAAAAATCCTTGGCTAATGAAACTATTTTTGCTAAAGATTCAATGGAATTTAAAAACAGAATTATTTATTTATTTAATGAAGATTTTACGGAAGAACATATTGAAAAAAGAAAATCAAATTTGAAACAATTTGATAATGTAACTAATGCCCAATTAATTACAAAACTTCTTCAAGCAGAATTCTAATTATCAGATAAAAAGGGCATTTAGAAATATTTTATTACTATCTTTGTGTTTCAGAATTTTTCTATATGAGTGAAGTTACAACTCCAATAAAAAATACTTTAACAGTCACTATAGATGACATTACGATAGAAGTAGAACCGGGTACTACTATACTTCAAGCTGCAAGGCAAATTGGGGGAGATGTGGCACCTCCTACCATGTGCTATTACAGTAAATTAGAAGGGAGTGGAGGAAAGTGTCGTTCTTGCTTAGTGGAAGTCGCAGCTGGCTCCACCAAAGACCCACGCCCAATGCCAAAGCTTCAAGCTAGTTGTAGGACAACCGTTATGGATGGAATGATTGTAAAAAATATTTCGAGTGAAAAAGTATTAGATGCAAGAAAGGGTGTGACCGAATTTCTTTTAATCAATCACCCAATTGATTGCCCAATTTGTGATCAAGCAGGAGAGTGTCATTTACAAGATTTGAGCTATTCACATGGAGATGAATTTTCAAGATATGATTTCAAAAAACGAACTTTTGATTTTGTTGATTTAGGTCAGTATATCAAATTGCACATGACACGTTGCATTATGTGTTATCGATGTGTGCATGTGGCAGATCAAATCTCTGAAAAACGACTTCATGGTGTGCTTAATAGAGGCGATGCTGCTGAAATTTCAACATATATTGCTCAGGCAGTAGAAAATGATTTTAGTGGAAATATGATTGATGTGTGTCCTGTTGGTGCGTTAACAGATAGAACTTTTCGTTTCAAAAACAGAGTGTGGTTTACTAAACCCGTTTATGCACACCGAGATTGTGACAAATGCTGTGGAGAGGTTACGTTATGGTATCGTGGTGAAAATGTATTGAGAGTAACAGGTCGTAAGGATTTTTGGGGAGAAATTATGGATACAAAAAGACGGCAAACCAGGGTGGATATGCAATACTTGTCGATTTGATAAAAAAGATACAGCAGATTGGATAATTGAAGGTCCTGCAAATGTCAATCGACATAGCGTCATTTCACAAGGTCATTATGTGAAACAAAAATTCGGAAAAGAAGTTGTGCAAGAAGTAATAGGACGTGATCCAAAAATTCTGATTGATATTCATACAATTAGTGACGTAAATAAGCAAAAATAAGAAGTGTTTGAAAAACTAAAAAAAAAATGGAATGTCAATAATTTGCAACTAACGTTAATCCTATTTACGTTTGCTATTGGTGGGACTTTGACAGGAAAAGTAGCAAAACATTTTTTAACGTATATTGATTTACCTCATATTATTCTAACCACGATTGTTTATATACTATTATTGACATTAGTATGGCCAGTAATGGTTTTAATCGTAAGTATCCCATTTGGGCAGTTTAATTTTTTTAAAAATTACTTACTGAAAGTAGCAAAACGAATGAGAATTATCAAAGGAGATTAATAGGAGGAAGTATTTTCTTTTAATGGAAAACCTTAATCAAAATCTTAATTAAATAATTTTATTCTTTATTCTTTTTGTACTCTATTGCAGCTTTTATAAAATGTACAAACAAGGGTTGAGGATGTTCAACAGTTGATTTTAATTCAGGATGAAATTGTACACCAATAAAAAAAGGATGATTTTCAATTTCCATAATTTCAACTAATCCGGTTTGAGGATTTTTACCGACTGCTTTCATGCCCGCTTTCTCAAAGGTATCTAAATATTTATTATTAAACTCCCAACGGTGTCGATGCCTTTCTGAAATAATTGTATTATTATATATTCCAAAACTTTGTGAATGAGTATCAAGTTGACATTCATAAGCTCCCAAACGCATGGTTCCACCCATTTTCACAACATTCTTTTGATCTTCCATAATATCGACAACCGGGTTGGGAGTGTGCAAATCCATCTCCGTTGAATTAGCAGCTTCTAGATGTAAAACATTTCTTGCAAACTCAATCACAGAGCATTGCATACCTAAACATATTCCCAAAAAAGGAATTTTATTTTCTCTCACATATTGAGTGGCTATAATTTTTCCCTCAATACCTCTGTTTCCAAACCCCGGTGCTACTAGCACTCCATCTAATCCTTTCAAATAGGATTCCACATTTTCAGCTGT
Organism: Bacteroidetes bacterium OLB11; assembly: GCA_001567165.1. Taxonomy (GTDB): domain Bacteria; phylum Bacteroidota; class Bacteroidia; order Chitinophagales; family Chitinophagaceae; genus OLB11. Next base: position 8,237 of record LNFQ01000042.1, read on the forward strand.
TATTTTTTCAGAATGAATATTTTGAATTTCTACTCGACATTCATTCACAGCACCCGAATGGATAAATGATTCCAAAATAGATTTATAAGCGTCCTGCAATTCAACATATTTGCCTACAAGCCCTATTTTTACAACGGTTTTAGGGTTTTTAAGTTTATTTAAAAAATCATTCCAATAAATCAATTTTGGTTTATCACCAATAGGCAATCCCAGTTTTTCTAAACAAATCACATCAAGTTCCTCCTTCATCATCATCAGGGGCACATCATAAATTGTTTCGGCATCAATCGCCTCTACCACCGCTTGCGGACGCACATTGCAGAATAGGGCAATTTTTCTTTTGATATCAGCATTCAAAGGATGTTCAGCACGGCAAACAATAATATCAGGAGATAATCCGTTTTCACTCATCAACTTTACAGAATGTTGAGTGGGCTTTGTTTTTAGCTCTTTTGCTGCTTTGAGGTATGGCACTAAAGTCAAATGGACAATAATGCAATTTTCTTCACCCATTTCCCATTGCAGTTGTCGGATGCTTTCTATATAAGGAAGGCTTTCAATATCACCCACTGTGCCTCCAATTTCGGTAATGATAATATCATATTCATTGGATTGAGAAAGCAACATCATCCTACGTTTAATTTCGTCTGTGATATGAGGAATTACTTGCACTGTTTTGCCCAAATAAGCGCCTTCACGTTCTTTTTCAATCACATATTGATAAATTCTTCCCGTCGTCACATTGTTGGCTTGCGATGTTGGGATGTTTAAAAAACGTTCATAATGCCCTAAATCCAAATCGGTTTCAGCACCATCATTAGTCACATAACATTCTCCATGTTCATAGGGATTGAGCGTTCCAGGATCAATATTAATATAAGGGTCAAATTTTTGAATGCTGACTTTGTAACCTCTTTCTTGTATCAATTTAGCCAATGAAGCAGCTATGATTCCTTTTCCTAATGATGATGTAACACCTCCTGTAACAAATATATATTTTGCCATTTCGAACGAATTAAATGTTGACTTTTTTTGAGCTAATAAATTAAAATGATTGTTCTTAAATGAAAAGTCATGCAAAGTTAATTTTTTAAATTCGATTCCCTAATTTATTTTAATAAATTTATATATATCACTTGGTGTCTTTTTCTTTTTGATATATTGAAAGTGATGATTACTATTAGATTATATCATTTTTTTTACTCTAAAAAACTATAAAATGGGTTCAATTTTCTTATTGGGGAAGTGAAAAAATGAATTTAACAAAAAATTTGGTATGATTTTTGGTTTTATTCTTTATAATTTAATTTTAAATAATATCAAATGAGAAAAATATACTTTATATTCGCAATAAGTGTAATGATTTGTACTCCCTTGTTTTTGTTTGCTCAAAGCAAAACAAATCTATTAGAAAGCCAATTCAATAATAAAGTTACTGAACTATACACAAAGTATAAATCAGATGGTTTTATTACTTATAAAGGAGGGAATGTTAATATGACTAAAAACACTGAATTCCCTATTTTTGTAGAATTAAAAGCGGGTAATTGGTACCAATTTGTAATTGTTGGAGATCCAGATGCAAAAAAAATTGAAATGAAATTAGGTCTTGAAGGAGTTGGTCATATCATTACTGACAAATTCAAACCAGAAAATACCAATGAATATTGGACTCAATTTTCTTTCGTTTGTCCTCGAAGTGGACGTTATTTATTGACTGTTTTCCAAAAAGGAAGCAAAAAAGAAATGTTAGGTCATGTTGCTGTTTTGCAAAAACCGTCTAAAACAAATGAAGGATTTATTACTTATAAACAATAGGTTCTTATTTTAATAACTTGGGTTTATGTATTGAAATAGGGGTTGTTTAATTTGTATAGATTTCATAATCGGTTTGTGAAGTGTTCATTGAGAAATGATTGCTTCACAAACTTTTTTTTTTTTAAAATTTTAAAATTGGATAGGATTTTTTTTGATATATTATCAAATAGAATCACTGCGTGTAAATGGCTATTCTATATTTTCAAATATAATAGCTGCTCCTTGACCCACTCCAATACACATCGTTGCCAAACCATATTTGGATTTGCTTCTTTTCATTTCGTGAAGTAGGGTAGCAGAGATGCGCACGCCACTGCAACCTAATGGATGACCAATAGCGATAGAACCCCCATTTACATTAACTTTGCTTATGTCTAATTGAAGTTCTCTAGCACAAGCAATACTTTGAGATGCAAAAGCCTCGTTCAGTTCGATACGGTCGATATCATTTATGTTTAAGTTGGCCCGTTTGAGTGCTTTTTGAGTTGCAGGCACAGGACCTATTCCCATGATTTGTGGGTCAACACCGGCGATAGCCATACTTTTAATTGTAGCTAATGGTTTTAAATTATATTTTTTTACAGCATCTTCACTTGCGATTAGCATGGCTGCAGCTCCATCATTGATGCTGCTTGAGTTTCCAGCGGTTACGGTTCCGTCTTTGATAAATGCTGGTTTTAATTCTGCAAGTTTTTCTAAGGTTGAAAATCGTGGTTGCTCATCTTTATCTACAATTAGTTTTCCTTTTTTACCTAAATCAACTTCAATCGGAATAATCTCATCATTCAATCTATTTTCAGTATAAGCTTCTGCATATTTTTTTTGACTTTCGAAAGCAAATAAATCTTGTTCTTGTCTGCTAATATTCCATTTTTTAGCAACGTTTTCAGCGGTTTCTCCCATTGAGTAAGGATGGTGCATTTTACTCAATGTGGGATTGATAAAACGCCAACCGATAGTGGTATCAAATAGTTCAGCTTTACGACTGAATGCTTGTTCTGTTTTTCCCATTACAAATGGGGCTCTAGACATACTTTCGACCCCTGAAGCGATGATGAGATCAGCATCTCCGCACATTACACATCGAGCAGCATCCATGATGGCTTGCAGACCGGATGCACATAAGCGGTTCACTGTATTGCCGCCAACTGTAATGGGTAAGCCTGCTAATAAACCCGCCATACGAGCTACATTTCGATTGTCTTCACCAGCTTGATTTGCACAGCCTGCAATGACATCTTCTATTTCATTGACATTGATTTTTGGGTTTCTTTCGATTAGTTTTTTTATAGTAGTAGCCAGCAAATCGTCAGGGCGTACTGTGCTGAAAGCTCCGGCGTATTTGCCAACCGGAGTACGAATAATATCAATAATATATGCCTTAGTCATAAGTCTGATTTTATAATAAATGTAAAAATAGATGATATTATTTTACATAAAGACAATAATTATAAGATATTTTTATTTGAATAAGGTGTATGGCAAATGGGCTTTTATTTTTTACTTCCTCTAAGATAAAAATAAAATATCAATTTACTTAGTGATGGTGGCCATGGTCATGGTCATGATGGTCGTGGTCATGATGGTCGTGTTTGCTTTGCTCTTGAGCAGCTTTTATAAAATCTTCTCTATTAATTTCAGTTTCTTGAAGATTGATTAAATTATCAATAGTATAAAAGATTTTATCAGTCAAGATTTGATGATAGAGTTGTTCAGAAAATTTCTTATCACCTAATTGTTTTTTAGCAAACTCATCAATCCATTCTTCATCAACAGAAGGAGTTTGTCCATATTGAGCGAAGTAGTTAATCACTTGCATTTTAGCAGCCATTTCCATTTCTTCATTTCGTACTTCCACTTTATGGTCATGAATGATTTTCTCTGTTATGAGTTGCCATTTAATTTGCTTTTCGTAAGTCGGATATTCTTTTTCTACAAGCTCCATTGGTTTATTTTCTTCACCGCTGATGCTCAACCATCTTTTCAAGAAAGTTTGTGGCAATTCAATATTTGTGTCATGAATCAGTTTATCAAAAAGTTCGTTGTGAAGGTAAATTCTAGATTCTTTTTGCCAATGATTACTGATTTCTGTTTTGATTTTTT
>LNFQ01000043.1 GCA_001567165.1 Bacteroidetes bacterium OLB11
CGGCAGAGTACCACGAACAGCAACCGTTGACAGAGGATACAGAGGCCATATCCAAATTGGAGATACACTCATACAAATACCCAAACCTTTTAATGATAAAAAGCAAAGCAAATACAGACAACAAAAACTCAAAAAATCATTTAAGCGCAGGGCAGCCATAGAGCCGGTTATAGGCCATCTTAAGGCAGACAATCGCTTGAGTCGTAATTTTTACAAAGGAATATTTGGAGACAATATAAATGTAATGCTAAGTGCAGCAGCATTTAACTTCAAAAGGATGATGAATATCTGGAAACGGATATTTTTGGCTCTTTTTGAAATTGCCTTTAATACAATGAACAAACTTTTTGTGCCCAAACCTATTTTACTCAAATCGGCGATAAAGGGTTTTTAAGGGTTGACTATTTAACATGAAAAACGAAATTGAAATTCCTTCATTTATCAGCGACGAATTAAAGAAAAATGAATCCGTGTTGAGTCAATTTGAAAAGTTGAGTATCTCATGTAAAAATGAATATCTGAAATGGGTTTTAGAAGCGAAAAAAAAGAAACGCAAGAAAAAAGATTATCAAAAATGATAATCGAAATTCAAAATAAATCAACAAAAAGAAAATTAAATTGATAGAGAATACTCCCTTGGCAGAACGCTTACGCCCCCACTCTTTAGAGGAATTGATAGGGCAAGAACATTTGACACATGCAGGTGGAATATTACAAATTGCCTTATCAAACGGATTAATCCCTTCAATGATTTTATGGGGACCTCCGGGAGTTGGAAAAACAAGTATCGCTCAGATTATAGCTAGCCAAACAGCAAGACCTTTTTTCACACTCAATGCTATTAATAGTGGTGTGAAAGAAGTGAGAGAAGTAATTGAAAAAGCTAAACAAACTAAACATACTATTTTGTTTATTGATGAAATTCATCGCTTTAATAAAAGTCAACAAGATGCCTTATTACATGCCGTAGAAAAAGGAATCATCACATTAATCGGAGCCACAACCGAAAATCCCTCTTTTGAAGTCAACAGTGCATTATTAAGCCGCTGTCAAGTATATATTTTAAAAGCATTAAGGCTTGAAGATTTACAAAAACTAATAAAATACGCCCTTACAAAAGATTCTATTTTATCTCAATTAAAAATAAACATTCAAGAAAGTGAAGCACTGATTAGCATTTCTGGTGGTGATGCTCGCAAACTATTAAATCTGATAGAATTAGTTGTAAATACTCAATCTCATTTAACCAATATTACCATTACCAATAAACTCGTTCAGCAAGTTGCACAAATCAATATTGCCTTATATGATAAAAATGGGGAACAACATTATGACATCATTTCAGCATTCATAAAAAGCATGCGAGGTAGCGACCCAAACGCAGCGGTGTATTGGCTTGCAAGGATGTTAATCGGTGGAGAAGATGTCAAATTTATTGCACGCAGGATGGTTATTTTTGCAAGTGAAGACATCGGGAATGCCAATCCAAATGCTTTATTGCTTGCCAACACTACATTTGATGCCGTTCACAAAATAGGTTATCCTGAGTCAAGAATCATTCTATCACAATGTGCAATCTATTTGGCCACTTCTATCAAGAGTAATTCATCCTATCTGGCCATTGACAAAGCTATCGCAATGGTGAAGTCGCAAGGGAACTTATCAGTCCCATTACACATAAGAAACGCTCCTACTCAATTAATGAAAGAGCTCAATTATGGTAAAAATTATCAATACGATCATCAAAACGACATGAATTTTTCAGGGCAAGAATTTCTACCATCTCCTATTGAAAACACTGTATTCTATAATCCGGGACAAAATGCCAGAGAAGATGAGATTCGAAAGTTTTTAAAGGTTAGATGGAAAAATAAATACAAATATTAATTTGGAAATCAATATTTACATTCCAATATTTTTTCCTTCTTGCTAAGATATTCTATCCTGCCGTATCGGGAATAAAACCAACATTGGCGAAAAATAGTTATTTTTTGAATATCGTTTTTGCTGGACACTTGACATTATTTGTTCATTACGGTTTCTACTTCTCAAATACTTCCGTTTTATAAAAATTCAGATAGCTATTGAGTTTTTGGGATTTGAATTCAATCAGAATATAATGGTGTTGAAGAAAACCGTATCTAAGTAATAATGCGTATTGTTTATGGTAATTAGTTGTTGCGAACCTACGAATATAAGACCTTTGCGAAATTCTTGTATAAAACCTTCTACATGGTGGAAAAGTTTCGGGGTATTCTGAAAAACGCTTTTTTTGAACGTTTTTATTTTATATAAAAAAAAACGTTCAAGCAGTGATTACCTCTGCATTTGAACGTTTTATTTGTGATCCCGCTGGGACTCGAACCCAGGACCCCATCATTAAAAGTGATGTGCTCTACCAACTGAGCTACGAGATCCCCTATTATTTCTTAAAAACAATTTCTTATTTTTAAGGAGTGCAAATGTAGTAAAAAAAATTTAACTACCAAACCAAATCTATAAACTATTTTTGCAATTATAATAATGAGTAAATTTTTCAATCAAAAAATGATTGCAATCACAGGTGCAACATCGGGCATAGGAAAGGCTTTGGCTTTGCATTTACTAAGATTTGGTGCAAAAGTAGCTGTCTGCGGACGTGATGAAAACAAACTTCAAGAATTACAAAAAATTAGCAACTTTTCTAAACAACTTTTAATTTTTCAAGCAGATGTGAGTAATGAAACCGACTGTCAACAGTTTATCAATACCTGCATTCAGGAATTTGGTAGATTAGATATATTAATTAACAATGCCGGTATCAGCATGAGAGCAATGTTTAATGAAGTTGACCTTTCTGTTTTAAAGAAAACAATGGATATTAATTTTTGGGGAACGGTGTATTGCACAAAATATGCCCTACCTCATATTTTAAGTTCCAAAGGAAGCATCGTTGGAGTTTCATCAATAGCGGGATACAAAGGGCTACCCTGTCGCACAGGATATTCAGCCTCAAAGTTTGCAATGCAAGGATTTCTCGAATCATTGCGAGTTGAGCTATTGCATGATGGAGTTCATGTTCTTTGTGTCAGTCCCGGATTTGTGGCTTCAAACATTCGCAACGTTGCTTTAAATGCAAGTGGAAATGCTCAAAAAGAAAACTCCTCTCAATGAAAAAAAATTTGATGAGTGCAGAAGAATGTGCTCAAAAAATTTTGCATGCAATTGAATATAAAAAAAGAACACTCATTATGGGCACTCAAGGTAAATTGACCGTTTGGCTCAACAAATTTTTTCCGAGCTTCGTTGATAGACAAGCCTATAAACTTTTTGCCAATGAGCCCGACTCTCCTCTAAAAAAATAGACATGATATTACAAAGAAATATAGCCCCTCCCGTATTCTCTCCACAAGAATTTACTTATCATTTAAGTCAAATTGAAACAGAACATTTAGATAATCAAATACCTCTTTATTCTCTTTTAGACACGATTGAACCGGTTGTGAATTTTCAAATGGTTTTTGAAGCGGGCATCTGGTACGAACAAAAAATGCAATAGCTCAAACGGTTGCCGGGCTTTTCAAAAGTGGCACTACCAATCTCAACTCTTTTCAAATCAACGATACGATTGAGCAATATGGAGCATCGGTGCAGGTCAATTGCAACACAGATTTGGCAACCATCAGTGTTAGCTGTCTTACCAAGCATTTTTCCAAACTTCTACCGATTGTTTTTAGCTTAATTACTGACACTCAATTTTATCAAAATGAATTAGATATCTTCATTCAAAATGCCAAACAAAGATTAAGCGTACAATTGCTCAAAACAGATTTTGTTGCTAATCGGAAAATTGATGAGTTTATGTTCGGATTTCAGCACCCTTATGGTAAATATTACCACGCTTCTGACTACGATCAAATAACTTCGGAAGATTTAAAATCGTATTTAAAAAAACAATATCATTTTTCAAATTGTAAAATGTTTCTCGCTGGAATGTTTTCAGAAGATGATAAAAAACAAATTCATCAAATATTTGGGTCTAGTAATTGGAATAGTAACCCTACTCCCTATCAACCCACCCACACATTGTCTCCAGCTCAACAAAAACAAATTAGAATAAAACATGAAAACCCCTCGGTGCAAGGCTCTGTAAGACTTTCAAGTATGTTTGTTGAAAAAACACATCCCGACTTTGTTCCAATGGTGATTTTAAATACTTTGTTTGGTGGATTTTTCGGCTCTCGATTGATGAGTAATATTCGTGAAGAAAAAGGATATACCTATGGTATTCACAGTATGATATTAAGTCAAAGACATGCAAGTGCTTTATTGATTTCAACTGAAGCTGGTATTGATGTTTGCGAATTAGCAATAAAAGAAGTGTATAAAGAAATGGAAATTCTCCAAAATGAACTAGTATCTATTGAAGAATTAGACCTAGTGAAAAATTATTTATTAGGATCTATTTTAGCAGAGATTAATGGTACATTCCAAATCATGCAACGCTGGAAAGGGCTTATTTTAAACGGGTTTGACGAAAATCGATTTTATAGCAATATCGAAATTTATAAAAGTATAACTCCTGAAACAATTCAAAATTTAGCCAAAAAATATTTCCAGAAGGATGCATTCTATGAGCTAGTTGTGTCTTAGCGATTTTAACAGAATCATTTATTTAAAACCCATTATTTTTGAAGCGTGAAATATGTTCTATCCATTTTATGTTTGTTTTTAGGAAACTTACTGAATGCTCAAACCCTATACAGGGGCTTTGTTTATGATTCCACTTTTAAAACCGCTTTAAACCCTGTTCGCATTGAAAACCTCACTACACACGATGGAACCTATACCAATGATATTGGCTATTTTCAAATAGAAGCAAAACCATCAGACCATATTATTTTTAGCATGGTTGGATATAAAAATCAAGTCATCATTGCAACAGAAAATAATTCGGCTCAATATATTACAATATATATGAAGCCCGCAACAGTGATGCTCAAAAATATTGTCATCAAAAAAGGTCCCACTCAATATCAATTAGACTCAGCTCGTAGGCTGATATTTACAAAGATGTTTTTGAATACGAACAACAAAAATCAATGGCCTCTCCTATTACTTCTGCTTATGAAAAATTTTCAAAAAAGCATAAAAATATTCGCAAGTTTAAAAATCAAATTGTCGATATGGAGAAGCAAAATTTTTATTGATAGTCGATATTCAAAAGAGTTAGTTATTTCTTTGACCAAGCTCAATGAAGAAGAAGCACAAACCTTCATGAATGCCAATCCTATGGAGTATGATTTTGCTCGAGCAGCCACTGATTTAGAAATAAAAATGTGGATTAAATATAATTTTTCACAATACATAAAAGATAAAAAATAAATTTTTGAATGTTAGATTATTTTTTATTTTATAATTTTACCACTTTGTATGAACCGAATTTACTTTGACAACGCAGCTACAACTCCTCTTGCAAAAGAGGTTTTTGAAGAAATGCTTCCTTACTTTACTGAACATTTTGGGAAACCCATCCTCTATATATAGCTATGGGCGGGAAACCAGAATGGCTATTGAAAAACAACGAAAATTAATCGCACAGATTATTCATGCGAAACCATCAGAAATATTTTTTACTAGTGGCGGAACTGAAAGCACCAATACCGCTATTCACAGTGCTTGTAGAGATTTAAAATGCACTCATCTTATCACCTCTCCCATCGAGCACCATGCAACACTACACAGCATCACACATTATAGCCAAATGTATGATTGTAAAATTTCTTATGTCAAACTGAAAGAAAATGGGCATATTGATTTAGCTCATTTAGAAAGATTATTAGCCGAATCGAAAGAGCAATGCCTTGTTAGCCTTATGCACGCCAACAATGAAATTGGCAATGTCACCGATATTATAAGTGTTGGAAAAATTTGCAAAACACATAACGCTTTTTTTCACACCGATGCTGTGCAAAGCATTGGGCATTTTCAATTAAACATAGAAGAAATAGGAGCCCATTTTTTAAGTGCTTCTGCTCATAAATTTCATGGTCCAAAAGGAATAGGTTTTTTATATATTAAAGGGGGAACTAATATCAAACCCTTACTAGTTGGGGGTTCACAAGAAAGAAATATGCGAGCAGGCACTGAAAATGTAGCTGGTATTATTGGAATGGGAAAAGCAATAGATATGGCATATCAAGACTTAGAACAATCAAGGGCACATATACTATCATTAAAACATAAGTTGAAATCTTTGCTTGAAGAGACAATCCCAAATTGTTGTTTTCATGGTGATTTAGCAGATACAAATTTATATACTGTTTTGAATGTTGGATTTCCACAAAGTGAGAAAACACAAATGTTGAGTATTCATTTAGATATTGCAGGGATTTGTGTTTCTAGTGGTAGTGCTTGCAGCAGCGGAGCTCAAGGTATAAGCCACGTGATCCAACATGCGTATCCTCATTCAAAAGCATTGCCTATTCGATTTTCATTTAGTCATTTTAACACCTTAGATGAGGTAGAATTTGTTGCAAAAAAAATTGTTGAATTAGTTTAATTCATTTTTGTAAATTATCAAAACATAATTATATTTGCACCTCAATTGCCCCATGGTGTAATGGTAGCACATCAGTTTTTGGTACTGCTTGTCTTGGTTCGAATCCAGGTGGGGTAACAAAAAAGGACAAGTCGTATTTGACAACTTGTCCTTTTTTCTTTGAAAGCCTTACCAATACTGTAATCATACGTATAGCCTCGCTCTCTGTCAGTAGTGCTAATACCATTTCTAAGTTCTAAATATTCTCAGTACAATTGCTATTAATCTCTTTATAATCTTAGCATTTATTGATTCCATTAAATGCAATTCCTTTGCTTTAAAGAGTCTTTTACATTGTACCTCGATATAAATCAACACTTGTCGGCATTTTTGTCCTGGATATAGAATTTCAGCACATCGCCAAGTATTTTTCATATCAATTATTGAAGACAATACAGTAGATAAAATGAAAATAAATCAAAAGTTCTATAAAGTAAATTTAATTATTCTGAAAATCTGTCTGACAGGACTTTTCACCGATTGATTCATTGAAATTTACCTCGTTATTTTTTTACAATGAAAAGGAACAAAACGACAAACTCCATTCAATATATCAAACTGGGGTTGACGAATATTTGTTATTGACATTTATATTGGATTATATTGATAATATTTTCACAATAATCAATCTTCAGAAATTAACATTGGTTGAAAATATTCTCTTGTTAGGTTTGATTTACGACAACGTAAAAGTGAAATTATTAAGGTAATTGAAAATACAAAATAAACCAAAATGGATCATTCAATATTTATTTAGATTCATTTGTGAAACGCTCTTTTTGTTCTTTTCTAATTTGCAATGCCTGCATCACCATAAATTCATCATCACTCAATTCATATTCATCAAAATTCAGCTCATCATTCATTACAACGTATGTTTCACTTTCCATTTTTAAAAACGAAGGTAGTGCTGCATTCATCACATCACCCAAGTTGCACATATAATAAGTCGCTATCCATTGCCAAAAGGCGATATGAGATTCATTCACAATAGGATTTTCATCAATGATTGAACGAATTGGTTTTACATCATACACTTCTGGTTTTTGATTGTGTAATTTCATTACTAGCCCACTATATATTTTTCGTTTTCCGAATTGCACTTCTACTCTCATTCCAATTTTTATTTTTTCTTGAAATTCAATAGGGACGCCGAATGTATAGGTATTCGCAATAGCAAGAGGCAATATAATGTCCGCATATTTCATAACTACAAAATTGAATGATTTTTTTGATATTCCATAGCATAATTCCAAAGTTGTGATGGCTCATTTCCAGCTAAAAAATCTTTGCAAGATTGCATATAATTTTGTGTAAATAATTTTAATTTTTCGATGTCATCTTTTTGAAGTTGATTCGTTGAAATAGGCGGGAGAAAAATTGAACGGTTTTTACCAATACTGATTTTTAAAATATTAGATGGATGAATGCGATTAGATGAGTCTTGAAAAAGAACAGGAAGCAACTCTACTTGTTGCATAATGGCTAATGAAAAGCATCCGTCTAGAAATGGCAACAAATCATTTCTTGGCTCGTCGGGAAATGTACCCTCAGGAAAAATTAAAATTGAAATTCCACGCTCCAATTCTGCTTTCATTTTTCGAAAACTCAATGCTCTTGCTTTCAGTGAAGACCTATCAATACTGATACAAACTGTTTTAAAAATAGTCCCATAAACAGGTACATTTTCTAATTCTTTTTTACCTAAACTCTTAAAAATTTTTGGCATAGCTGTATAAATATTCACGGCATCTAAATAGCTTGAATGATTGGGAATGATGATATAAGTTTTTGAGAAATCGACCTTTTTTCTAAATAGATTGGTAGGAATCAGACCGGTTGTAAATAATAAAATATTTGCTGATAATTTCATTTGATGAAACATCCAAAAATCAATCACCTTTTGAGAAAAAAAAGATACAATGAGCGTTATTGGAAATGCAATAAGTATAAGCGTTCCAAGGATTAAAACAAAATAGAGGAAGTGTACGAATTGAAATATTTTTTGGAATATCAAAATATAAATTAAAACGAGTTAAACATTTAAAGTATCAATCATACTGGGTTGTGTTTGTTCCTTTTTATCTACAATTTTTTTGGCTTTCATAGCAAGGTTCAATAGTTGAATCATCGCATTTTCATTTTTATTTTCAAAAAATAAATTGCCTTCAAAATGATTTGCATTTCCTTTCATTTTACCTCCATAAACAATTGCGTAAGTAAACAGTTTTTGAAACTCTTTCAACAAATCTTTATCCTCATCACTCATTGATTTTCCAGATATCATTTGTGAAATTTTTTGTAGATCTACATAAAACGTAATGGGGTTTGATTTTACTTTTGAATACACATTAGACGGCAGTAACTCAGTGTTATGTTGTTCATTAAAAAATTTCTTTGTGTTTTCAATTTTATTACTATACACCAATTTTTGTTGATCAAACATCATCCCTCCTTCCGCATCGAGGCTTGATTTATAAACATCTCCATCCTTTGTGATTACATTTTGTTTCACTCCTGTTTGTAATATTTTTTGAAGTTTTGATGAATTATTTAAACTCATTGCATAATACAAGTCAAATTCAGGTGCATTATCAACAAGAGCGTTTTGTGCATTTTGGGCTTGCTCTTTCAAGTCTGTCACTGCGAAAAGCACATCTCCATTAAAGGTTTGAAACAAATCGTCTGACGTGAGTCCAGCACCAGCCAAAGCCAATGACAGCAATCCTTCTAGCTTAAATTCTTTTAAAATATCTTGAAAAAGTTGAGGTTTTATACTGTAAGTCAAAAGTGCAGTGAGCGACTTTGATGGAATCGATTGAAGTAGAGATTCATCAAACTTATTATTGATATTTTTTTTATAAATAGAAGCAAGTTCTTTGCTGAAAAAGTAATCCATATCCATACCAACAGTACCTTTCTCAAAATCAAAACCAACTGCTAATGCTGCATCTTCGACAAATTTATCTTTCAAAAACATTTTAGTAGTTTGATCAATCATCGGTTCACTCATTCGATAAATTTGTTCATAATTTAACCATACTGAAAAATCATGATCTGCTTTTTGTAATGCCATAAAATGAGGTAGTTCTTTGATTGAGTTCTTTGATTCTAAAATATAAATTTCTTCTAATTTGTGTCTGTAATCTTCTGGTTGAAATGCAGTACTATCAGCGGTTGATAATATTTCAGAGTCTTTTTGAGTCAATATCGGTATCGCAATAAGTACTTCTTTATTCCAACTTACAAATAATTTATTTTCAACCGTTCCGTATCTAAATTTTGGGGCATCTTGAATTTGAATGTTAGGATAATTATTTTTAAGAAATGACTCGAATTTTTTTTGATCTTTCATCGCCATGGTGATATAAAGTTTTTTATTATCTGACTGCTCACCTAAATAATAAGCATACAAAACAGACATGGGATCTAAACCAATATTGGATACATCTTTCAGTGCATTTTTGGAATTTTCATTTTTAAAATCTTTTTGCATTTCTTCAAAAAGTTCACTTCCTGTCAACAAATTCCAAATCATTTTTTTGCTAAGGTTATCCATATTAATCGAAAACACACCAACTGCATCTTTCGGGATATATTTTATATGGTTTGGCACTTTATTACAAGAATATAAAATACCCATAAAGAAAGTGATAATGATCGTGTAATGTATCTTATTCATAATTATATAAAAATCGTTCAAATTTAATAAATAGTTCTGTTTTGATATAGTAAAAATAAAATGCTTTTGAAAAACTCCTTGCAAACATTAGCAACTTTATTATATTTGTGAAAAATATCATCAAATGAGAAAACCATTATTTTTACTATTAGGTATTGCCTTATTGTCTTTTTCTTCATGCAAAAAATATTTTACCTGCGAATGTGTAACAATCAATGGGAAATCGACTATTATCAGTTCAGATGGGAAACTTAAAAAAGCGGAAGCCAAAAAATGGTGTGAAATCAATGAATATTGCAAATTAAAATAGGATTAACCCCAAAATACCCAATTATGGGTATTGTGTTTAAATTTCACATTTTTACATTTGCATTAACAAAAATATATTTTATGAAAAAAATTATCATTCTCGCAATTGCATTCGGAGCTTTTACTTTGACTTCATGCAAAAAAAAATTGGACATGTGTTTGTACTGTTAATGGACAAACTTCAGAAACTAAATCAGGTGTTAAATTGTCTAAGAAATCTGCAAAAGCATGGTGTGAAACTTCAGGATATTGCAAATTAAAATAAAAGCAATTAAGTTTTTAAAGGAGCTATTTTATAGCTCCTTTTTTTTATATTAAATTTTTAGAAATAAAAAGTTTCAGTCTTAAAAATTTTCAATTTTACAATTTCATGAGGGTTACATCTACTATAATAATGTTATCATTTGCTCTAGTATTATTTTGTAAATAGTCAAATGTTTTAATTGAATTTATCCCAATTGTATTTTATTATTAAATATTACAAGGATTCTAATTAAGTTATCTCTTTAAAAAAAGCAAGAAAAATCGTTGAATATTTATGCAAATTTTATTTATCAGCGATAAGCCAAATACCGAAATAGATAGCTAAAATACAAAGTGCCACACTTAAAACAATATAGATAATATTGGTAAGGTGAAAACCCGAATTTATCAATGTCAATGCCTCATTGCTAAAGGTGGAGAAGGTGCTAAAGCCTCCACAAAAACCAACTACCCAAAATAATCTCATCTGAGCTGATATGAGTTGCTTATCATCTGCAAGTCCAACCATGATGCCAAGAATAAAACACGCCAAGACATTTACAATCAGAGTGCTAAAGGGAAAGTGAGTATTGTTAAATGTATTGATGAATTTTCCAAGACCAAACCTTGTAACTCCTCCGAGTCCGCTTCCTAAAAATATGTAAAAAAATTCTCTCATTTTTTTGTGTATTTCTGTGCTTCTAATTGATAAATAAAATCCACTTGATGCCATAAAAGATTTTTAAAAGAAACATTCCCACTTGCAATGAGCAATAAATTTTCTTTGAGAATCCTCCTATTCGAGTGAACATTTAAGCAGTGATAAAATAATCCATTTCATTTAATTGAGAAAAATTTTTTATAAAAAAAGAAATCGATTTTGGATTTGAATAACCTGACATTACAAGCCTTCACATCTATCACATCACATGGAAAAGTTATAGAAAGTATTCTATTTTGATGAATGAATTTGTTTTTTCTTAAATATCTAAGCTATGGATGCCATTAAAGAGCATTTAATTTTCCTTGGAGTTCAGCGATATTTTTTTGTACATTTTCAATTTCTGATTTGATTTTAGATTGTTCTGTAATATTATCGTTGATTTTGTTGTTTACTTTGTCAAGGTCTTTGCTATAATTGGAATCATCACTCACTGCACTTTCATATTTTTTAGTCGCTTTTTTTACAGCATCTTCTTGTTTACTGATTTCTTTTTTTAGCATTTCCATTTGGTCAACAGTTCCTGTTTTTTGTTTTACAAATTCAAGTGTTTTATTTTGGTTGTCCACTTCTGATTTTAAAGATGCAATTTTGGCTTTATTATCTCTTTGATTTGATTCGATTTTTGATTTATCTTTTGCAAGAGAACTAGCGTTTTTTAGTTGATTTTTTCAAATCTTTTTCAAGACTTTTTTTTATTATCTTGTAGTTTTTGAATGTTGGCATTGTAACCAAAACTCAAGATGTCTTTTTTCATTGAAGCTAAATATTTTTTAGCATTTTCAAAAACTTGAGGATCAGTTTCG
Organism: Bacteroidetes bacterium OLB11; assembly: GCA_001567165.1. GTDB lineage: Bacteria > Bacteroidota > Bacteroidia > Chitinophagales > Chitinophagaceae > OLB11. The sequence continues at coordinate 12,342 of LNFQ01000043.1, forward strand.
CTGCTCATAAAGTTTTCATAACCTTTAGATAAAAGCATTGCTACACTGCTTGAATTATTATTTTTATCATCTACTTTAAAATAAACATCCATTTTTTCTCCATGTAATTCAGGAATGACAACTTCTTGATAAGTGATAAATCCATTTTTTACACTTCCTCCTTTAATTTTAGCAGAACTTAATTTTTTCTGGATAGCTGAGGTAGAAATATCTGCTGGCATTTCAAAATCCGTTGTAATTGCAGGTTGACTTTTTTTATTAAATTCAACATTAGTTATTTCCACTCCTTGTGAAAATGATTGGAAGTAGCTAAAAAAATGTGACAGCCGCAAGTAATAGTATCTTTTTCATAATTTATTTTTTTTACAAATTTATAATCTTATAAATAACTTGATGCTAAATAAATACTAATTTCAATTTGAGAGGCTAGTTTTATATGCTTTATTCTATTTTTACAACGTATAAATAGAATTCTTAAAATGAGTATTAAAAAATTAGCAGGTCAAACGATTTGGTATGGAATCCCAAGTATCGCAACACGTTTTTTAGGTTATATTTTAAACTTTTCTTTAATCTATCTCTACAAAGCCGTTGATACTGCTGATATTACTCAAATTTATGCCATCTTTCCTTTTTTGAATATTTTATTTACCTACGGACTTGAAACGAGTTATTTTAAATTTGCTCAGCAAGAAGATAAATCAAAAGTTTACAATACTCTTTCAATTTCTATTTTACTCTCTACTATTTTTTTAACGATTGCACTACTTGCATTGAAAGAGCCAATTATCAAAATGACAGCGATGGAAATGCACCCTGAGTTTGTTACTTATATGGCGATCATTGTTTTTCTAGATACACTCAATGCACTTCCTTTTGCAAAATTGCGACAAGAGGAGAGGCCTCGTAAATATGCATTGATAAAGTTTTTGGGGATATTAATCAATGTTCTTTTTGTAATTTGGTATCTTGGAGTTTGTCCGAATATTGCTCGCAATAATCCAGATAGTTTTTTATTATTTGGCTATCGTGAAAATATCGGGATTGCCTATTATTTAATTGGTGGAATTGTAGGAAGTGGGGTCACGTTGCTCATGTTATTGCCTCAGCTGCTTTGCATCCAATTTCAATTTGATAAGGAGATATGGAAGCAAGTGATGGTTTACACCTTCCCTTTAATCATAGTGGGCTTAGGTGGAATGATAAATGATATGCTTAGTCGTTTAGTTTTTCAGCAAGTAAGCCCGCTGCCTGCATTAGAAGCCAAACATGAATTAGGAGTTTTTGCTGCAAACTATCGCTTGGCAGTGCTGATGACAATTTTCATTCAAATGTTTCGCTTAGCAGCAGAGCCTTTCTTTTTTAATCATTCTAAAAATAAAAATGCTCCTGAAACCTATGCCAATATTATGTTTTATTTTGTTTTGGCTAGTTGTTGTATGTTTTTAGGAATCAGCCTTTTCTTAGATGTGTTTAAAGTGATTATGACTTTAAAGTATAAGGAGTATGGCGAAGGGATTGAGATTGTTCCTATCTTGACAATGGGTGGTGTATTTTTGGGTATTTATTATAATCTGTCAATTTGGTATAAACTTACTAATAAAAATTGGTATGGAGCAGCCATAACACTAGGCGGAGCTTTGATTACGATTATTTTAAATGTATTATGGATTCCAAAATATAGCTATGTAGGAAGTGCATGGGCTACATTTATCTGCTATTTATTTATGATGATTACAAGCTATTATTTTGGGCAAAAGCATTATCCTATTCCTTATCAAGTTTCTAAAATTTTAAAATATATAATTCTTTCAACTTTGATTGCAATTTTATCTCAATTCATCGGTTCTTATATTCCTTCTTTGTGGGTAAAAATCATTATCAATTTATTCTTGTTTTTTACATTTATACTAACGGTGTTGATTATTGATAAAGATAAATTTTCGACATTACCTGTTATTGGAAAATATATCAAATAGAGCATAAAAAAACCATTCTGATTATTTACTAAATAGCATTTTGATTGCAATTAATATAAGCACTACACTAAATATTTTTTTTAGAATAGCCGGAGAAAGTTTGATTACCCAAGCAGAGCCAAAGTATCCACCAACCATAAAGGCCAATGCAATTACGATTGCATAATAAATATTGATATGACCTGCTTTATAATAATTATAAGCAGCAAACAAACCAATGGGAGGCAGCATGATAGCTAAGCTCGTACCTTGAGCAGTATGTTGGTCAAGTTTTAAAAAATAAATTAGAGCAGGTATTAAAATAATTCCACCTCCAATACCAATCATTCCACTAAAAACACCGGCTGTAAATCCTATTAAAATCAAGATAATTAAAGTTGTCATATTCATAATTTATTGTATAATGTTCTTCAAATTTAATAAGAACAAGGTATCTTTTTAAATAAAGTTTTAGTTTCCCTATTCTTTTTAATAATTTTGTAAATAGATTTAAAAGAATAAAATGTCATCAAGTACACTAAAAAAAAATATTTCTCAATAAGAGTGAGGTCAAAGCGATGGATATGGAGCATAAACGCAAACTGTCATTTAATATCCAAAAATATAGTGATGCTGTCGTGCGAGGGAAGACACAATTTAGCGATTTAGAAAGCGGAAGAAAAAAAGCTAAAAATATTAAATGGAAAACAATTGAGAATTTAGATAAATACCTTTTGGAGTTTGAAAAACAATTTATTGAAAATGGGGGGCATGTAATTTGGGCAAGAGATGGAAAAGAGGCAAACGAAGCTGTGTTGGAAATTTGTAAAAAGCACAACACCACACAAGTTGTCAAAAGTAAAAGCATGGTCACTGAAGAGATACATTTAAATGATTTCCTGGAGAAAAACCAAATAGAAAGTGTAGAAACTGACTTGGGAGAATATATTCAGCAATTAGATGGTGAGCCACCTTATCATATCGTGACTCCTGCTATGCACAAAAGCAAAGAAGATGTTGCTAAATTGTTTCATGAAAAATTAGGTGTAGAGCCTCATTTGACACCAAATGAGCTTACTCTTGTCGCAAGAAAAAATTTGAGAGAAAAATATGTTACAGCTCAGGTGGGTGTAACTGGAGGTAATTTTTTATTAGCTGACATAGGAGGTGTTTGTGTGACAGAAAATGAAGGGAATGGTCGCTTGACAACTTCCTTCCCAAAAGTGCACATTGCAATTGTTGGAATCGAAAAATTAATTCCGAGTATTGAAGATTTAAACTTGTATTGGCCACTATTAGCAACCTATGGCACCGGTCAAAAAATTACTGTTTATAATAGCATCTTTACAGGTCCTAAAAAACAAAATGAAATAGACGGGCCTCAAGAAATGTATGTTATTTTGCTTGACAATGGTCGCACGAATTTAATAAAAGATGTCAACACAAGAGAAGCGATGTATTGTATTCGTTGTGGAGCTTGTTTAAATGTATGTCCTGTTTATAAAAATATTGGTGGGCACACTTATGGTGCAACTTATAGCGGACCTATCGGGTCTGTGATTACGCCTCATCTGAAAGATTTTAAAGAGAATGTGCATCTGAGTTATGCATCCTCACTTTGTGGAGCATGCACAGAAACATGTCCTGTCAAAATCAATATCCATGGGATGTTGCATTATAATAGAACCTTAACAGTGAAAAAAAATATTGCCGATTTTTCTGAATCAACTTCATGGAAAATGTGGAGGTTAGCAATGACTCATCGCAAACTGATAGACCTTGCAAGTGATAAAATGAAATCAAAAGTGGTGAACGTCCTTTTTAAAGAAAGTTGGGTAAAAAGAAGAGCAGAAATCAACTTTAATAAGTCTTTCAAGCAATTATTTGCGGAACGCCATAAATAACAATGAGGGATTTTATTATTTATTCAAAAGAGCAAAGCACTCGACTTCATTATATTTTAAAATGGATTTTGGAGGAAAGTTTTTTATGCACTTATCATTGGACTGATGATATATCTGCCTTTGAATCAAGTGATTATTTTAAAATTAATTACTCAAATCTTCCATTGAAATCTGACTTGCAAATTATTCCTCATCCTTTATTATTTGAATCAAAAATTTGCAATCAAAAGATCGTGATGGGAAATTGGAAGGAGCTAGCTATTTTCTTTCAAAATGATCATAGAGAAATTCCATTTGATATTTTTGCAGCTAGCTTTTATTTGATAAGTCGTTATGAAGAATACTTATGTGAAGAAACCGATGAGCACAATCGCTTCCCACATCGATGGGCACTCGCTTTTAAAGAGAATTTCCTTAATTTGCCACTTGTAGATTTATGGCTTTCTGAATTTAAAAAAGTCATTCAATCAAAAAGAACGACAATTCATTTTCCTGCAAAAACATTTCAATTTATTCCAACCTACGATATTGACATTGCATATAGCTTTAAAGGAAAACAAAGCGGTGTTCAATTTTTATCAGCAGTAAAAGATATTTTGAAATTCGATTTTTTGAATCTCATACAAAGAATTTCTGTTCTAGTTGACAAGCAAAAAGACCCTTATGATGTGTATTCATTATTAGATGAAATCCATGAACGGTATGCACTTCAACCGATTTATTTTTTCTTAATTGGACAAAGAAGTACATTCAATAAAAACATTGCTTATTCTCATTCTCTCATGCAGAATTTGATACAATCTATTTCTCAAAAATATAAAGTGGGGATTCACCCATCTTATGAAACCAGTGATGATAATGAATTATTGAAAAAAGAAATAACGATTTTTCGTTCAAACAAAAGTCGTCAACACTATATTCGGTTCAGAATCCCACGCACTTATAAGCAGTTAGCCCAATTAGGAATCACAGAAGAATATTCCATGGGATATGGTAGTATCAACGGATTTAGAGCAAGTACTTCTAGTTCATTTTTGTGGTTTGATGTGGGTGAAAATAAGGTGAGTAATATGAGAGTATTTCCTTTTTGCTATATGGAGTGTAATTCTTTTTTCGAACAAAAATATTCAACAAATCAAGCAACTCAAGAGTTGGAGCATTATTATCAAGTCACTCGAAAAACAGAGGGGATGTTTATTCCTGTTTGGCATAATTTTTCATTGGGGACGGATAGATTATGGCGTGGTTGGAGAGAAGTATATGAGAATATTTTATCCTTTCATCATCAACAACAAACGTCATAAATATTCAGTGTCAATGAACAAATCCATTGCAATTCGATCTGCAAATAATTTTCCTTGTTGAGTTAAAATATAGAACTCATTTTGTTCAAAAATCAAATTGGATTTTATATAATTTTTAATTTTTGTTTGAAATATTTCTAGCTCCCTATTTTTCAATAATTCTTCAATAATCTTTTTAGAAATTCCTTTTGATGTTCTGAGTGAAATCATGATTGTTTCATTTGCAATATCTTTGTGGGTAAGGGTTTCCTCTTCTTGATTGAGTAGATTTTTTGATAAGGAACTTATATATTTTGCATTGTTTGAAATATTCCAAAAACGCTGTTTACCATTATAAGAATGAGCTGAAGGACCAATACCAAGATACTTTTTACTTTTCCAATAATTACTATTATGAATGGCTTCATATCCTTTGCGTGAAAAATTAGAAATTTCATAATGATGATATCCTTTTTCGGCCAATCGGTCCATTAAAAATATAAATTGATCGGCCGATTGACTTTCATTCATTGGTGGAATTTTCTTTTTTTTCAATTAAATAATTCAATGCAGTTTTAGCTTCAACTGTCATAGCATAACATGATAGGTGCGGGACTTGATAGTGAGTAAGCAAATCAATATTTTTTTGCCATTTTTCATCACTCAATAATGGAAATCCGTAAATGAAATCAATACTATAATTTGTAAACCCAGCGGTGATGATATCTTCAATTGATTGTATGGCTTGTTTTGCATGATGACTTCGATTCATATAAATTAAATCTTCATCAAAAAAACTCTGGACTCCGATGCTTAATCGGTTTATACCAATTTTTTTTAATGACTGAATTTTCTCTTTTTTCAAATCATCAGGATTTGCTTCCAGTGTAATTTCTAACGAATCTTGTAAAGAAAAATAGTTTTGAATTTGATTTAAAATTCGTTCAATTTGATAAGTTTCAATAAAGCTGGGAGTACCTCCTCCAAAATAAATTGTTTCAATTTTTTCATTCTCAAAAAAATCTTTTTGTATGAATAATTCTTGCAATATTGAATCAATCATTTCGTTTTGATAGTTAGCAGATGTTGAAAAATGAAAATTGCAGTAATGACAAGCCTTTTTACAAAATGGAATATGAATATAAATGCCTGCCATCTAAATTTAAATTTATAACAAATGTAGTTTCTTTGTATAAATTTAAAGGATTAAAAATTCTGTTGAGAAAAACGATTTTATATTTCACTCTTCTTTTGTGCAATGCATTAATAGCATCATCGCAATCATTGCCCCACAACCTTTTGGTAGATGGGGTCGGTAAAGATTCTTTTTTAAAACTCACTAAAATTCCTACTCAATTCCTAGATATTGCTACCTGTAATCAATCACTCAATCAAGCGAAAAAAAAATTGTATAGTATGGGATATCTGTGTTTGCAAATCGATAGTCTAAACCAAATTGATTCGAACACACATATTTCAGTTCAGCTTAATCAAGCATATCAATGGGCTTCATTGAAAAATAAAAACATACCGACACCATTAATCAACCAACTACACCTAACTGAAAAAAACTATTTCAATCAAACGATTCAAATTTCTAAATTGCAAAATTTGTTTGATGGTGTCATTGAATATTTTGAAAATAGAGGATACCCTTTTGCCTCAATACAACTCGACAGTGTGAGCAGTGAAAACAACAAAATTTCGGCAATTTTATCCCTTGATAAGGGACCTGAGATTCGCTTAGATACGATATTGCTCAATGATGATTCGCCTGTCACTTACAATTTTATTACACAATATTTAGGTATTCGGAAAGGGGCATTGTACAATGAATCGAAAATCAAATCTATCAACAAGCGAATCAGCGAATTATCATTTATTCAAGCATCTGCACCGTGGAGAATGGATTTTACTTCTACAAAAAATAAACTCAATCTATACTTAAAACCAAAGTCGGCTAATAGAGCAGATGTACTCATTGGAATGCAACCCAATACGGAGGAAACAGGTGGTAAGTTTTTATTAACCGGTGATGTAAAATTAGCATTTGTAAATGCACTTTCATTAGGTGAAAGTTTGCAATTGAATTGGCAAAATTTGCAATATAAATCTCCTCGATATGATGTAAATGTTTCTATTCCTTATTTGCTAGGCACTTCCATTGGTGCGAGTGGCACTTTTGATTTTTATAAAAAAGACACTAGCTTTCGTACGATTCATGGCGAACTTGGAGCGTTTTATCAGCTTGATGCTAATAACAGATTGAAGTTATACTATCAATTATCCAGTTCTAGATTAGGAACTGTTAATGTAGAAAATTTAATTGCAACTCGCGAGCTGCCAAGCAATGCAGATATAACATACAAAACGATTGGTAGTGAAATTATTTATCAAAATTTGAATTACAAACTGAATCCAACGAAAGGTTATAAAGTGGTCATCAATGCATCGGTGTCGTTTCGTACAATGCTCCGAAATACTACCATTGAGAATACCATAGACCCTGTATCGCAAAAAAAATTTTCATATTTGTATGATACTTTGCAAATGAAAAACTACAAATACAATCTGACCGTTCAGGCGAATTATTATTTTCCTTTGACCAAACGATTAGCAATGGCAAGTATTTATCAAGCTGGTATTGCATATAGTAGTAGTAATTTATTTAAAAATGAATTATATCAAATTGGTGGAAGTAAATTGTTGAGAGGATTTGATGAAGCCAGCTTGTTTGTCAATCAGTATCATGTGTTCACGCTTGAGCCGCATTATTTAATCTCAAGCAATTCCTATTTTTTTGTATTCAGTGACATAGGCTATATCCATGTCAGATATTTAGATAAGCTCACAAAGGACACGCCCTACAGTTTGGGATTGGGAATGAGTTTTGAAACGAAATCAGGAATTTTCAATTTGAGTTATGGAGTAGGAAAAATCAGTATCAAGATTTTGAATTTAAAAATTCTAAAATTCATTTTGGGTATATTAACTTGTTCTGATCTATCCAACTGTTGCTCTATTTGAATTTGCTGATATTATTTCATTATTCATACAACTCGATTATTTTTTTATTGGTCACATACACATTTCCTTTATCAATCATAGTTAGCACTTGTTCGTTTCTCAGGTATTGTAAATCTTTTTTAAAGTGCTTAATTGAATCTCGGGAAACTTGATTGCTAAATCATTTAAATGGCTGATTGCCGATGATATATTTCTGATTTACTTTTGACGTTCATTCAGATAACGACATCTAGCTTTGAATACATCTTGCTTTTGTTCTAATTTTTGAGTTAGTGTTTTCAGACTTTCTAAAAAAAGAATAGCATTCATTTATCAATATATTTATCTTTTATCCTTCTATTTTTTTGCATTGTCATCAATGCATCGTTTATATTTTTTTTATTTATTAAAAATAATTTTCAAAAGAAATATATTGAATGAAAACGTAGTATTTTTTCAACCAAAGTGACTTTATCATTTTTTTTACTTTTTAAATCTTAATTTTGCACCACTCATTATTTTTAAGAAATTTTTTAAATGAAAAATAGAACACTACTCTTTCTATTATCAATGGTTGTATTTTCAATTGTCAATGCACAAAAACCAAGCATCGAAAACAAATTCCCTGACTATAATTTCCAAAGCTATCAAATGTCTTTTGATAGGGTGCGAAATGCCGTTTCAAAAAATGAAGGAACAATCAAAAAACTATTTGAAGATAAAAAAATAAAATACCCTTGTACTAATATTTTATATAGAGGCATCAAGGCTTCTAATGAATTAGAGTTGTGGGCTCGCAACTCAGTTGAAGACACTTTTGTTTTAATCAAAAATTATAAAATTTGTGCATTGTCTGGGATTTTAGGACCTAAAAGATGGGAAGGTGATAAGCAAGTGCCGGAAGGATTTTATTTCATTTCTGACTTCAAGCCTAACAGTCAATTTTATCTTTCGATGTTGATTAATTACCCAAATTATTCTGATTTAATTTTTGGAAATAGAGAAAGACCCGGTGGAGATATTTATATTCATGGTGCTTGCATGACAGTAGGTTGCCTTCCAATGACAGACCAATGGATTGAAGAGATTTATGTGATTAGTATGATGGCACGTATTTATGGGCAGTTGAATATTCCAGTGCAAGTTTATCCATTGAGATATACTCAAAAGGGCTTAGATTTTATTGGCAAAGAATATAAAAATGAAACCGAAAAACAAGCCTTTTGGGTCAATCTAAAAAGAGCTTATGATTATTTTGAAGCCACTCATAGAACATTACCAGTGATGTATGATGAGCAGGGCAATTATGCTTTTTAAACAAACTCCGGCAAAATAAACGAACTAAAATCGTTTAGTCCGATAGAGTTTGTCTTGATAAAACCTTCACCATATTGCACACCAATTCTTTTGCCTAACATGCTAGAGCGATAAAGCGAACGCTCAATATATTGTTTACTTGAAATATAAGTCAATGGGCCATCATTTTCTTCACCGATAAACTGCGAAGAGTATGCTTTGATGCTGTCAATTTTTTGATCTATCGTGCTTGAAATATCAATAATAAAGTCAGGCTCTATAAACACATCTTGTATCATTTGAAACACCTTTTTAGGTCTCCATGGATTTTGTTTTTCACCTTGATGAAATGTTTCAATTTTGATTAATCCTGAATAAAAGCAGGCATCTTTCACGAGGTTGGCTGCTCGACCATGATCGGGATGTCTGTCGTGAGGAGCATTGGTAATGACGAAAGAGGGTTGATATTTCCTCAATATATTGATAATTGCTAATTGATGTTTTTCATCATTCACAAAAAAGCCATCTCTCATGCTCAAATTTTCTCTAACATCTAATTGCAAAATTTGGTTGGAAATGCTAGTTTCTCTTTGTCGAGTTTCGACGCTGCCTCTACTGCCCAATTCTCCTTGTGTTAAATCGACAACGCCAGTTTTATAGCCTTTCAATTTGTGCAGCATTAAGGTGCCACTGCAAGAAAGCTCTGCATCATCAGGGTGGGCAACGATGGCTAATATATCTATTTTCATTTGATTTTATATTTTGACAAAGTTACTCCCAAATGTCTTTTAGTAAATGAAAAAAAATCGAGCAATGAAATACGAGCAGATGATTTATCAAATTAGAAAATCCATGCTAAGCCAAGGCTAGGAAATATTGGTAGTTGATATTCTCTTGTATTTCTGATACGGTCAATATAAAAGATGTTTTGTTGGTTGTATGCATTGCTGATACTACCGCTTGCTTCAATCAATGAGTTGCTTTTCATTTTGAATTTTTTCTTCACCGATAAATCTAAGCGATGATAGTCTGAAAGGCGGCCTCCATTGATTTGATCAGCATATAAAATGCCTAAGTTTCCGTTTTGTGTCAAATAATTCGTATTGATTCCATTGCTGAAATTGATGTTTTCAACAAATGCTTGAGTCTGTGTGAAAGGGAAGCCTGAACCATAATTGAATCGAATCGAAAATTCCCAATCGTATTTTTTTCCTGCGGTATAAGATGCTAATAAATTGACATTATGTCGCCTATCAAAAGGAGTTGGATAAGTTTGTCTTCCATCGTTTCTATCAACATATCCATAAGAATACACTCCCCAGAAATAATGTCTTCCTTTGGAATATTTAGCGGTGAAATCCACTCCGTAAGCCTTCCCTGTTTCGATGCTAAAATCGGGGTCACTTGCAAATAATTTATAGCGATTGAGGGTGATGAGTTGTGTGAATTTTTTATACCATGGCTCTACCGTAAATTCAAAATCTTTAATTTCAAATTCAATACCACCGATTAAGTGAAAGGCTTTTTGGATATTGTTTTTAGCGGTTGTTCCATCTGGGTTTTGAATTTCGAAATCTGGGGCTGTTAAGAATCCGGCAAAGAAGTTGACGATATCTCTATCTGATTTTGAAGAGATGATATTTTGAGAATATAATCCACTGGACGCTTTGATGCGAATTTTATCTGAGATGTTGTATTTCAAGGCTAGTCTAGGTTCTAGACGACCCACAGGCAATGAAGCATAGTATTGTAAACGTAACCCAGGTTCTACAATGAATTTGTTACTAAACGATTTTTTCAATTTGACAAATGCACCTACTTGTGTTGTGTAATCATTTTGCTCTTGTAAATAGCCTAAAAAATTATAATATTGATATGCAGTTTTGAATCCGTTAAACTCCACACCATAGTTCAATTCGCTATAATTTTCTAAGTAGCTTGTTACTTTCACACTTGCATCAAAGCCATTGATTTGACTTTCTCTTGGACGGCTATCCGCCTCTTCTAATCCAATTTTATAATCGGAATAATAAAATCCGCCTGATATGATGGATGAAGAAGAACCTGGTGTTATGACAAAGTTTGAACCGACTCCATAGTTGTTCCATTTGAGGTCTGAAGTGTTTAAATAGTTCACTTGGTCGTTAAAATTAAATCCAAATAGACTGATTTTACTTCCAGTGTTTGTGCTTAAATTTATTTTTCCATAAGCATCAGTGAAGGTATAAGGAAGTTTTGATTTATAAGGCTCTCCCAAAAATCCATATAAGGCAGGGGAAGTATTTTTCAAGTAGCTATGTTTGAATGAAGCGATATAAGTAAGAGAGGTAGAGCTATCTTCTTTATCTCTTAAAATAGGTCCTTCTAAAAATATTTTTGCCAAAATAGGATTGACTGCAACTTTTCCTGAATGATTTTTCTTGTTACCGTCTTTAGTCACAACGCTCACAATTGCCGATGTGCGATCGCCATACTCTACTCCAAATCCACCACTCATCACGTCTGCATTTCGAATGGCATCCGTTTCAAACACGGAGTATAATCCAATGGAGTGAAAAGGATTATAAATCGTCATTCCATCGAGTAATATTTTATTTTGAATGGGAGAACCACCACGGATATAAAGCTGACCCCCTTGGTCTCCGGTTGAAACAACTCCCGGCATCACTTGTAAAAATTGAGCAATATCGGCTTCACCTCCAATGCTCGGCATGATTTTCATTTCTTTCGGTGTAATCCTTGTTAGCCCTACTTTTGTTTCATAAATTCTATCTTGTTTTTTTGCAGAAATGCTCACTCCTTTTAACTCACGAGCTTTCTTTTCTAAATAAATTTTGACATTGGTAACATCATCGTTTTCAATCGTAATTTCTTTTTCTGCCATATCAAAACCTAAAGCACTCACTATTAAAGTATAATTGCCCGGTTCAATTTTTGTAATATTAAAAAATCCATCCACATTGCTTTGTGTTCCTTTATTCGTATTTTTTAGTTGAATCGTTGCCCCAATAATCGGCTCACTATTTTGCTTCTCATATACAAACCCTTTCACAAATCCATGTTGAGCATAAAGTCCCCAATTAATAAAAACGCAAATAAATAAAAAAAGAAACTTCTTCATTTGATATAAAATTTTTAATCGGTAAATATATATTAATCTCTATTAACTGCATTTGATTATTTTTGTAAACTTATAAAATTTACGATGAAACCAACATTACCACAAGGAACGAGAGATTTTTTACCCGAAACTGTCTATAAACGTAATTTTATTTTTCAAATAATTCGCTCTCAATTTGAGCTTTTTGGATTTGAGCCTCTCGAAACCCCCGCTTTTGAAAACTTAGAAACACTCATGGGTAAATATGGAGATGAAGGTGATAAACTAATTTTTAAAATCCTAAATAATGGTCTTGAAAGAGTGGAAAAACATCAACAAGCCAATGAAGATTTTCAAAAAGTGTTGCAAGGTAAAAATGTAAAAGGAATCACAGAAAGGGCATTGAAATATGATTTGACCATTCCGTTTGCTCGATTTGTAGCCATGAATAAAAACCAATTAAACATGCCCTTTAAACGCTATCAAATTCAACCAGTTTGGCGTGCAGACCGCCCACAGAGAGGAAGATACAGAGAATTTACCCAATGTGATGCTGATATTGTTGGTAGCGATAGTTTGATAAATGAAATTGAACTTTTACAAATTTATATAAATGTATTTCAACACTTAAAAATACCTGTTCAAATTTGTATCAATAACCGGAAAGTGTTAGCAGCATTAGCTTTAAAATGTGGTGGCATTCACCTTTTGACTGATATAACTTTAGCTATTGATAAGCTGGATAAAATTGGTTTAAATCAAGTGGTGGAAGAATTAAAAAGAAAACAACTGAGTGATGATGCTATTTCAACAATTCAACAATACTTATCATTTCACCAAAATAATACCAACAATTTTTTATTGCTATCGCAAATTGAAACCCTATTTTCCAATATAGATATTGCAACTAAAGGTATTAAAGAACTTCGCTTCCTATTCAATTATTTTCAGAATATCCAGTTCGATGTTACTTTGGCTCGTGGTTTAAACTATTATACAGGTACTATTATTGAAGTGAAGCCGCTCGATATTCAAATGGGAAGTATTGGAGGTGGTGGAAGATATAATGACTTGACTGGCTTGTTTGATGTGCCAAATGTGCCGGGAGTTGGTATCTCTTTTGGAGTAGACCGAATTTATGATGTGATGGAAGAAAAGAATTTGTTTCCGCCTCATATTCATCATTCTGCACAGGTGTTATTAATCAATTTTGACAATCAATATTTGAATAAAAACCTTGAAATACTAAGCTTTTTAAGAGAACATCATATCGCTTGTGAATTATACCCTGATTCTATTAAATTTGACAAGCAAATGAAGTATGCCAATAAGAAAAATGTGGCTTTTGTGATTTTAATTGGTGAAGATGAACTAAAAAATAATAAAGTAAGTATCAAAAATTTTGCAACTGGAAAACAACAATCAGTATCAAAAGAAGATTTAATTTCAATACTGGAACCGATTGCTAATAAATAAATTTTTGTTTAGTAAACAATCTATTTATTATAGAATTTTTTATAAAAAATAGAATGAATAAGTTTAACAAAATGAAAAAATAAAATTTTTCACATTATGATAGAGTAGGCAAAACATTATTTTAAACAGCAATTTCAAGTACTACAAACAAAATAAGCGTACAAATACCAAATCTATCAATGAGAGTGCATTTGTATAAATATTTTGCAAACAAGTTTTTAGAAAATACAGGAAAGCTAATAAAAGTATTCTTTCCACTATTGGCTCTATCACCAGCAATTTCAACAATTAATATGCCATTCCTAGTTTTATCTAGATACCAAAGATTTGAATGTGTAATTTGAGTTAAAATGCATAGTTAGGGTTGAAGCCTGAATAAAATGTAACATGAGTTACTCAACTAGTCGATGAAAAAAAATACCTTTGCTTTCTCAAATTGTTTCTATGAAAATAATCATCATTGGAGGAGTCGCAGGTGGTGCGACTGCAGCTACCAGACTAAGAAGAATGTCTGAGCAAAACGAAATTATCATACTTGAAAAAGGACCTTATGTTAGTTTTGCAAATTGTGGTTTACCTTATCATATCAGTGGCACTATCGACAAACGAGATGCACTTCTTTTGCAAACCCCTGAAAGCCTCAAAGAAAGATACAATTTAGACACGCGAGTTTTATCCGAAGTTTTAAGCATTGATGCGACAAATAAAATCGTCAAAATTAAAAACTTAAAAATGAATGAAGTTTACGAAGAAAGCTACGACAAACTTTTGCTATCACCCGGTGCAGAGCCTATCAGACCTCCATTTGAAGGAATAGACTCTAATAAAATTTTTACACTTCGCAATATTCCCGATATGGATAAAATCATTGAGAGAACAAAAGAAGCGAATGATTTTGTAGTAGTAGGTGGAGGATTTATTGGTCTTGAAGTTGCAGAAAATTTAATTGAAAAAGGGAAAAAAGTTCGCTTAATTGAGTTAGGGAATCAAGTGATGGCACCGATTGATTTTGACATGGCCAGCTTCATTCATTTAAAAGCAAAAGAAAAAGGGTTGGAACTTTTATTAAATGTCGGTGTGCAAAAATTTCAAGATAAAGAAAATCAAATAGAAGTTTTTTTAAATAATGGAAATTCAATCAAGACCGAAGCCGTTATTTTAGCAATAGGAGTAAAGCCAGAAACGAAGCTTGCGAAAGACGCAGGATTAGCCATCGGGGAGACTGGCGGCATTTTGACAAATACATATATGCAAACTTCAAATCCTGATATTTATGCTGTTGGTGATGCAATAGAAGTCAGTCATTATATTCATGGAAAAAAAGTATTAATTCCATTGGCATGGCCTGCAAATAGACAAGGACGATTAGTAGCAGATAATATTACTTTTGGAAATCGTTATGAATATAAAGGGAGTTTGGGTTCATCTATTTTAAAATTTTTTTGAATACACCGTTGCTTGCACAGGTTTGAATGAAAAACTTTTAAAACGGAATGAAATTCACTATAAAACAGCAATCGTCACTCGAGGGCATCATGCTGGATATTATCCCGGTGCAAAAAATATTGTATTAAAATTAATTTTTGATGGTGAAGGAAAAATACTCGGAGCACAAGCAATAGGTGAGCAAGGTGTTGACAAGCGAATAGACGTAATCGCCACTGCCATCAAAGGAAACTTAACGGTTTATGATTTACCTGAAATTGAAATTACCTATGCTCCTCCTTACAACTCCGCAAAAGACCCCGTCAACATCGTCGGATATGCAGCAGAAAATATACTTAAAGGAGATTTGGATATGATTAATTATGACCAATTTTGGGTTTTTGCAAAAGAAAAAAATGCAATCATTTTAGATGTGAGAACACCTGAAGAATTTGAAAACGGACATATCAGAGGAGCTATCAATTTAAATGTAGATACACTAAGAGAAAAACTCGACCAACTGGATAAAAACAGAACTTATATCATCTATTGTCAAGTAGGACTTAGAGGCTATTTAGCAAATCGTATTTTAAGAAATAAGGGATTTCATGTTGTCAATTTGAATGGAGGTTATAACTTATGGACTAAGGTTTTTGCATAGAAAATTGAGGTAATATCATTTGAGATAAAATACCCAATTTATGGTATTCAGAATAACATAGAAATAAATACTTTTGTTAAAAACCAAAAGATGAAAAAAAGATTTCTCTCTATTTTATTTTTATTAATTGGAAATATTTTAAACGCTCAAATTGACGGTAATTCTTTACGATTATACAATGACGAAAATTATGTTTCCATTGCTGACCCTTCCAGTGCAACGCTGAACAACAAAATGACTATTGAATTATGGTTGTATTATCGTTGTGGAAACATTGGTGGCGAACTTCTCTCTAAAGGTAGATGTAACGTGGGTAATGCGTGGAGTTTCGGATTGAGAGTGACTTCCAACAACACCCTCGAATTGACAAAATGGTATAATGGTTTACCGACCGACTGCAACAATAATTTATGGGCAACATTTAAAACAACCGATTCGATTAGCAATAATACTTGGACGCATTTAGCCCTTGTCGTTGATGATTTGGATGTCAAATTTTATATCAATGGGATACTTGCAAACAGCTCATTAGTTTCAGGAAATAATGGAATTGGGTTTCAGCCATCCGAGCAGCCGCTATACATTGGTGCTTATCAAAATCTCAATGGCAGTATGACAACAACGCCCAAATCAAATATTGATGAAGTTAGAATATGGCATGTTGCTAGAACACAATCTGAAATTCAAGAAAACATGAATCATGAGTTGCTCGGAAATGAAAATGGATTAGTTGCTTATTATAAAATGAACGAAACAGGAAATGGTGGTGGCATTAATGTCCAAAATAGTGCAATTGGAAGTCCAATACCTGATGGAACCACGGTTGGTAGTCCTTTCAATTTAGAATTTAGAAATAATAGTCAAATTACAAATGACCTTCCAGTCTGCGGACCTATTGCATGGCATAGAGCCGACACTTTCGTATATAAAGACAATGGAGCCACAATAGCTCAAGATGGAGATAGCATTCAACAGTGGAATGACATCAGTGGAAATGGATATCATTTTATACAAACTGATGTAAATCATAAACCAAAATACTCATCAGTAGCAATCAATGGAAAGCCGGCAATTATATTTGATGGGAGTGACATCCTGCAAACTATCACACAAGTAAACTGGAATAATACCACCAACAATGACGTATTTGTAGTATGCCTCAATACATCACCCGATGCAATGCTTTACGAAAGCAGTCCGAGTGTCATTGTTAACAATGGAACTTTTTATTTAATCGATAATTATACAACGGGATCAAATGGGATTTCTTGTGCTTTAAAAGGTAATAATGGTGGATTTCGAATTTTTAAAAATCTAGATGGTTTTATTCCTTGCCCTAAAATTTATCAGGTAACAAATGATATGTCAATACCGGGATCAGGTGCTATTAATGTCAAATTAAACAATACAAATATGAGCGATGGAGGAGGATACAACTCTGGCACTCCTTCCGGTGGGTTAACCAATCAATATCTCTACACCGGATCTCGTGCTGATGGCACTTATGGCATGAATGGCTATATCGCTGAGATTATTGCCTACCCTTCAAAATTGTCACCGAGCAATGCCAACAAAGTTTATCAATATTTATATCAAAAATATTTTACAGGAATGGGCTTAGCTCAATTTAATTCCCTCCCTTCTGATACGATCAATTTTAATAATGCCATTTACTATGACGGGTCATGGAGACACTCTTACAACTCTAACGCTGGCAATGAAATTATCGCTTCTATCAAAGACAACTGCAATAATTTAGGCACTCGCACAGATAGCGTATTTGTTGAACCAATGGCTCTATTGCAAGAAGGAACTTACATGACTATGCGTCGCCATTACACAATTAAAACCGCTTTAAATCCTGCTGGAACAAAAGTTGTAAGATTATATTTTACCAATAGTGATTTTGCCGATTTGCAAGCACAATTAAATGGATTAAACAATATCAACCAACTTGGTGTGATCAAATATAATGGACTCAACGAAGACCGATATTTTAATTCAGCAGGAGGTGGAATTAGCTTAATCAATCCTAATCAAATTACAGCTGGCACTGCATTTGGTCAATATTATTTAGAATTTGAAGTAAGTGGATTTAGTGAATTTTGGATATATGCTCCCGGGCTAACCCCTCTCCCACTAACTTTTATTTCATTAGATGCTCAAAAAACAAACTGGCCATATTTTACTCAACTGGGAAACGGCTGATGAAAAAAAATGTAAGCCATTTTGAAATAGAAAAAAAGCACAGACGCAACTATATTTCAATCTATTGGAAAAAATGAAAGCAAAAAACAAATCGAGCAATCAATATCAATTTGCAGATTATAAAATTCAGCACATACAATCTTCAAATGTTTATTATCGTATCAAGCAAATTGACATAGATGGAAAATTTACATACAGTAAAATAAAACAGGTTATTCTCAATGAAAAAAATGAAGTTCAAATTTTACCAAATCCCAACCGCGGCTATATTTCACTGATAGGAGCTTCAAAATTTCACACAATGTATATTTACTCCTATACAGGACTTTTGATTTCAAAATATGATATTAAAAATCAAACAGAAATAAATGTAAGTCATTTAAATTCCGGTATTTATTTTGTAACATTTACAAACGATCATCAGAAAGTAATCCAAAAAATGGCTGTAGAATAATTTCATAATAATGAGTAAAATTCAAAACAAATCACTTCAAAATTTTAAAATTCAGTTTTGTGGATTATATTTGGTACGAAAAAATAATATTGAGTTTATGAAAGCGTTTCTTTTTGGTTTTTTTTGTGTTGTGGCCATTAGCAGTTTTTCTTCTTGCAATAAAGATTATACTTGCAGATGCACATTTGATAATGCTGATAAAAATTTTGACATTAAAATCAAGAAAGTTCGCAAAAATGACGCAAAAGTGATATGTGATAAATACAGTGCTTTTGTTGGAAATTGTCAAGTGCATTAAATCTAATTAGTGGTAACGATTTGCCTTTTTTTATAATTCTCAATGATTAAAATTTCAAATGAATAAACTTGTCATTTACACATCAAGTCATAAGATTAAAATAAAGTAACTTCAATACTCATTATTTAATTTCCTAAAAAACAAGAAAAAATATATTAAATTTGCTCCCTAAAATAAAAACAAAATGAAAAAACTATTACTATCCATTATTACAATGGTAACAATCACTGCAACAATGGTTAGCTGTGGTTCAAAAGAAACGCCTAAAGATGTTGCTATCAACTTTACAAAAGAATTAAATGCTCTCAATTATGATGGAGCTAAAAAATTCGGAACCCCTGAAACCGTAAAATTCTTAGATATGCTTGCCTCTTTCTCTAGCATGGTGCCAGATTCACTCAAAGAAAGCAGTAAAAACTTAAAAGTAGAAGCTGTAGATGAAGTTATCAATGGAGATAATGCCGAAGTACGTATTAAGAATGGAGATAAAGGAGATGAAAAAATACACCTCGTTAAAACTAATGGAAAATGGCTAGTGAATATGACAAAAGATAATTCAATGGGAGGAGAAGGTGATCAAATTCCATTAGAAGAAAGCGATGCACCAGCTGATGATTCAAATTCCGTTGCTCCAGTTCAAGAACCAGCAGATGCACCAGCACACTAAAATTATCAATTTTAAAACTTTAAAAAAGCTGCTCTAATCGATCAGCTTTTTTTATTTTTGTATCATATACTAATGACAAAACTTTCCGTTAATATCAATAAAGTTGCAACTCTCCGAAATGCACGAGGAGGCAACAATCCTGATGTTATCAAATTTGCAAAAGACTGTGAATTATTTGGTGCAGAAGGCATCACTGTCCATCCACGCCCCGACGAAAGGCATATTAGGTATGAAGATGTGAGGCAATTAAAAAAAATCGTTCAAACAGAATTGAACATTGAAGGCAATCCAAGAGAAAAATCTTTCATTGATTTAGTATTAGAAGTTAAGCCCAATCAAGTAACACTTGTCCCCGACGATTTGAATCAAATAACCTCAAACCATGGTTGGGATACTAAAAAAAATCAATCTTTCTTAACAGAAATAGTCGCCCTTTTTACAAAAGAAAATATCAGAGTTTCTATATTTATTGATCCTGTAGAAGAAATGATTTCTCATGCAAAAAGCACCAATACTCATCGTGTCGAATTATATACAGAGGAATATGCAAAGCAATTTCATAAAAATCGACAAGTAGCCATCAAAAAGTATATCCATGCAGCAAATCATGCACAATCTCTCAATATTGAATTGAATGCAGGACATGATTTAGATTTATATAATTTAGCATTTTTCAACTTATCAATTCCCTTTTTAAAAGAAGTTTCAATTGGTCATGCCCTCATTTCAGATTCCTTATATTTTGGCATTCAAAATACCATTCAAATGTATAAAAGATGCTTAAACCCTTCACAGCCTTAGCATGAATACCACGAAAAATAAATCATTACGTTCCTACAACACATTTCATATTGAACAATCAGTTGAAACATTTATTGAAATCAATCATGAAAATGAATTGCTTAAACTTATCAAAGACAAAAATACTTTTTCAAAACCCATCTATATTCTTGGTGGTGGAAGTAATATTTTATTAACCAAAAATTTAGAAGGCATTTTGCTACATAATCGACTGAAAGGAATTGAAATAATCAATGAAGAGGATGAGCATGTTTTTGTGAAATTTCACTCAGGTGAAATATGGCATGAATGTGTATTGTGGAGTATCAAACATCATTTAGCCGGTATCGAAAATTTATCACTCATTCCGGGAACTATCGGAGCTGCCCCTATTCAAAATATTGGTGCCTACGGTGTCGAACTGAAAGACGTGTTTCATCAGCTGGAAGCCATTCATTTGCAAAGTGGGAATAGAAAAATATTCAACCGTATCGAATGTCAATTTGCTTATAGAAATAGCCTTTTCAAAACAACTGAATATAAAAATTATTTCATCACTCATGTTGTTTTAAAATTGAATAAAACACCAAAATATAAAATCGACTATGGTGATATTCGTAAAACAATTGATGAAGATTTTCAAGGTGAAATTAATATTCAAAATATCGCTCAAGCTGTAATCAATATTCGAAAATCAAAACTACCAGACCCCGCAGAGATAGGGAATGCAGGGAGTTTTTTTAAAAACCCTGTCATCACTGAAGCTCATTTTTTGCAGTTGCAAAATAACTATTCATCAATACCGCACTATCCGGCAGACAATGGCGTGAAAGTGCCTGCTGCATGGCTGATAGAGCAATGTGGCTGGAAAGGATATCGAAAAAATAATTTTGGAGTTCATCCTAAACAGGCTCTTGTTCTTGTGAATTATGACAATGCAAGTGGTGATGAAATATGGAATCTTTCTCAACAAATCATCGAATCTGTCAGTCAAAGATTCAATATACAACTCGAGCGAGAGGTAAATGTGTGGTAAGATTTATTACCTCCCAAAATTTATTATTCTAGATTAAAAATATAGCAGCTCAGATTGTTATTTTGGATTTTGCTTTTTCAGCTTTTCTTGTTGCTGCTTTTGAAGTTCTTGCATTCGCTGCATAAACTTGCTCTCCTTAGGTTTCTCGCTTTTTTTGGCTTGAATTTGAGCATGTATTTTATCTGGATCAATGATATAATTTTGAATCACAAATTGTAATATCAACGTAATCAAATTCGATACAAAATAGTAGTATGTTAGTGCAGCTGGTAGTTTATTAAATATTCCTAAAAACATCACCGGCATTACAAATGGTACATATTTCATCATAGGATTACTTTGATCTGCAGTCATATTCATACTATATAAAGACATGAGGATGCTTGTGATGACAAAGAGAATAGTAAACAAACTGATATGATTTCCGTAGAAGGGAATAGTGAATGGCAAATCCAAAATCGAATCATAAGTTGATAAATCATTTGCCCATAAAAATTTCTCTTGTCTTAATTGAATTGAATGGGGGAAAAATGAAAGCAAGGCAAAGAATACAGGCAATTGAAGCAATGCAGGCAAACATCCACCGAGTGGATTCACGCCGGCTTGCCTATAAAGTTTCATTTGTTCAACACCAAAAGCTTGTTTATCTTCTCCATATTTTGCTTTCAATTCATCCATCTCAGGTTTGAGTGCTTTCATTTTTGCACTTGATACATAACTCTTATAAGAGAATGGTGACATTAATAAACGAATGATAAAAGTTAAGATAAGAATTACCAGTCCATAGCTTGATATCATTGAGCTGAGCAAGTCAAAGATCGGCATAACTATCCACTTATTGATATATTTAACAAACCCAAAAATTCCATAACTGAGAGGTACAATTTCTTCTAAGTCTTTTCCATAACTTTTCAAAAGTTTATAATCATTCGGACCATAAAACAACTGAAATTCAATTTGATTATTAGGGACTATACTCAAACTTGAATGAAAATCAGATAACAATCTTGTGCTTGTATCTTTATTGACAATTGGCTCTGCTGTAACATCAGCTTTGCTAATAATCGGACTTGATGTGATTAATGTTGTATTAAAATAATGTTGTTTAAAACTTAACCATTTTACACTTTCATTAAATTTTTTATCTTTCTTTTCTGTAATCGCGAAAAAATCATATCCATCTTTTTCAAGATTATAACACACATTAGAATACATCTTTTGCGTTTCTATATCTCTTTCTGTCATTAATGATTCTGCGTCCCATTGTAATGAATAATTTTGAGATTTATCACTGTTGATAGGCATTAGAGTAACATTAAGCAAGTAGCTATTCAAATCTAATTTGTAAGTAATTTGAGCTTGTGCTGACGTAAATTGGATTACTTTTTGGTCTTCAGTTTTTGAAGAAATAAAAGTCAAATCTTTAGTATTCACAACATGGCCATTTGTGGATTTGAAACTATAATCCATCAAATTCCTTTTCCCATCAAATAGCAATAAAGGACGACCATCATACGTTTTAAATTTTTTAAGTTCCGCTTTAACTGGGTATGCTCCTTTGTTGGTGAATGAAACAATTAAAAATTCATTTTCAATTGTGCTTATTTCCTCAGGCTCATTGACTACTAATGAACTACTATCTCCTGCTAAGTGAGCAATCGTATCAGAATTTGCTTGTAAAGCCAAAGAATCAACAATCTCTAATTTTTTTTGAGCGAGGGTGTCACTTTGCTGTTGTTGTTTATAATTTAATTCCTCTTTTTGGTTAAAGTACATCATTCCCAACATCAATGCTAATAGCAAGCCAAAGCCCATTATGGTATTCTTATCCATCAATAATTTGTATTTCTATTTTTGAAGTTGCAAATATAATACAATCCCATTTGAATGAGTTAAAATCTTATGCGACTTGATATCAATCTTGCATTTCTAGTTCAAAACAAATTCACTTGATGATTATGCTGGTTTTGAATGTAATTTTTTAATAATCGAAATAAAATAAAAGCAAGAACTCAAACTCAATAAAAAGAAAACAGAAGGGAAAAATTCAATACGATGTTTATCAAAAAACGTTTCCGCAAGCATCCGTAATTTCAATTGTAGCTAATCGGTATAAAAGTGCATAAATAAAGAATGGCAATGAAATAATCGAAATGGTTAGAGGCAAAAACCATCTTGTGGCTATCGACTTAGAGAACGATTTTCCATTGATATATCGAATGCCAATTATTATGATTCCAATTAAATAAAATATCGAAAAGAGTAAATATTGAATATTATTTCCATCAGGTAGAAATAATCTCAATAAAAGAATAGTTCCATATAATGAACCTATAATCCCCGAAAACACCATTCCTACTATCAGCTCTCTGATTTGGATAAACTTAAAATATAAAATACTAAAAGCAAGAATCATACTAATAAATATCCAACCCCAAATAGTTTTATTCACTAAATAATTGAAGCCAGTATAGTGTTGTATTTCGATATAATTTCTGTTTATAATGATGAAGGAGGGCAAGTCCACATAGTAATTCAAATTTGATTTTGCATTGCTTTCGTTCAAATTCATTTTAGTGCTAGTAGATTCCACTTCATCTTGTTGCGATAATTCTCTTTCATTTGGAGTACCCAATTTTGTATAGACTAAAGCTCTTTGATTCAAATCTTGGGTTAGTATCGCTTTGCTCATTTTTTTCAGGGTTCAAATTTTGAGGAATTTGAAATTTTTTTACATTGTTCGATCAAATTGAATAAAATAGTTTCAATCGCTTTTTGGTCTTTATTTTTATAGATTTGATGCAGCTTAGGAGCTATTTCAATATACTGATATTCATGATTATATTTTGAAATATCATCTAATGAATATTGAAGATTAGCATCATCTTTGGAAATATATATTCGACTAAAATTATAAAATGAATATTCCTGCAAATTATCCACACCACTCACATCAACATAATCTTTCACTTCAACTTTTGAATTGCATGAATCCAATTTAATTTCTTGCAAATGACCAAATTGATAGGTTCTTCCATTAAAATTCAAATACGGTTTTTCAAAATTAATTCCATGAGTTCTTCTAATTTGATTTGCCCCATCATCATTGGCTTCTGTACGGCTCAATTCTGTCAAAGGGAATGGATCGGGATATACTCTTTGATCAATTTGATATTGATTCACATCATTAAATAAGAATGGGTAAGCCATGTTAATATCTTCAATCATTTTATTTCGCTGCTTCTCTGGCAATAGCTTATCCAGCTTCGCTTTCATTCCATTTTCAAATGACACACTCACGGTCAGAAATACAAAAATCAACGTAAAAATAATAGCAAAATTTTTCCAAAAATAAAGAGGTTCAATAGGGTAAAAATTCAAAAATGAATTATGCGTAAAAAATCGAAAACCAAAATAAATAAATGCCAACAAACAAATAATTGAATAAATCCCAAAGGAATAATTTGTATAAAATAAATTACTGATTGAGAATTGTTTGAGGAATAAATAGTCTAAATTAAAATACCCTAAATAGAAATATAAAAGATGAAGAGAAAAACCAATAAAGAGAATAGGAATAAAATGGGTATTCCAAATAATGGGATATCTTTCTATTAAAAATTGTTGTATTTGGCGATAAAACTTCATAATTTGAGCATGGGTTATTGATTGAAAAATCTTCTGGTTGACACAGAAATATCTCTAAAATATTTGATTCTGATTTTTTTATCAAGTAATAAATGTAAAAAATCATCGACTGTAATATCGAGCATTTCAATATAATAATTATTACCTGAAAATTTGAGCTGCTGGCAGTTTACACCTTCTAAAGCACTCATCAACTCATCTCGTGAATTTTCAATTTCCATTTCGATAATTAAATTTTGATTTTGTGTATTCGCTTCCGTTTTCATTTTATTAAAACTAGAAGGAAGCCCCTCTTTCAGAAAAATAATATCATCTGAAACCTTTTCTACTTCATATAATTGTTGTGAGCTCAAAACTATACCCAATGGATTCACTAAACTTTTTCCCAAAAATTTTAAGTCTTCAATAATAAGTTGTTGAGATAAAATATCCAAATTAGCCAAAGGTTCATCTAAAAAAAGCACCTTCGGATTTCGCAAAAAAGTACGTGCTAATTCAAACCTCATTTTATAACCCGATGATAATTTTGACCATTGATAATTTCGATAATTCCAAAGCCCAAAACGAATCATCCACATCAATACGATATACTCATTTTCATTCGGACTGACTCCATAATGAGTTGCAGTCAATTTTAAATTTTCTTTGACACTTCCATACCATTTAGGGGTTCGTTGTGGAATGTATGTCAGCTTTGTTCTCAAGGCATATAGGTCTTGATTTGGCTGTGTAAAATGATATCGAATTTTGCCACCACTAATCGCTAAATCTTGTGCTAACATCCTCAATAAAGTTGTTTTCCCATTTCCATTTTCACCCACCAAACCTATTAGCTGCCCTTCCATAATTTCAAGACTGACAGGGCCTAATTTGAATTGATTATTTTTATATTCTTTACTTATATTTTCGGCTGAAAATAATAATTGATTGTTGGGCTTTTGTTTAAAGTCAATTTTGCATATTGTATTTGCAAGTTCTTTTGCTTTCGCACTATATTGAATATTATTTTCAGGATTTTTTGCTCTCCAATCAGCCAGTTCTATACATTTTTTATAGATTGACAAATCTGAAGTATCCAATGCAGCATCAGTCAATACTCTAAATCCAGTATTTTCATTTTTCCATTCAAAATAATTTATGGCTTCATCCACCTTTTTTGTAAGTAGATTCATGTGAATTTGTTTTTAATGAATATTAAAATTACTATAAAATTTATTGAAATCAAGATTATAGTTTAAAACTATATCCTAGCAATAACATTCTTGAAGGCATCACACTTCCTAACAAATCACTATAAGATTCATTTAGAATATTATCAACTTCCAAATAAACACTTCCATATTTTTTTGGTAACGCATAACCAATTTTTCCTGACATCAAAAAATAGGAAGGCGAGAGATAAGCATTAATAGCACTTTCCGATTTTTTTTCACGATTTTTATAAACAGCATTCCATGAGAGTGAAAATTTTTGATAAGAACCTACAAATGCTATATTCAAAATATGCTTTGCATGTGATGACAGATAAAATGAAATGATAGAATCTTCACTTTGAGTGTTTAGATAGGTATATCCCAAAGATGCAAACAAGGAGAAATCCTTACTTATTTTTTTGCTAAAATGAATATCCGATTCAAAGCCTGTTGTTTTCACTTCTGAATTATTAGTAGCAAGTGCATACACTTTTCCCGGTACTAAATTTTCAGTTCGTGGCATATCTATATAATTAGTTTGTGTCCAATCAATCAAGTTATGTTGCTTTCGATAAAACAGCGTATTATTCCATTTGAAAGCATTCGAAAAACGATAGTCTGCACCGATTTCAATATTCCATGCACTTTCAGGATTCAAATCAGGATTTCCAATGCTTCCACCACTCACATTGGGTTTATTATAATTATTGTAACGCTCTGTGAAATCAGCATCCCTTACAGATTTTCCAACAGAAGTTCTTAATGTCATTTGATTTGGCGACCATGCTAAATTCACTTGTGGTAACAACTGCACACCATACACCTCATCAGCTTCAAGACGAAGACTCTCGTTCAAAAATAAATCTTTCAATAATTGATGTTTCATCATACCAAAAACAGCACCATGCAAAAGGCTGTGATTTCCTCTATCATTAGAAACTATATCCTTTTTTGAAAATTGCAATCCACCGGTAAATGCATTATTCTCATCAATATTTTCTGTGTAATGAGATTGTATAAAAAATAATTTTGAGCGATTGTCATTTGGTTTTGAAGAAGGATTATACCAATACTGATCATGCAACATCTTAAATGCAGCATCGGTTTGCCACAAACCATTTTCCATTTTTTTAATTAAAGAAACCTGTGACCAAAATGTATTTACTTTTTCATTTGCAGTATCTGAAAGAAATGTAGTATAAAAATTTTGAGCATTAAAATCTCTAAAATCAGCAGCCACTCTTGCATTCAGCCTCCAATTATGATTGAATGAATGTGCATAAGAAATATTCCCAATATTCAAATGAGCAAAACCATTGGTGCCTCTCAATTCATTTCCATTCGTATGATTTGACATAAAACTTCCAGTCAATACATTTTTTTCTGAAGAAGTTTTCAAAAAAACAGAACCTGAATAAGTGTTGTATTGTCCGGCACTCAAATCTAATTTGGCATCATTTCCTTTGTTCATTTTTTGAGAAAAAGTCTTTGTGATAATATTAATCACCCCGCCTACGGCCTCCGAACCATAGATAGCTGATGATGCACCTTTCAGCACTTCGATACGCTCAATCTCTGCTGGATGAATGGGAATAGTTGCATTAAAATGCCCTGTCAGTGGGTCGTTGAGCTTCACCCCATCAATAATCACTAACACTTGTTGAAACGTTCCACCTCTAATGACGATATCACTTTGTGCTCCCAAAGCACCTCTTTGTTGCACCTCAATACCGGGTATATATTTCAATAATTCATCCAAAGAATGAACAGGTAATTTATAAAAAAAATCACCTTTTAAAACCACAAGATTTCGTCCTGTTTCCTTCATTTTTTGTTCGCTTAAATTTGCAGTAATGGTCACGTTTCCAAGTTCAGCTAACTCATTCGATAATTGCTGAGCATGATTCACATTAAAAGAAAAAACACATAAGCATATCAAAGTCCAATTTTTTCATATCTATTTTTTTGAACCGCAAATGTAATATCTAGCTTTCCAAAATTGAATATCATTTTAATCAGTGTCTAAAATTTATTTTGTCCTAAATTACACATTAGAAATATAGGTATATAATAAAAATCAAATCTGAATAAGACAATTTGAAAAATCAATGTACATGCAATACCTTTGCCCACCTTAGTATTATATTAATCACTTTCAAAAAATTAAAAAAAATGTCCCTTTTAATAGCAGGCACAATGGCATTCGATGCAATTGAAACTCCCTTTGGAAAAACAGATAAAATAGTTGGCGGCTCAGCAACATACGCAGCATGGAGTGCTTCTCATTTTACAAATGAAATCAAACAAATATCAATCATTGGTGGCGACTTCCCTCAAGATGAAATTGATGCTTTAAAAGCTCGTGGAGTTCAATTTGAAGGGGTTGAACAAAAAGAAAATGAAAAATCTTTTTTTTGGAGTGGTAAATATCACTTAGACATGAACACTCGCGACACACTTGCAACTGACTTAAATGTGCTGACTCAATTCAACCCACAACTACCTGATTCTTATCAAAATGCTGACTATTTAATGTTGGGAAATTTAATGCCTTCCTTGCAAAAACAAATTATCACACAACTAAAAGTAAAACCAAAATTAATCATAATGGATACCATGAATTTTTGGATGGATACTGCATTAGATGATTTAAAAGAAGTGATGACAATGATTGATGTGCTTATGGTAAATGATAGTGAAGCTCGACAATTGAGTGGTGAATATTCACTCGTGAAAGCAGCTCAAAAAATAATGCAAATGGGGCCTAAATATTTAATTATAAAAAAAGGGGAACATGGTGCTCTTTTGTTTCATGAACACAACCAAGTTTTCTTTGCACCTGCCCTACCTCTTGATGATGTTTTTGACCCAACAGGAGCCGGTGATACCTTTGCCGGTGGATTCATTGGTCATATCGCTCGCACAAACGACATCTCTTATGACAATATGAAAACTGCCATCATTATTGGTAGTGCGATGGCTAGCTTCGTTGTAGAAAGTTTCGGAACTCAAAAACTCAAAGAAATTACACATGAAAATATCTCAAAACGCTTAAATCGTTTTATTGATTTAGTCAATTTTGACATCAAACTTTCATAGTTATTTTCTATAATTAAAAAGCCTCAAAATATACTCACAAAGGAGAGTTTTAAAGCACTATTGAGTATTTAATCCTACTCAAAGAGTTTAATTCTTTCTTTTAATTAAAATTCGTTCAGGATATTGTTGTAGGTATCAATTTTATTCCTTTCCCTAACTGCCTATTTTACCACTTTATCATTTTAGATTATTCCTCAGTATTGATTTTTCACATTCAGTCCTATTGTCCTAAAAACTCTTAGAGCAGGATTAGACAAACAATATGGTAATTCTATGCAAGCAATCGTTATGGGAGTCAAAAAATATGGTATTATCAACGAACATCACACCAAACAATTCATTTTCTTAATCAAGCAGATGAAACAATTGAATATCAAGATGAGGAAGATAGCAATCATTTTTGAGCAACTCTTATTCTATACGATAATTGAAGAGCGAATTTCTATGTCCCAAACAGTTTCACAGATTAATCAATCTTTGACAGATTTCAAAAAAGAACATCAAATAACATTTTAATTTACAACTAAAATATAAATTGATGAAAGTAATAATTTCCCTGAAAGATGCCAATATCTTTATTGATTTGTATGATTTAGGAATGATTATTATTTTCAATCTCGAATAAAAGATGCACACAACTTCCGCAGTTTAATACGAATTGTATTCCAAGTAATAAGGAATGCTTCAAGCATATCAATCAGTTGGTAGGGTTTCTATTCATAACTTACAAGAACAAGCCATTAATGAAATTGGTAATGAAAATTATCTAAAGCATTTATCAGAAGCCGAGAAGTCCATGTTGCAAGTTGTCAGCAAAATAAATGTTTGTCTATTGAATAGTAAAAAAAATAAAGCAATTGAATACCATGGTATAATTTAGATTTTTGATAAATTCGTTGAAACAGCAATACAAACATCAAAGCAAGTAAAAGCATATTAAATCAACTTGTAGCTTTAAATTTTCTTTTTGGAAGAATCAAAAATAGTTAAGAACATAGAAAAACGATTAAAATTTTGAAAGCAAAAAGAAACTTACAGCAAAAATCAAACTCCTTACAACTTCAGTTTTGCTAATAGATACTAAAGTATTTTGTATCAAACTTTGGTTTAAATTTGTTTATTCGTGCTTCGATTGAGGAATAAGGTCATACGGCCTAAAACCCAAATCCGCTGCTCGTTTCAGAATAATAATTATCTCAAATTAATTGTAACTAAAAATAGTTGAAATGAAAATATTACATACATCAGATTGGCATCTTGGGAGAACACTTTACTCCAAAAAAG
>LNFQ01000044.1 GCA_001567165.1 Bacteroidetes bacterium OLB11
TGATGGCCGCAGTCCAAGCGGCCGCGAAGGCTAAAAAATTTGGTCAAGCGCAACCGATGGCCGCACGTTGTGTAAAGACCGGGAGTTCGCCCATCTGGCGAACGAAGGGATTTACAGGCGTGGGATTGAGGCCAACGCACAAATATACGAAACTCTCTCAAATTTCAAAAATTTTTATTGCTTTAATTCTCAATTAGATATGTTTTTTCTTTCTTTAAGATATAAATAATACGAAGCCTAACTGGATATGCAAAATGCGAAGTTAATTTTCGATCCAAACTTATTTTAAATTTCTCTAGGGAAGCATCATGACAAAAAAGTGATATGGGTAAAAATTTAATTACGATATAAACCTTATCCATCTCTTCCGCAGTCAAGCAAAAGCTTATTGGTCGGCTTCGCAAAATGCATGGTATTTGATTGATAATTACCATCACCGCAATCTTTGTGGTATAGAATTAGATATTGTAGGAAAAGAGGTTTTATCGAAGATTTCGGAAACAAATATGCCCGAATTATTGGAATGTCAAAACATACTTACGCTCAAAAGTTATTCACAAAACACCATCCGCACTTATTCTATTGAGTTTGCTCAGTTGTTGTATTTGCTTAAGGATTTTCCAGTTCAAGACCTTCTGCGGAGCGATTACAAAGCTATTTTTTGTATTGTCACAATGAATTAAAATTGTCTGAAAATCAGAAGATCTTGTATGATGTTTATGTTTCTGGGAGTCTGTAAAAAATTATTCGATTTTTTGAATGATAATTATTCAGTTTAAGTCCTGAAATGATTTTTCATTTCTTGTCCATTTTTACATGTTTTAGAGTAAACTTATTTGATGACAAGGCAATCGGTTCAATAGCTTCTTGAATTTGTTCGATATTTTTCATCTTCTACACTTCATATAAAATTTATTTATAATCTACATTATTTGAAAATAGAACAGTTTGTAACCTCATTGTATATTTGCATTTATATAATTTTCATTCAATGAAATACTTTTTAGTTCTTTCAATTTTTTCATTTCTTATGACTTCAAAAAACGCTACAAGCTCAGTATCATTCTATTTATGACTTTAAGGTTGAATCATTAGAAGGAGGAACAATTGATTTTTCACAGTTTAAAGGGAAAAAAATATTGATTGTCAATACGGCTTCTAAATGTGGATACACTCCACAGTATGAGGGTTTGGAGGCTCTCTATAGAAAATATCATAACAAATTAGTCATCATAGGTTTTCCTGCTAATAACTTTTTAAGACAGGAGCCTGGCACAAATAGTGAAATCAAAACTTTTTGTCAAAAAAACTATGGTGTGAGTTTTCCAATGGCGGCTAAAATTAGTGTGAAAGGAAAAAATATGCACCCTCTATATATTTGGCTTACCGAAAAAAAATATAACCAATATAGCAATAGTAGTGTGAAATGGAATTTTCAAAAATATCTTATTGATGAAAAAGGAAATTTGGTGCAAGTCTTTTCACCTGGTGTCAAACCTGATAGCGAAGAAATTATAAATGCTATCGAAAAATAATCCTACCTTTAATAATATCATGACTGCATTATCTACACTTTACGACAAAGCTTATCACTTTGAATTTTTAACTGCTGAAGAAGGGCAATTTCTCTTTGAACATGCTCCTTTGACTGAGTTGATGCACATAGCAAATGAATTAAGAAAACAACAAGTGCCTCATGGGAAGGTCACTTGGCAAATTGACCGCAATGTCAACACCACCAATGTTTGTATTGCCAATTGTAAGTTCTGTAATTTTTATCGAATACCTGGACATTCTGAGGCTTACATTACAGACATGGATACTTACAAAACAAAAATTGAAGAAACCATTCGTTGGGGAGGCGATCAATTGCTTTTGCAAGGAGGGCATCATCCCGATTTAGGTTTAAAATATTATGTCGATACTTTCAAAGGAATAAAAGCACTTTATCCAAATATAAAGTTGCATGCTCTAGGTCCACCAGAAATTGCACATATCACCAAACTAGAAAAAAGTACTCATGAAGAAGTGTTGAAAGAATTAATCAATGCCGGGATGGATAGCTTACCCGGTGCCGGTGCTGAGATTTTGAATGACCGAGTGAGAAGGTTGATTTCAAAAGGAAAATGTGGTGCACAAGAATGGCTTGATATTATGAGAGCTGCACACCGCTTGGGTCTTAACACATCAGCAACGATTATGTTTGGTCATGTCGAAACACTTGAAGAGCGATTTCAACACCTAGTTGATATCAGACAAGTGCAAAGTGAAAAACCAGATAATGCGAATGGATTTTTGGCTTTTATCCCATGGACATTTCAAGATGTTGACACCATATTAGCCAAAATCAAACGAGCACAAAACAATACCACTTCAGAAGAATATATTCGCATGATTGCCATGTGTAGGATCATGCTTCCTAATATTAAAAATATTCAAGCTTCTTGGTTAACTGTGGGCAAACAAGTCGCACAGATTAGTCTATATGCTGGGGCTAATGATTTTGGAAGTATTATGCTGGAAGAAAACGTAGTGAGTGCCGCCGGTGCACCTCATCGTTTTACTTACAAAAGTATTCAAGATGCAATTAGAGAAGCTGGTTTTGAACCTCAACTCAGAGCTCAAAATTATCAATTTAGAGAACTGCCTGTGGATATCGAAGAGCAAGTTATTAATTATTGATTTTTTACGCAACAATCAATTTTGAATTTTATTCCTTTTTAGAATTATTTACATTTGCAATCCATTTTATTCAAACTAACGAAACACAATGACTTCATCCAATATTCGAAAACAATTTCTTGATTTTTTTAAATCAAAAAATCACCTCATTGTTCCATCTGCACCGATTGTCATCAAAAATGATCCAACACTAATGTTTACCAATGCCGGTATGAATCAGTTTAAAAACTATTTTTTAGGCAATGAAACACCGGTTTCAAAAAGGGTAGCAGACACCCAAAAGTGTTTGCGAGTGAGTGGAAAGCATAACGATTTAGAGGAAGTAGGCGTTGATACTTATCATCACACCATGTTTGAAATGTTGGGGAATTGGAGTTTTGGAGATTATTTCAAAGCAGAAGCAATTGCATGGAGTTGGGAGTTGCTCACCGAAATTTATCAATTAGATAAAAGCCGTATCTATGTAACCATTTTTGAAGGAGATGAAAAAGAAAATATTCCAAAAGATGTGGAGGCCTATAACGAATGGAAAAAAGTAATTTCAGAAGACCGCATTTTATTAGGGAATAAAAAAGATAATTTTTGGGAAATGGGAGATGTCGGTCCATGTGGTCCTTGCACTGAAATTCATTATGACAGTCGCAGTGAAAGCGAAAGAGCCAACATCGATGGAAAAATATTAGTCAATGCAGATCACCCGCAAGTCATTGAAATATGGAATAATGTATTCATTCAATATAACCGAAAAAAAGATGGATGCCTTGAAAACTTACCAGCTAAGCATGTTGACACTGGAATGGGTTTTGAACGATTAGTAAGAATTATTCAAAATAAAACTTCCAATTATGATACGGATATTTTTATCCCTATCATTGAACTTATCGAGCATATTACAAAACTGAAATATCATTTTTTAGATAGCAAACAAGATATCGCTTTTAGAGTGTTAGCCGATCACATACGAGCAATTAGCTTCACTATTGCTGATGGTCAATTGCCTTCCAATACCAGTGCCGGCTATGTTATCAGAAGAATATTAAGAAGAGCTGTTCGATATTATTTTTCATTTTTAAATTATAAACAACCACTTCTCCACCAATTACTGCCGTTGATAGCAAACCAATTTGAAGAAGTTTTCCCTGCGTTAAAAGCACAAGAAGAATTTGTCAAAAAAGTAATTTATGAAGAAGAACTTTCGTTTTTAAGAACGTTAGAAAATGGACTCAAACGTATCGAAGAATTATCAATCAGTAATCAAACATTAAATGGAGATGACGCTTTTGAGTTATATGATACTTACGGATTTCCAATAGATTTGACACAATTGATTGCAACAGAAAAAGGCTGGAATGTCGATATTGAAGGCTTTAAGCAAGAATTGCAAAAACAAAAAGATAGAAGTAGAAAAGCTGCAATTGTGGATACAGAAGATTGGATTGTGCTAGATGAGCATCCACAATTTCAATGGAGTGCATACACTAAAACCGAAGCTACAACTCATGTTGTAAAATATCGAAAAGTGAGTACAAAAGGAAAAACACAATATCAAATTGTATTAGCTGAAACACCTTTCTATGCTGAAAGTGGCGGACAAGTGGGCGATGCCGGTGAACTTTATTTTGAATCAAGCAATCACAAAATTGCAATCACGGATACTAAAAAAGAAAACGACCTCATTATTCATTTTGCAATTGAGATTCCTGAAAACTTATCAGGAAATGTGGTGGCAAAAATTGATGCAAGTCGAAGAAGAAAAATCACAAGACATCATAGTGTCACTCACTTGATGCATGCCGCATTGAGAGAAGTGTTGGGCAGTCATGTTGCACAAAAAGGAAGTATGTGTAATGATGAAAATTTGCGTTTTGATTTTTCACATTTTGCTAAATTAACAGATGATGAAATCGCAGCAGTAGAGCGAATCGTAAATCGAAAAATTAGACAAAATATACCAGTTATTATAAAAGAAATGCCAAAAGATGAAGCACTGCAATTGGGTGCTATGGCTTTGTTTGGCGAAAAATACGGAGATGTGGTTCGAGTAGTTATCATGGATGAAAACTTTAGCATAGAGCTATGCGGTGGCACTCATGTGATGAATACAGGTGAATTGAATATTTTTAAAATTATATCTGAAACTGCTGTTGCGGCGGGTGTAAGAAGAGTAGAAGCCTTAGCAGGATGTAAAGCAGAAGGCTATATGATGAAACAACTAAAAGACTTGCATGAAGTAAAAACAATTCTAAAAAATCCAAAAGACATTATCCAAGCAGTTAAGCAATTGCAAGACGAAAAATCGAACCTACAAAAAGAGTTTGAACAATTAGAATCCAAACTACTATCAGGTGTCAAAACGCAGTTAGAATCTAAGTGGGAGACAGTTCATGATATTGCTTTTCTTGGTGAGCAAGTTGAAGTGTCAAGTGCAGATGCGTTGAAAAAATTAGCATTGAGTTTAAAAAGAGATGCAAATACATCTTATGTGATTGCGTTGGCAAGTCATATAGATGCAAAGGCTTTCGTTGTGGTTGTGTGTGATGAAAATTCCTCTTTGAATGCAAATCAAATTATCAAAGAAGTGGTGGCACCTATGATAAAAGGTGGAGGCGGAGGGCAAAAATCATTGGCTACTGCCGGCGGACAAGATGCTAGTCAGCTGAAGCAAGTGATTGCTAAAATCAAATCAAAACTATAAAGGGTTATTTTCCTCTAGGTTGCCATAAAATTTCGTTACCCTTTTTTTGAAAAACAATAAATCGAGAAAGGGCAAATAAATAATCAGACAATCGATTTAAATACTGAATAATAATGGGTTCAACGGGTTCATCACTCAAAGTCATTCCAACTGCAATTCGTTCTGCACGTCTGCAAACACATCTAGCAATGTGACAGTGAGAGGCAATGATATTTCCACCAGGCAAGATGAAATTTTTTAAAGGTGGCAAAACCTTATCCATATCGTCAATAGCGAGTTCGAGTTGGGTCACTTCATCATCATGCAACTCAGGTATGGGCATTTTTATTTTCTTGTTAGGGTCACAAGCTAAATGAGAGCCAATATCGAAAAGTTGATTTTGAATTTTAAATAATAAAAGTTTAGTGGATTTTAATTCATCATCACACAAATCATTTATCAATCCTATCCAAGAGTTGAGCTCATCGATGGTGCCGTAGGCTTCAATGCGGATATGACTTTTAGGAACTCTAGAACCTCCAATGAGTGCGGTACTCCCTTTGTCACCTGTTTTGGTATAAATTTTAAAACTCATCTTCTTTGTTTAATTTGTTATTAATAAAACCATTTTTCAGCTTCAATAATACTTTCTGGCCTGCCCACATCAATGAGTAAAGATTCACTATGGTCAAAGTATTTGATATTTTTTGTTTTTGAAACTTCCAAATAGGTATCGATGATTGAAAATTTTTCTTCATCATTATTCATGTAGTTGAACAGTTCGGGATGAATGATATGTATTCCGCTAAATGATTTTTCAGAAAGGGGATCGCTATTTCGGCTCATACGAAGCTCATTTGTTTTTTTATTTTTCCAACCACATAAATTTTTATTATCATCAAACAAAAGACTACGAGAACTTTCTCTGTTGCTGACTGCAAGCGTTACGATTGGGTGAAATTCAAAATGATTTTGTATTAAATTTTCCAAAGGGAGCGTGGTTAATATATCAACATTCATCACTAAAAATGGTCCTTGATTTTGAAAATACCAAGATGCTTTTTTGATTCCACCACCTGTTTCCAATATTTTGTTTGTTTCATCTGAAAGGGTTATGTCCATTCCAAAATATTGATTCGATTTGAGAAATTGAATAATTTGATCAGCGAAGTGATGTATATTAATGATGACTTCGTGGATATTAGCTGATTTTAAATATTCGAGATTATGTTGCAAAAGCGTTTTTTTATTTACAAGTGCTAATGCTTTAGGATGCTTATCTGTAAATGGTTTGAGCCTTGTTCCTAAACCTGCCGCTAATATCATTGCTTTCATTTCTTATTCTTTTTTCTTAAAAGGTTTTAATGACTTTACTTTGACAGTTTCGATTCGAGTGTCGCTCACGAGTAAAATGATAAATTCATAATCCCCTAAAATAATTTTTTCATTTTGTTTTGGAATTGATTCATGGTTGTCAA
The DNA here is from genome assembly GCA_001567165.1 of Bacteroidetes bacterium OLB11. Classification (GTDB taxonomy): domain Bacteria; phylum Bacteroidota; class Bacteroidia; order Chitinophagales; family Chitinophagaceae; genus OLB11. Next base: position 6,835 of record LNFQ01000044.1, read on the forward strand.
TGATGTATCCAGAGAGGGTTTCAGCGTCTTCAATGGGTAAAGAGAGATTGTATTTTTCATTGATATACTCAACTTCTAGCCGTCCTGAAAAAATAAACTCAGTAGTAGATAATTGTTTTTCGACATATTCATCTGTATCGTACTCATCTTCTATTTCTCCAAAAATTTCTTCTAAAATATCTTCTAAAGTTACGATGCCGGCAGTTCCTCCAAATTCGTCAATGACCCATGCAATGCTTTTTCGTTCTTTAGTGAATTGGTTTAGCAAGTCAACGGTATTCATTGCTTCAGGAACAACAGGAATTTTGTGCATCATATTTTTGATGCTAGTCGGGTTTTTGTAAAAATCGATATGATGAACATAACCCAAGATATTATCAATATTATTATCATAAACGATGATTTTAGAAATTTTGGATTCTAAAAAATATTTCCTCAATTCATTGATGTCAGCATTTATGGATATGGCTTCGATTTCATTTCGAGGTACTAAACATTCTCTGACTCTGATATGTGAAAGGTGTAGGGCGTTTTCAAAAAGTTCGGTATTCAAATCGTTGGAATCGCTGTCTTGTCCGGTTCTTAATTGTTTGACAAATTGTTCTAAATCGATTTTTGAATATACTGTTTTCTCAACTGCGATACGAACATTGAATAGATATTTTAAAATAAATTCGGAGATGCCTACAAAAAATTGAGCGATAGGATATAAGAAAAAATAGAAAAATCGAATAGGATATGTGAAGAATGTTAAGGTGCTTTCGGGTTTGGAACGAAACATCGCTTTCGGCAAAAATTCTCCTAAAAATAATACAGTGATGGTGGCAATCAACGTGTCTAAAAACAAACGTAAATATTCATTTTCGGGCAATCCGATTGCATTAAAAAAGGTGTTTGTCAATTGGGTCATCAAAAGACCATACACAATTAAAACAATATTGATTCCTACTAAATTTGCTCCTATAAATGTGGCGGGTTTTTCCATAAATCCCACGATGATTTTAGCTACGGTTGACCCTTGTTTCTTTTTTAATTCAAAGTTTAATTTGTTAGATGAAATGAAAGCAATTTCGATTCCTGAAAAAAAGGCTATGAGGAGTAAGCAAAGTAATATGTATATGAAAGTTGATAACATGAGTGTTACAAAAGTACTTTTTTTATTATTGATTCAAAAATTCTTTGATATAGTTTGCACATTCATCAACTGCAGTGTGTAAAACATCATTCACCACGATTTTGTCAAAATGATGAATATAGCTAAGCTCATTATTTGCTTTGGCAATTCGCTCTTGTATAGATTGTTCGGTGTCGGTACCTCTATTTTTCAAGCGTTTTTCAAGCTCTTCAATTGATGGAGCTTTTATAAAAATCGATAAGGCATTTTGTTGATAATATTTTTTGATTCTCATGGCACCAAACACATCAATATCGACTAAAGGAAATTTTTCTGTATTCCAAATGGCTTGTAATTCTGACTTGAGTGTACCATAATATTTCCCTTCATATACCATTTCATATTCTGCAAATTCTTGATTTTTTATTTTCTCAATAAATTCATCGGTTGAAATAAAATAATACTGCACACCGTTGACCTCACCAGCTCTTGGGGCTCTTGTGCAAGCACTAATACTAAAAGTTAATTGAGGAAAGTGTTTTAGTAAAAGGTTTACGATGGTGGTTTTGCCAGACCCTGATGGTGCGGTGATGATGATAAGCTTTTGCTTGTCGTTATCCATTTACTTTAGAAATTTTTTTTTAAAAACGAAATGAATTATTTCATTATTAATTTTTCTAAATCGGGAATACACTCTTCGGCACTCATATATTTTCCGATAATGATTCCATTGGCATCCACTAGCATACATTGTGGCACAAATTGTACTCCATATTCCGCAGCGGCTTTACTTTGCCAGCCTCCTAAATCACTGATATGATAATCCCATGATAGTTTATCTTTTTCGATAGCTTGTATCCATGGTTCTTTTGATTTGTCAAGAGATACGCTCAAAATAGTAAATCCATTTTTTGCATTTTTATATTTTAGTTTACTGTATTTATTATAAAAATTAACTAATCCGGGATTTGCCATACGACAAGGACCACACCAACTTGCCCAAAAGTCAATAAGCACTACTCTTTTGTTATTAATTTCAGATAGTTTTAATATTTTGCCTTTTGGATTTTCATAAGCCAACTCAGGTGCTTTTTTGCCCGACTTGAATTTTAGTATTCGAGTATTGAGCATTTGTCAATTGGAAACTCAATATCGTAATCAGTAATAATAACAAGCTTTTTTTCATTTTTATATTTATTTTTTTAGATTATCAAATATATATCATTTATGATAAAAATAGAGTTCTATAAGTTAATGTTTCGTTTTTCCTAATATCACAAAACATATTTCCTTTTATAATTAGTTTCAAAAATAAAAATGATTCAATTTTGCAAACTCTATGCGAAGTAAGCTGTTAATTCTATTTTTAAATTTTTAATTACTCAAATATCAAAGCCCAAATTCTCACTTCCGAAGATTCATTAGCAGCGGGAGTGGTTAGAGGAGATGCGAAAACTTTATTATCAGGATATGGAGAGGCAAAATTTCAATATGATTTAAAACAAAAAGATGCGTTGGCAAATTTGAAACGGGTTGTGCTTTTTGTAGGTCATAAATTTAATAATAAAATTTCTCTTTTTACAGAAATGGAATTGGAAGATGCTTTGGTAGCTGGAGAGATTGAAGGACATAGTGGAGGTGGAAGTATCGGAATGGAACAAGCTGTGTTGAAATTTAATATGAAATCAAATGATTATATCGTCGCTGGTTTGTTTCTACCTCGTGTCGGTATTATTAATGAAAATCATTTGCCATCTTCCTATAATGGAACTGAACGCCCATTTGTTGAACAATTTGTGATACCCTCTACTTGGCGAAGTTTAGGTGTTGGTTATTATGGTTTTGTCAATAGGTTGCCGGGCTTGCATTATAGCGTATCTATCACAAATGGTTTAAATTCGTCTCGATTTGAAAACGGAACAGGAATCGTAGAAGGAAGACAACAAGGTTCCAATGCAAAGGGATTAGGTCTTGGATTGAATGCATCCCTTCTCTATTATTATAAAGATTTTAGAATGCAATATTCGACTTATGTTGGAGGTTCCACTGCTGTTGAAAAACGCATTGCAGATAGTTTGAGTTTGAACAGTGGATTTTTTGCAAATCCAGTATATTTGAATGAGGCAAATGTACAATATCGTAAAGATGGAATTGAGATAAAATTACTAGGTGCTTTTGTTCACATTCCAAATGCAGATAATATAAATAAAGTATATGCTAACAACACCCCCGAAAGTATTTTAGGTGCTTATGCTGAAATTGGGTATCAATTTTTACATAAAAAAGAAATCCAAAATCATCAAGCATTGATTGCATTTCTTAGAGCAGAATATATGGATTTAAATTTTCAAACTGCAAGCAATGGAATTGAAAATGATGCTAATAAAAAAGCATTTTTAATTGGAGGTTTCACCTATAAACCAATCAATAGCATATCTATAAAAATGGATTACACCCATCGCTTGACCGGTGAGCCAAATAAGCTATTAGTTGTCACTCCATTTCCTCAATTAGTGCCTTACTATAAGAGCAAAGGGTTTTTGAATTTTGGTATTGGATATAATTTTTTAATCATGATGCAGCGAAGAGATTTTATTAAACATACTTGTTTTGCTTGTGTTGGACTTGCAACGATTTCATCTTTGCTTGAATCATGCGGAGCTCCAAAATCTATTTTAAAAACAAACATAGAGAATAATAAAATTAAAGTACCATTAGAATCTTTTGCCGATACAAAAAGTCAAATTATTCAAAACAAACAATTACCCTATCAAATTTTACTTGTTAAAAATAATGACCAATTTAATGCAATCCAACTTCGCTGCACTCACAACGAATTTGCACTCAGTTTTGTGGGAAATAAAATTGTATGTAACGCCCATGGGAGCGAGTTTAATTTAAATGGAAAAGTCATCAAGCCACCTGCAGAAACTAACCTCACTCAATACAAAACAACCGTAGAAAATAACTTTGTAATTATAAACCTTTAACATCTAAAGCTTAATATTCAAAATGACAAAAACAAAAAACATCCTAATTTTATTCGCAATTCTATTTGCATTCTCATGTAAAAAATCAACAAATAATTCTCAAAATTCAGATGACTTAACATCAAGCGTTTTACAAAGCATTGCTCTCAATGTTTGCACGGCTTCTTATGAAGATTTATACTCTCAATCTCTTTCTCTACAAAGTGCAATCGCTGATTTGCAAGCTAATCCTAGTCAACAAAATTTAATTGTATGTAAAGAGGCTTGGAAAAAAGTGCGAATTACTTGGGAAACTTCTGAAAGTTGGTTGTTTGGTCCTATTAGCACAAGTAATATTGATCCTCGAATTGATACTTGGCCTGTTGATTTTAATGAAATTGATAGTGTGCTTAATTCAGGAAATGTATTAAGTGAGGCTTATGTCGATCAACTAGAAGATGCACTTAAAGGATTTCACCCGATTGAATATTTCTTGTGGGGGCAAAACGGAAATAAACTGTATAGCGATATAACACCAAGAGAATATGAATATCTAATTGCACTATCTTTAAACTTAACCAAATTATCAAAAGAAGCAAGAGATAGTTGGAAAAATCAGTTTGCTAGTGAAGTAAGCAATGCAGGAAATAGCTCTGCAACATATACAACTCAACAACAAGCCTTCGTTGAAATCGTAGATGCTATGAGTGGTATTTGTGACGAAGTTGCCAACGGAAAAATGAATGAACCATTTATAAACCAAGATGCATCACTAGAAGAAAGCCCTTATGCTCAAAATTCTTTAATTGATTTTACCAACAATATCAAAGGCGTGTTGACTATATATAACGGCGATTATAATGGAAGCTATATCGGTTTGGAAGATTTAGTTAGAACTTATAATACTTCTTTAGATCTTGAAATTAAAAATGGAGTTGCTGAGGCAATTGCAGCTTTAAACACCATCACACTCCCTTACGGACAAGCTATTTTTTCTCAAGCAACTCAAATCCAAAATGCAATTGATAAAATCAATGCACTTGAACAAATTCTTGATACAAAATTAAAACCATTCATTCTTCAATATACAAAATAATAATGCACTGCTTTGTTTCCTAAAAATAAAATACTCGTCTTTTCTACAATTGTCGCTTTCATTATTATTACCTCAAATGCTTGTAAAAAAACAAAATTTGAAGATCTAGAATTAAATAATGAAATGCTCAGTGGTGGTATGCAAACTGTGTTTGACGAAGGCAACGGAGCTTATGGGCACTCTTTTGCAAATATGTCTGCTCAGCACGAGAGAGTGCATGAAATTGGAGATATAGCCTTTGAACAAACATTTGTTTCAAATCCTGCTCCTTTAAATGGAGGTTTAGGTCCAATTTATAATAATGTTTCCTGTATCTCTTGTCATATTGGTGATGGGCGAGGTAAAGCACCCGAAGTGGGGCAACCCATTTCCTCCATTTTATTTAGAATTAGTCAATCCAATCGAGTGGATATGCACAATGGACCTTTAGGCGTAATTGGCTATGGCGATCAAATTCAAAATCGAAGTGTGGCAGGTAGTGTAAAAGAAGCCGATATTGAAATAAGCTATATCGAAAAAACATTTCAATTTGATGATGGCACTCCGTACAGTTTACGATTCCCAACCTATACGCTAACGAATATGTATATGCCTATAACTTCCTCCTATGACTTGTCGCCGAGGGTAGCCTCCCCAGTGTTTGGATTAGGACTTTTGGAGGCTGTAAGCGAACAAGATATTTTAGCTAATGCAGACGAGTTTGACATGAATAATGATGGAATTAGTGGGAAGGCAAATTATGTATGGAATGTTTTAGAAAATAAAACTACGTTGGGTAGATTTGGATGGAAAGCAAACCAGCCAACGGTGATGCAACAAAGTGCAGGAGCCATCAATAGCGACATGGGACTTACATCGTTTGTATTTCCTCAAGAAAATTCTTTTGGTCAAATTCAATATGATCATTTGGATGATGACGTAGAAGTGTCGGATAGTTTGATGCATGCGATTGCTTTTTATATTAAAACCTTGGCAGTGCCAGCAAGACGGAATATAACGGATCCTAAGGTCGCAAGAGGCAAACAACTTTTCATAGAATCGAATTGTAGTGCTTGTCATTTACCAACTTTAAAAACGGCTGTGAATGTGGCTTTTCCTGCATTGAGTAATCAAACAATCAGACCATATACCGACTTGCTATTGCATGATATGGGGGCTGAGTTGGCTGATAATCGTCCTGACTTTTTAGCGAATGGTTATGAATGGCGAACTCCTCCTCTTTGGGGCATTGGACTAACCTATAAAGTGAATGGACATACAAACTTTTTACATGATGGAAGAGCACGAAATTTGATGGAGGCTGTGATGTGGCATGGTGGAGAGGCGGAGGCATCTAAAAATAAAGTAAAGTCATTGAATAAAGCAGATAGAGAAGCATTGATAAAATTCTTAGAATCTTTATAAATATTTTCAAATAAAAAATTGGATATTTTATAAAATTATCTATTTTTGCAACCCATTACACTCCTTCTTAGCTCAGTTGGTTAGAGCATCTGACTGTTAATCAGAGGGTCACTGGTTCAAGTCCAGTAGAAGGAGCTAAGAACAGCTACATGATTGTAGCTGTTCTTTTTTGGGGAGGGAGTATAAATATGACAACTAGTTGTTTAGTATAAAATTCTAATTATTTGCAACAAAAGATAAAAGGTAGTTTATTGAAAAAGAATTCCTATTTGTAGGCCGAAAGTTCATCAATTAGCTATTCATAGCACATAGCACATTCTATTTTTTGCTATTAAATTGAGTATATTAAATTGAGTAGTATTGAGGAAAATGAAGTTAATGAAAATCCCATCAACTAACTAGAGTTGATTTTTTTTCATTTCTGCTTCCATTTTTGTTTTGAAAGATTTTGAGAAAGTGCGTATCTCCTCTGCAAGCGCTGGTTGATTTGTAGCACGGTCATAAGTGTCAGCCATGGTCATCAGGGTTTGAAAGAAAAAAGCATTCATATCATCGACCATCATTTTTTTAGTCCATAAATCTATTCGCAAAGCCGCATCTTCATTGACATCCCAAATGCTTAGCATAAATGCTTTCGCTTCACGGGCTTCATCCACTCCGCCTTCTGCTGCTTCCCAGTAAATACGTTCTGGAATTTTATCTTCGTCTAAGATGACATTGATTCCGATTGTTGAGCCTTTCGTCATGAGTATGTTTTTTAATTTAATAATGCTTTTACTAATGCTGAAATGGTTTTCCCATCTGCTTTGCCGGCTAGTTGTTTGCTAGCTACGCCCATTACTTTTCCCATTTCGGCTGCAGAGTTTACTCCAAGGTTTTCGATGATTTTTTTCAATTCTTCTTTCAATTCTTCTTCGCTCAAAGGTGTGGGTAAAAAAACGTTGAATGACATCCAATTCTTCAATTTCTTTTTTGGCTAAATCTTCTCTATTTTGTTTTGTGAATATTTCAATCGAATCTTTTCGCTGTTTGGCTAATTTTTGAAGGAGTTTTGTTTCGTCTTCATGGGTGAGGTCGCCCTGTTGTCCATCTGCTGTTTTGGCTAGTAATATGGCAGATTTAATAGCACGAAGAGCCCTCAACTCTGCTTCTTTTTTTGCTAGCATAGCGGCTTTTATTTCTTCGTTTATTTTATTTTCTAAAGGCATTTTATTATTCTTTTAAAAGTGAAAATTTTTATTTATTTCCTACTATTGATTTCATCTCTTATTTTGGCTGCTTTGATATAGTCTTCTGTTTCGAGAGCTTCATTAAGTTTATTTTGAAGTTCGGCAACCGTCATTTTTTTAATATTAAATTCTTCTTTTTCTGATGGAGATAAATTTGATAATTCGTTTTGAGGTAAATCTTTTTGAGTTGATTCTTTGTCTGGCTGAATACCGGCATTGTCGAGAATAGACGAATAGGTATATATAGGACAGTCAAACCGCACTGCTAATGCGAGGGCATCGGATGTGCGAGAGTCAATTTCAATATCGGTATGATTAAACTTACAAATGAGTTTTGCAATAAAAGACTCCTTCTTGAATTTTACTAATGATTACTTCTGTGAGTTGGATATGAGTTGAGTCCATCAGGTTTTTCATTAAGTCGTGAGTGAGAGGTCGCGTTGAACGCATGTTCTCTAATATCACTGCAATTGCTTGTGCTTCATTGACACCAATAACAATGGGTAATTTACGCACTCCGTTCACTTCACCTAATACGACAACGTATGTTTGTGATTGAAGTGAGCTTGTAGAGAGTGCTACGATTTCTAATTCGATTCTGTTACTCATTATTAATAGTGTGGAGTGTTACAAAGGTACTAAATGAAAGTTGTTGATTAAGAAGAATGGCTAGCTTTATATTTCTTTAAAGCTTCGGTGAATTTGGGTACAACTTCAAAAGCATCTCCTAAAATTCCATAATCGGCAGCTTTAAAAAAGGGAGCTTCGGGGTCTTTGTTGATGACCACAATTGTTTTAGAACTGTTGACACCAGCTAGATGTTGAATAGCACCACTGATACCTACTGCAATATATAAATTAGGTCTGATAGTGCCTCCGGTTTGTCCTACGTGTTCATGATGGGGTCTCCAATGCGAGTCGGCTACGGGTCTAGAGCAGGCAAGTGTGGCTCCGATTGTTGTGGCTAAATCTTCTAAGATATTCCAATTTTCAGGGCCTTTCATTCCTCTTCCTCCACTCACAACGAGTTCGGCTTCTGATAGAGGCACAATACCTTGCACTTTATTTGTGCTTTGTACTTTCACTGTGAAGTCAGTATTATCAAAATTGATATTTTGTGCAATCACTTCTGCATTGTCAGCTGATTTTTGAATAGAATAAGAATTAGGATTGAGTGCAATGATTTTGATAGGTGAATTTATTTTCATTTTTGCAAAAGCCTTACCAGAGAAAACAGATTTTTTTACGATAAAATTTTCATCAGGAAGTGAAACGGCACCTACAACTAAGCCAGCTTTTAATTTTGCTGAAACTCTTGGTGCTACTGCTTTTGAAGTGCTATTGTTTGAGAAAATAATAGCACCTGCGTTTTGTTCTTGTGTAATTTGAACAATGGCTTTTGTGTATGCTTTTGAGTCTAATTGATTCAGACGAGTATCATTGACATGAAATACTTTTTGCACTCCATAATTTCCTAAGGCTTCCAGATTGTTTGCTTCGCCAAGTACGATGGCTGCTGTTGGTTGGGAAGTTTGTTTGCCAATTGCGGCTGCATAGCTTATTATTTCTTGACTTGCTTTTTTAAATGTTCCGTTGTTTTGTTCTACAAATACAAGTATCATATTTTTAATTTTTTAGAGTTAATTAAATCACTTTTGCTTCTTCGTGCAAAAGTTTTACCAATTCATCCACATTATCTGGGCTTATCATTTTCACACCTGATTTTTGTGGAGGCATTTCATAAGAGATGATTTCAGTAAGAGGTTCAGAATTGCTTGCTGGCACTACTTTGAGCGGTTTGGTTCGAGAAGCCATAATCCCTCTCATATTAGGGATACGTTGCTCTGCAAGTCCTTTTTGACATGAAATAACAAGTGGCAAAGGACAAGTATCCGTTTCTTCACCTCCTTCAATTTCACGTACAGATGTTGTTTCACCATTTTGAATATTAAAATTTAAAACATGACTAATAAAAGGACGGTCAAGCAATTCAGCAATCATGGCACCGATACTGGAATTATTGTAATCAATGCTTTCTTTTCCTGTCATGACTAATTCATATTGATTGGCTTTTGCATATTCTGCAATTTGCGATGCTATAAAAAAGCTATCATTACTATCAGCATCAATTCGGATTGCTTCGTCTCCACCAATAGCGAGTGCTTTACGAATAATAGGTTCTACATCGGCTTTTCCTACAGATATAATGTGGACATCGGTTGCTATGCCGGCTTCTTTTAATTCGAGGGCTCTCACAAGTGAATACCATTCATCATAAGGGTTTATAATCCATTGCACGCCTGCTTCGTTCAGTTTTGAATCGTTTTCTGTAAACGAAATTTTTGTTGTTGTGTCGGGTGCTTTTGTAAGGCAAACAAGTATTTTCATTTTAGATTAAAATTATTTTGGATTGCAAATATAAGACAGTATCGTTTTATTGTGATTAAAATTGAGGTTTAATCTGTATTCTTTGGTTTCTTTGGAATGCAAAGTTTTGTAGGTTTAAATAGGCCACAAGCATCTTGAATGACCCATGAAGCCATGTATAGTCCGAACAGGGCAGGAATATAGGAACAAGTCCCATAATAGGAACGCTTAAAGTTAGTTCCATCCGTTTCTTTTGCAGAATTTTCAATCGGAGTTTCGTCAGAAAAAACAGCCATAATACCACTATGAATACCTTCATATCGCAATCGTTTACGAACGTAGTAGGCAAAGGGGCAAATGGAGGTTTTGGAAATGTCGGCATATTTGATCATGGAAGGGTCTAGTTTTCCACCGGCTCCCATGCTACTAATGATTTTTATTCCCAATTTGGAAGCTGTTTTTATCAGCAAAAGTTTGGGTGTAATGGAGTCGATGCAATCGAGTATATAGTCATATTGATCGTTTGAAATAAGTTCTTCAGATTTTTCGGGAGTAATAAATTCATTGACTGAACGCAGTTGTATTTGAGGATTGATATCTTTAATTCTTTGCTCTAAAATAGCTGCTTTGCTTTGCCCAATCGTTGATTGCAATGCGGGAAGTTGTCGGTTGATATTGGATAAATCAACTACATCACCATCTACAATGGTCATTTTTCCAATACCGGAACGAGCTAAAAATTCAACTGCAAAACTACCAACACCACCTAGTCCTACAATGAGCACATTCGTGTTTTGAAGTTTTTCGATATTATCTTTTTTAATGAGTAATTCAGTACGTTCGAGCCATTTTGTATCCTTATTCATTTGAGGCGAATCTTAAAATTTTCCAAATTTAGAAATTCGTATCAATACTTTTAATTTATAATTAAAAATAAATATGGAATCTAGCGGCAGGCACCTCGTCTACTTCCTAAAATTATACTGCTACTATTAATATCACAAAGCACATGACAGTGGGCAGGATTGTTGATTACATATATTGAATTTGTATTTTCATTTTTATAAGAATCTAGTCCGGCTACTATAAATTTCAAGTTATTAGTTTGTTCACTTAGACCATAGATGATTCTAAAATGAGTAGGAGGTGGTGATGACATATTGTTTTTTATGACATTGATTGTGGTTACTAAGTCATAAATGGCTGAATCTGTTATTTCAAAAAAATCCGGCTTTTAAGCTATCACTTGTTGATGGGGTGTAGGAGGAGCTACATAGATTAGCTTCTTTTCGAAATGCAACAGACATCCTGTGTGCATCTTCTAGTGATTCTAGTGTAGATAATAATCTGTCGTTAGGGTTTGTAATTATAATACGATTTGCCGGTGGGGGAATAAATCTTTTTAGAAATAAAAAAATCCGATACCCAAAAAGGGAATAGCAATAACTGAAAATAATAATGGGGATGTTTTCATAAGTTTTTGATTGTGGATTTGGATTAAAAAAAAATTAATTTTTCAAAAAAAAAAGAGTATTTTTATTTTAACTAAATGAACTTAAATGGTGAAAGTCTGTATATTTTTGCTCAAGAGTCTTTAACTAATAATCAAAAATCCAATCTATATATTCAGAAATGCAATTTATATTTAAAATATAATCTGATAGAAAAGGCAAATGATGCATCACAAAGTGCTTTCCGTTTTATTATCAGTAGTGACATCAACAAATCGAAATATCTTTTGAGTCTTTATGAATTAAATTATAGTCGAAATGAAAAGTTGAATACATTTAAAAATCTGAATGATGCTATTTTATTTTCTGGAATGAATGATAATGATTCTTTGATGTTTTTGTGTTATAAAATAATGATTATATTTTATTATAATATCGAAGAGTGAGAAAAAGCGAAAGCTTGTATTGACAAGTGTTTTGATGTGATGGAAAATTCAAAAAGTTATTTTAATTTTTATGATACGATCAGTATGAAAGGTGATTTAATGCTCATTTATGCAGGGAACAATGAGAATGATATGGCATATAAAATTTTGGAAGAATTATATCCGATTTGTAAAAAATATCAATTCGATAATTTGAAAGAATATTTAATCGCCATTTTGAGAAAGTCATATTTTAACAATAATCGAATTAAGGAGTTGTGCAATTTTTATTGTTCGAAATATCCAGATGAATTGCGAGTGTTGGAACAAAAAAATATTAATACGTATTATAAAGTAAAAGCACTCATTTTTGAAAATTAAAATGAAATGAATTCTGCAAAGCATTACTGGGGGTTATCTGAAATATTAATATTGGCACAAGATTCATACGTTTTCATCGCCAATTTTTATAATCGAAATGAATATGTTAGCATCAAAGAACAAATCAATTCAATTTGGCAAGTGATTAAGAAGTGGCTTCAGGTGCATGAAAATCATGATGCAGCACCAGATAGTATAAATAAAAATGAGTAGCAATTTTGCTACTCATTTTTATTTAAAAAAAAGATTTTTCTTTTAATATCTGATTGTCATCTCATCAATGAGTCTTCTTCCGTTGAGTACTTTATCGACTGTCCATAAAATATATCGAATATCTACGTTGATAGTGCGTTTGAAGCTGTTGGTCAAATGCAATATCTCCACTCATTGCCTCCCAGTTTCCATCAAAAGCACAACCAATCAACTCTCCATCCCCATTGATAACCGGACTTCCTGAGTTGCCGCCTGTGATATCATTATTTGTGATGAAGCAGGTTACTAATCCACCTAGTTTTTTATCTTCGTAAGTGCCGTAATCTTTATTTTTTAGCAAGTCCACAATGGCAGGTTGTAAATCAAATTCACTATCACCTGCTTTGTATTTTTGAAGTAATCCATCAGCGAGTGTGTAGTAGTTATAAAACACAGCATCTTTTGGCGAATAAGAGCTAACTTTTCCGTATGATAATCTCATCGTTGAATTTGCATCAGGATACATCAATGTTCCATTATTTTTTTCGAGGAGAGCTTCTTGATACAATCTGTTTAAGTCATTCATTTCTGTGTTAAATTCATTCACTTTTGGTTCATAATATTTTTTATAATTTTTCACAATACTCATTGCATATTGAACAGCAGGGTCATCTAAAAGGGTTTCTATTTTATCAGGATTGCAATGATTTGAAAATTGTAAACTATCCAATAGGAGGGTATTACTAAATACGTAAGCTGCATAGTCATCAAATGTTTTTTGCCAGTTTTGGTCACCAAATTTTTTGAAAATTTCATTACTAAAAATATCTGGGTGTTGACCTTTTGGAATATCTTGATAAAACATGAGATTCATTGCTGCGAATAAATTTTGATCAATTTCCAGATTGACGTTTGGCATCATCATGGCATGTATAGCTTTAAGTCGTGTGCAAAGTTTGCTTAGAGAATCATCACTCACATTGGCATCATAAGCGTTTACAATGGTTTCAAAAGATGCTGCAATTTTAGTTAGGTTGTTTGCAAAAAGGGCTTCCCGATAATACACTTGATGCTTTGCATAGGGTTGAAATTCGGAGTAGGCTTTTTGATAATCGGAAAGAATATTTTTATATTTTTTTTGATCGTTTACCCAGTTTTGAAATTTGCGTTCTTCATTTTGTTTTTGAGATAAAATATTTAAGTTTTTCAGTTGTTCTGTTTGTCCGATAAAGTATTTCCAATAGTTAGCAATTTGGGCATAAGTAGTTGCATATTTCAAATCGATTGCTGGATCTTTTTGCATTGCTTCTCTCATAATTGAAAGTCGTTTATCTCTAATTTTTACGATGCTAGGATTTGTAAAATTGATTGCCAAATCAACACCATAAGAAGTTAAGTAGCGAGTGGTTCTGCCGGGGTAGCCCATAATCATGGCGTAGTCATTATCTCTCACTCCTTTCATCGAGATAGGCAGATGGTATTTTGGTACGTAGGGGCGATTGTTTTTAGAATAAGCAGCCGGCTTATTGTCGTTGTTTGAATACACACGAAACATTGAATAGTCGCATGTATGACGAGGCCACATCCAATTGTCAGTGTCACCCCCAAACTTACCTAAGTTTTCAGGTGGAGCTGATACCAATCGAACGTCGGTGAATGTTTCATATACAAAAAGATAATAAGCATTGCCAGCATAAAATGATTTGACATCACATTCATAGGCTCCATTTTCACTTGCTGCTTTTGAAATTTCTTTTGAGATTTCGGATAGTTTTGTTTCATATTCTTTCCCTTTTTCGTTTCCAATATATTTCACAACTTGATTTGTGACATCTTCCATTCTAACTAGAAATTTAACACTTAATCCGGGTGCTGGAATTTCATCTTGTAGCGAATTAGCCATAAATCCATTCATCAAATAGTTATTTTCAACGGAGCTCACTTTAGCAATTGAACCATAGCCACAGTGGTGATTGGTCAATAATAATCCATTGGATGAAATCATCTCGCCGGTGCAACCTCCACCAAAATGCACAATAGCATCTTTCATAGAGCCTTTATTAATGTTGTAAATTTGCTCAGGAGTTAGCTTGAAACCTAAGCGTTGCATTGCGTCATAATTTTGAGAAATAAGCAAAGGCAACCACATCCCTTCATCAGCTTTACTGTTCAATTGCATTGAGATAATCAGCAGCAGTAATAAGAATTTCTTTATCATATTTTTTACATTTATATATGGGTGCAAAGTTAATGAGAAAGCCCTAAGTATGTAGCTTTCTAGGCGAATATTTTTACAACAGAATATTTGCGAATGCCGTGTGTTATCTATGATTTTAATAATCCTTCTGATTGAGGACCACAACTAAAAATCAAATCTAGAATACTTAAATTTTCTAGAAAGCCATGTCGCTCTTCAAAATTTTGAATATACTTGATGTAAGTGCTTTCTGGACTGTGTTTAGGACTAAACGCACTTCGCATATCAATCCATTCAGGACTCACATTTTTTTCATATTGAGAATTCAAAGCATTTTCTTTTTTTATTTTCAAAAGTTGATTGATTAATTCAATACTTTCAAGATTTAAATCAAGTAAATATGCAAATTTCTTTTTGAAATAGTCATTAAAATATTCTTCATAATATTCAAAATATGGAGCTCGACGATAGCTTGCACATAAGGTTTTCCAGTGTAATTGTTGCCATTGTTCTTTGTTGCAAATTTTCACATTTTTCATATTGCTTCTTTGGTTACGTCCTTTTTCGAGAGGAACACTCAGCGTGATTTTTCCGTTAGGACCTGTCACCTCACAACGATTCCTAAAGGTAGCCTTTTCAAAATGCTCATATTGTTCTATCAACACTTCTTCACTTTTGACATAAGCACGATACCATTCAATGCAAGGAAAATATTCACAATCTAATAAGGTTCTATTTGTTTTCATCTTTGTACTTTTACTTTATGCTTTTAAAAACATTGGCGGCAAATATAGTATTCTTGTTCTTGATGCAATGGGGATATGCTCAAAATAAAGATAGTATTATTACAGTAAAAGTTTCGGATAAGCTAGAACGAGGCAATCTGCATTATCAATTACAGGAAATGGATTATCCCTTTTTTGATATGGATAAAAAATGGATTTATTATGAAATAAAATTAACTGAAAATAAAAGCGAACGTGAGAATGATTTTTGTTTTTTGGAGATAAAAAAGAAATCGAATATTCAATATAAATTAAAACCACTCTATCAGAAAAAGATTGATATGAGCGAGTTTAAACAGGCTACGTTCATTGATAGTGTGTCAGTTGATCAAGCTCAATTGATGTCAGGAACTTATGAATTTTTAGTATATTGGATGGCTGATTCGAGTCGAGTTTTGCATCTTAAAAAAGCCGAGTTTCAATTGATGAGTGATGTGAAAGAAAAATCAGATGATGAGTCTTATTATCATTTAAATATTCAAGAAAAAGGAACTGAAATTGATTTTAGTAAAACCTTCGTTTCTAAATATACGATGGAGCAATTGAAACGCAATATTCTTGCGTTGAAACCAATATCTGTGGGAGTGGAAGAAAAAGTTCTCTTGGGAATTGTGGATGTGAATGACTTAAAATTTTTACAACAATTCTTTTATAATTTTTGGTATAATCGGAATGCTTCTGCACCGGAAGAAGAATGGAAAAAGTATGCTTTGAAATTAAATGAAGTTGCTAAATTATATGGCACCGCAAGTAGCCCAGGTCATCAAACCGACAGAGGTCGAATTTATTTAAAATATGGTGAGCCAGATAAAAAAGAAAGAATGCCAAATGAGAAAGATGCGTATCCTTATGAAATTTGGTTTTACCGAACATTAGAAAACAAATCAAATGTTTCGTTTTTATTCTATCAACCTGGAACCGTTGGCACACCTTATTATTTACTTCATTCTAATTTTGAACAAGAAGTTATAAATCCTTATTGGGCTCAAGAATTGTTTTTAGAGCCTGATAATCCTGATAATAAATTAATGCATCGAGTGTATGAATTTTTTAAATAATGATGATATGAAACATACTATTTATATTCAATTTATATTCGTTTTTTTATTTTTCATATTGCAAAGTAGTGGTTGCAATGATGTGAAAGAGCCCGAATACAAAGGTATTTTGAATACAAAACTAGAAACACTCAATTTAAGTAATGCGGGATTAAGAGTTGACTTGGGTTTTTACAATCCGAACGATTTTGCGTTGGATATAAAAGGAACTGATTTAAGTGTTTATATCAATGACCGATTTATTGCTTTTGCTGAGCAACCGACAAAGACAAAAATTCCTAAAAAATCAGATTTTATTTTTCCGGTCACTACACATTTTAATCCGATAGATGTGCTTGGTGTGGCTTTCAAAAATATTCTTTCTAAGAGTGTCAAAATTTCTGTTCAGGGTAGTGCCAAAGTTGGGAAGGGAGGCGTTTATATACGTATTCCTATTAATTATAGCGATAATGTTCCTGTTAAGTTTTAAGCTAAATATTTCCTTAATTTATCTGCTATGATTCGATTGTTGCTAAGGCGGGGTACTTTATTTTGACCTCCTAATTTTCCTTCCGATTTCATATAGTTGATAAAAGAATTTTTTGGTAATACATTCATTTTAAGTGGTGACAAAATACCTCCTTGAATAAGGTCATTATAGTAAATATTTTTAGCACAAAGATTTTTATCTACCTCCATCGAAAATTGGGAAATGTCAGTTGGGGCTTGCTCAAATTCGACAAACCATTCATGGTAGCTCAATTCTTGATTGTCTGATACAAATGGGGCAACTGTAAATTCGGCGATGGCGATATTATATTTTTGGGCAGTTTGCATCAAAGCATATTCAACTTCTTCGGCGATTACATGCTCTCCAAAGGCAGAAATGAAATGTTTTATTCGGCCGGTAACAACAATTTTATATGGATTTAAAGAAACAAACTTGACTGTATCACCAATATTATAAGCCCACAATCCGGCATTGCTACTCACGATGAGTGCGTAGTTTTCATCGAGGGCCACATCGGCAAGTGATAGGCGTGTAGGATGTTTGTTGTCAATTTCATGCACAGGAATAAATTCAAAAAACATTCCTGCATTGGTATTTAATAAAAGCCCTTTTTCTTTTTGAGAATTTTGATATGCAAAAAATCCTTCACTTGCCGGATAGGTTTCAATCGTATCGAGGTGTCGCCCGATACTATCAAATAATTTTTTCTTATAAGGCTCAAATGCAACACCACCATGCACAATCACTGAAAGGTTTTTGAAAAGAGTACCAATTTTTTGATTTGATTTTTCTTCAAGTCGATCAAAATACATTTGTATCCATGGTGGTATGCCGCTTATCAAAGTCATGTCGAGATGAATAGTTTCATTGACGATAGCGTCTAATTTTTTTTCCCAATCTTCGATGCAATTTGTTTGATAAGTAGGAGTTCTATTCTGGGTGAGATAAGCCGGCACGTGATGATTGACTATTCCACTCAAACGCCCTATTAAGATGTCATTTTTATTATCTAATTCGGGAGAACCAGTAAGAAATATCATTTTTCCTTCGGTGAACTGCACGTTGCCACTCTCTGTAATATAGCACAGTAGGGCATTTTTGGCTGCTTTGATGTGTTCTTTGATACTTTCTTTCGAGATTGGAATATATTTGACGCCACTTGTTGTCCCACTCGTTTTGGCTAAGTAAACCGGCTTTCCTTTCCACAAAATATCAGTTTTCCCATTTTTTATTTTTTCGATATAGGGTTTGAAAGATTCATAATCTCGAATGGGAACATGTTGTATAAATCCTTGATGGTTGTGTATTTGATGAAATTGATGTTCTTTTCCAAATTGAGTGTGAGAGGCATTTTGGATAAGTTTTTTCAGAATGAGTTCTTGATGCTTTACGGCATTAGTGGCATCTTTTTTTGATTTGATGTGTAATAAATGATGCATACTTTTTTTGCTATGAAAGACTTAAACCCCATTATATTTATTAACACGCAAATATAATTTTATAAAGATAGTTTCACTAAAATATTAAATGAAACTTTACACTCATTAGCTTTGAATTTTAAAAACTAGTTTTAATTTTAATTTTAAAAATGACACTCGATACAATTCCTCATAATAAAATAAGGCAATTGATTTTTCTATCTCTTTTAATCATCATTTTTCTTATATTATTTAAAGAGCTTTATTTTTTTGCTTCCTCCTTATTAGGAGCAATCACGTTATATGTTATCATGCGAAATTGGATGATTCATTTGTGTGTCAAAATGAAATTAAAAAGATGGTTTTCGGCGTTGCTTCTTTTGTTACTTTCCTTTTTACTTCTTGTGTTGCCCACGATTTGGGGGTTTTTATTTATTTTTAATTCAGTAAAACCCGTCATTCAAAATCCTGAAATCGCAACTAAAATTTTGAATGAAATTAATAATTTTATCATTCAAACGATTCATGTTGATATAGCGAACACTACCACACTTTCTAAAGTCAGTTCGTATATTCTTTCACTCACTCAAGTCCTCATTGGCAATACATTCAATGTAGTCAGTAATATTTTAATGATGTATGTGATTCTTTATTTTATGCTTTATGAAAGTTTGAAAATTGAGTTGTGGTTGCAGAAAAGTCTTCCATTTAAGAAAGGGAATTCTAAAAAATTCATCTCATCATTTAAGAGTTTAGTTTATAGCAATGCAATTGGAATACCCATTGTTGCTATCATTCAAGGGATTGTCGGATTGATTGGATATTTGATATTTGGTGTTCAAAACTTTTTATTAATGAGTATTTTGACTGCTATTTGTTCTGTAATTCCAATGGTGGGGGCAATGCTGGTATGGCTTCCATTAGGGATTTACACAATAGCAATAGGGCATGTAGGAGCAGGAATTGGTATTATTATATGGGGGGCTCTTGCGGTGGGCTCTGCTGATAATGTGGCTCGTTTTTTTATTACAAAAGAAAATGGCAGATGTGCATCCATTAACTACTATTTTTGGCGTGATAGTTGGTATAAATTTATTTGGATTTATTGGATTAGTTTTTGGCCCGCTTTTGCTTTCAATGTTCTTTTTACTGGTTACAATCTATGGTGATGAATTTGGAACGCAGTGATTAATTTTATTCTAAAAAATTAATTGAGATTAATACGCATTCATAGTATTTTTGCGATTCAAGTAATGACATGCTGAAGCAACTCTTTATACTCCTTTTTTGTCTAATTGGTTATCATTCTTTTTCACAAAATCTATTTATTTCAGATAGTGAAGATTTGAATTTACGAACCGATGATTTTAGTGTTGTAGGCGTATATAATAATCGTGTCGTATGTTTTGTCCAAAAAGGAAATGAAGTCACACTATTGTTTTATTCGTCTTTTATGCAAAAAGAAAATGAATTAAAACTTTCAATTTTGCCAAATCGGTTTTCCAATCTTCAATTTTTTACAAATAATCAAAATGAATTAATAGTATTGTATGAAGTGAATGAATCAAAATCGAATAAACTTTATGCCAGCAAATTGATTGATGGGGTTGAACCAAGATGGGATCAACCTTCTTTGATTAGCAAAATGCCGATAGGTAGCGGCAAAGGAGGTTTTTCTTATACTGTGAATGTAAGTGAAAATAAAGAAACTTTTTTTGCATATACTCTTTTTAATAACGATGGAGGTTTGCAATTACAATCTGTTGTTTTTGATATACACTTAAATATCAAACAAAATATTTCTCAAACCTTATCACCTTCCGAAATGAACTATCCTGCTAAGTCTGCGGTGACAGATGATGGTACTTGCTTTATCATCATGGCAGATAAATTGGGGAATAGAGATGTCTTTGAAAATATAAAACTGTTTGAATCTAACCCATACTCCACCGCTTTTTTAGCATATACAATCACAAATGAAAGTAGAGCCTTTAGTGATTTGCAAATGAATATCGACAATCAAAATCAATTATTGCATATCAATTCTTTTTTCTATCAAAATCGAAATTCCTCTCTGAACGGAATTTTCTTATCGACATTTGATATGAAAAATCATACTTTTCCTAAAAAATATTTTTCAAGAATTGCAGTACAAAATTCAGTGAATCATTCCAACTTAAAAGATTTGAATATCCGAAAAGTTTTGATTAAAGAAAATGGAGCTGTAACGATTATTGCTGAAAAATATTATCAATCAACTCGAGTGCTAAACACAATCAATCCCATGATGGGCACATCTTTCATGATGGCCAATGATAACTCTCGAAGAGTGACAGAATTTAATTATAACGAAATTGATTTGTTTCATTTTAAAATTGATGGCAGTTTATTATGGAGTCAAACAGTATTGAAGGAACAATTCACGTCGGAGGATGGTGGTATCTTTTCATCATTCTATGTATTTGAACATCCATTAGGGCAAGCGATTTTATTTAATGATTTAAGCAATCGCACACCAAGGCTGCTAGTGGCTTATATTGGAACGGATGGAAAACTGACCATGAAGCAAATCCAAACGAATGAACAAATTGATGAATGGAATTTAATGCCTCGCTCTGCAATCCAGATTTCAAAGTCTGCATTGATAATGCCTTGTATTATGAAAAACCATCTTAGCTTTTTAAAAATAAACTTTTAAATTAAAATTAACTTGCTCAAAACACTCAAAAGAAATGACATTTCATCATACATCGTATTGCTTGTATGGGCTTTGCTATTCAGGGTTTATATTTTTATTCATCCAAACAAAACTGATTTATCCTCACTTGACTTTTCAGGAAGTTTTGCATCACTATCATTTTTAAATCATTTCTTTCAAACAAGCCCCTTTTTGTTTGTATTGGTCAGTTTCATCATACAAATTGTTTTTGCGATTTATTTGAATTTTCAAGTAAATAGACAAAAGTTTAATTCCCAAAAAGATGTATTAACAGCCTTTTTATATCTCTTGCTTACTTCTTTTTTACCGAGCTTGTCAGTCATGTCGGTTCCTTTTTTGTGTCTATTTTTTTAATGATTTCATTTTGGATTATTGTCAACTATAATCATGCTAAGCAAGACAGTGCACAAAGTTTTAATATCGGAATTTTAATCGGATTAGCCACCTTTCTTTATGTTCCTTCGATATTGTTTTTATTCCTCTTTTTATTTTTATTATATCAAGTACACACATACGAGCTCAAAGATTTTGTAGCTAAACTATTAGGCTTTTTCACTCCCTTTGTCTTATTTTTTGCATTCGCATATTTGAATGATTCGTTTGATACAATTCTCTCAAAAATTAATTTAAACATCCATTTTCCTATTACGATTGATAATAAAATTTCAACAGTAGTTTACCTTCTATCAATGGGCGTTCTATTTGCCTTTTCCCTTATTTCATATTATATGAATTTGATGAAGTATTCAACAATTTCTAAAATGAAAATTCAAATGAATTTTTTATTCCTAATTCTTGCTATTTTCATTTCATTGTTTCATAAAGAAATGCCAAATTCTGCAATTTTATTTATAATTCCTTCTTTTTCGATTTTAATAAGACAAACTTTTCATGTTGGTAAGGAAAAAATGAATAATTTTACATTTTGGACGCTTATTCTTTTTTTAATAAGTTTTCAATGGTTTATAATAAGATAAAAGAATCATTATGAAGTTTGGTATAGTCGTATTTCCCGGTTCAAATTGCGATAGAGATATGCAACATGCATTAGAACAAGATTTGAAACAAGAAGTCATCATGCTGTGGCACAAAGACAAAGATTTATCAATGTTTTCGAAAGAAGATTGCATTGTATTGCCCGGCGGTTTTTCCTATGGAGATTATTTGAGATGTGGTGCCTTAGCAAGATTCAGCCCAATGATGGAGAGCGTTATTGAATTTGCAAATCAAGGAGGCAAGGTATTAGGAGTGTGCAACGGATTTCAAATTTTGTGTGAAGCCGGTTTGTTACCCGGAGCATTATTACAAAACGATCATCAAAAATTTATTTGCAAAAACACCTATATTATCAGTGAGAACACAGCAGCTTCTATTTCAAAAGATATTGTGAATACTACACTTCAAATACCAATAGCTCACGGTGAGGGGCGATATTACGCATCTGCTGAAATAATTCAACAGCTTGAGAAAAACAACCAAATCATTTTTAAATATTGTGATAAAAATGGAAATGTGGGAGTTGAAAATCCAAATGGAACCACTGATTTTATTGCAGGAATTTGTAATGAAAATCGAAACGTATTTGGAATGATGCCTCACCCTGAAAGAGCCTGTAGCAGCATATTGGGAAATATAGACGGTCAAAAAATATTTAGGAGTATAATTAATAATAATTAATGTAATGAAATATCTATTTTTATTCTTTACGATGCTTTTATTAGGACAAAATGCAAAATCACAAATTTCAATTTCAAGTAATGAAAGCGAATTGGTCCAATGGAATTTTGAAATCAAAAAAGAAAATAATAAAGTAATAATCATTGCAAATTGCCAATTGAAAGATGATTGGCATATCTTTTCTTCAAAAGAATTTGGCGACGGAAGTATTAGTCCGACACAGCTTAGTATCGAAGAAATTTCAGATGAAATGAATCATCCAATTTACACAGAAAAAGGAAATTTAATTGATAGCGAAATAGAAGGAATAGGACCCGTAAAATACTTTTTAGGAAAAGCTAGTTATCAAATCGAATTTGCAGCACCTCAAAATTCCAAAACATTCAAAGGAGAAATAGCCTATCAAATATGCAATGAAGTCATGTGTCAGGCTCCCACAACAAAATCATTTACAGTAACATTAAAATAATTTGCATGAAAAGATTTCTTTTACTTTTTATAGCCCTCTTTCTTATAAATATCGGATTTTCACAAAATCTCAAAAAGGTACATATTTCAACATGCACCAAAATTATTAGTGAAACCGAAGCCGAACTCACTCTAATCGCTAAAATGGATAAAGGTTGGCATTTATATTCTTTCAACCCTGGTGGCGATGGAATGTTAATAGCACCAGAAGTGACTTTTGAAAAAAATAATCAAATCACACCGATTGGTAAAGTAACTGAACATGGAAAGCTGATAGATGAAGATATCAAAGGAGTAGGTGTGGTGCATTATTTTAAAGATGAAGTTCGATATGTGCAAAAAAGTTCAATATAAAAAAATTAGATAAAATCAAAGGGAATTTTTACTATCAAACTTGCGACGATGAAGGCTGTCTGCCTCCTACCGATGAAGGCTTTGAAATGGACATGAACCAAGCTTGTGATGGTGCAACTGCCCAAAATGCCGATGCAAACAAAAATCTTTCTACTGACACTCAATCAAGCAATGTCGCAGCAGATATGAACAATCAAGAGCAAACGAATGATGCAGCGATTACAACAGATAATTCTAATTCAACAGCTTCAAATTCCTATGGCTCATTTGGTACTCCCATCGGCGATTGCGGTGGAGCCAAGCAAGAAGAACTATCAATATTCACCGCATTATTTTATGGGATTTTAGGTGGCTTTGCAGCCTTATTTTTCCCATGCACCCTACCAATGATTCCAATGACAATCAGCTTTTTCTTAAAAGGTTCGAGCGATAAAAAAACAGGAATCAAGCGAGGAATTTTATATGGCTTTAGTATATTTTTAGTTTACTTTTTACTCAGTTTACCTTTCTTGTTTTTAGGGTGGGGAGGAAATGTATTGAACTCATTTTCTACAAACGTATGGGTCAATCTTGCCTTCTTTGCTATTTTTATTTTCTTTGCCTTTTCTCTTTTCGGATATTATGATATTAGCTTGCCATCATCCATTAGCAGTAAAATAGATTCTAAAAGCGGAATCGGAAGTTTTGGTGGGATATTCTTTATGGCATTGACTTTGGCTATAGTTTCCTTTTCATGCACCGGGCCCATTTTAGGTTTAGTGTTAGGCAATATTGAAAACGCAAAATTAATCACACCAGCTATGGCTGGCTTTGGTATTGGATTAGGAACGCCTTTTGCATTGTTTGCTATGTTTCCTAATTTATTAAAAGCAATGCCAAAATCAGGCGGGTGGCTCAATACACTTAAAGTAGTTTTTGGATTTATTGAGCTTGCATTTGCCTTAAAATTCCTTTCAAATGCAGATTTAGTGAAGCAATGGGGTTTCTTAAAAAGAGAATTATTCATTGGTCTTTGGATACTCGTTTTAATCTTAATTGCACTTTATCTTTTAGGTATTTTCCAAATAAAAAAAGATGCTACTTTTAAAAGCACCATGACAATGAAAGTGTTAGCTGTTTTTTCAATCGTCTTTGCCGGCTATCTTTCTTTAGATTTTTTCGGTAAAGATATTCGTCTTGTGAGTGGTTTTCCACCACCCAAATTTTATAGCTTTTTTCATAAAGAAGAAAAACTTACTAAAGGAAGTAATGAAAGAACACATGATTTAAAAGGGCTGAAAGTTTACCTATATCTCGAAGATGCCATGAAAGAAGCCGAAAAGCAAAACAAACCTTTAATGATTGACTTTACAGGATGGGCTTGTGTGAACTGTCGAAAAATGGAAGAAAATGTTTGGACAAATCCCGAAGTGAATAAGCTACTTAGCGACCATTTTATAATTGCCTCTTTATATGTAGATGAGCAAATTGCTCTTCCTGAAAACGAGCAATTCGAAACACCCTATTTAGATAAAAAAGTGGCTAAAACAGTTGGTGATAAATGGTTTGATTTGTCATTGCGTGATTTTAAATCGGCAACACAACCTTTCTATGCACTTATTGACCCAGTAGAGCATCGAATCCTTAATACTCCTCGTGGATACACTCCAGATGATAAAGATTATGTCAAATTTTTTAGAATGTGGCATAAGTAATTATAAAAATCTTCGATAAAACATTTTTTTTTAACACCTCTTCTTAAATAAAAATTATGACCTAACTATCAGTCATAATGCTGATGTTGATTTATATTGCATAATGTATGAATAACTATGAATTGTTAATAGCTAAGTTAGACGAATTTATAAGGAAGTTTTATGCAAATAAACTCATCAAAGGGTTTTTGATTTTTTCAGCAGCAGCTATCGCTTTCTATTTATTAGCAAGTGTTGGAGAGTATTATTTTTATTTTCCTTCATGGCTGAGGTATCTTCTATTATTTATATTTATTGGCATTGGTAGTTTCGCACTTGTTTATCTCATTATGATACCCCTCCTCAAAATGCAAAAATTGGGGACTACTATCACACACGAACAAGCAGCACATATTGTCGGTACTCATTTTGCAAATGTGCAAGATAAATTATTGAATGTACTTCAGCTCAAACAAGGCTTACACAATACCATTAGCAAAGAATTGATAGAAGCAAGTATTGAACAAAAAACAAAAGAACTCACACCTATTCATTTTAAATCCGCAATTGATTTTGCCAGTAATAAAAAATATATTCCTTATGCCATCTTACCTATTTTAGTATTTTTATTTTTACTATTTGCTGCCCCAAATGTGTTGAAAGAATCGGCTGAACGCTTGTTGGCTCCATCAGAAAAATTTACACCCAAATCACCTTTTACTTTTCATTTGACAAATAAAAATTTGAAAATCCCACAATTCGAAGATATAGAAATATCCTTACTAATTGAAGGTAACTCCATACCGGAAAATGTGACATTAAAATCAAATGGACAAGAAATGATGATGCAGAAGAAAGATAAAAATATTTTTACCCATACGTTTTTTAAAGTCTCAAAAGACATTCCTTTCTCGTTTTCTGCTGCCGGATTTGAAAGTGAAACTTATACCATTAAAATATTAAAAAACCCAAGCATTCGTCAATTTAAAATACAAGTCAATTACCCTGCTTATACAGGAAGAAAAAACGAAACTCTCGATAATATTGGCGACATCACTGCACCACAAGGCACTACTATCAGTTGGATTTTCAATACAGAAAATACCGATAATCTAGCATTTTCATTAGGAAATGGGACTCCAGTCAATATGAACAAAAACGGAAATGAATACACCCACACTTATCGTTTTATGCACGATACAACCTACCATATTATTTTATCAAACAAACAAATAGCACGAAAAGATACCATGCATTATTCAGTGTCTATCATTCCAGATATGTCGCCCTCAATTAATGTGCAACAGTATAATGATTCTCTCACAGATAGCTATGTTCTCTTTGTGGGTGATGCAAGTGACGACTATGGTATCAAAAGTATTTCGCTGAACTACTCTATTCAAAAAGTCAATGATAAAGGACAAGCAATCGGTCAAATAAAATCTGGAGCAATGCCTATCCCTTTTAATGGAGGAACAAGTACTCAATTTAATCATTTTTTTGATATCGAACAGCTACATCTCGAAGCCGGAAATAAACTCACATACTACTTTACCGTTTGTGATAATGATGCAGTCAATGGAAGTAAATGTGTGAAAAGTGCAGTCTTTAATTATGAAAAATTAAGTGGGAAAAAGCTAGATTCCTTAATCCAAAAAAATCAAGAACACATCACAAAAGAAGTGGATAATGCAGCAAAACAAAATGAAAAATTAGATAAGGAAATCAAACAAATGCAAGACCGCCTTTTGCAAAAAAATGACCTAGACTGGCAAGACAAAAAAGCTTTGGAAGAAATGATGCAACGAAATGAAAATATGCAAAAACAAATCGAAAATATTGCCAAAAAATTTGAACAAAATAATAAACAATCCAAAGACAAAGACTATTCAGACGAGTTGAAAGAAAAGCAAGAAAACATGGAAAAGCTTTTAGACCAACTTAAAAATAATGAACTGAATGAACGAATGAAAAAAATGGAAGAATTAATGAAGATGCTCAATAAAGACAAGTTGATGGAACAACTCAAACAAGTGGAACAAGATAATGACCTAATGGAAAAAGATTTAGACCGAGTTGTGGAAATGATGAAACAATTAGAACGAGATATGAGGATGGAAGATATTGCTAAAAAAGCGAGCGACCTAGCCGAAAAACAAGACGAACTTAACAAGCAAATGGACAATGGATCGCTTTCAAACGATGAATTGAAAAAGAAACAAGACGAACTAAATAAGCAAATGGATGAACTCAAAAAGGATATGGCAGAAATGGAAAAAGTGAATGAATCAATGGAAAATAAAATGGACTTATCGGATATAAAAAAAGAAGAACAAAATGCCGATAATAATATGCAAAGTAGCTCAAACCAACTAAAAAGCGGAAATAAATCTGGTGCTTCCAAATCAGGAAAACAAGCAAAAGAAAGTTTAGAAAAATTAGCGCAACAAATGCAAGATGCAGCCAACGGAGGCAGTGAAGACCAAATTGAGCAAGACCTTAAATCAACTAGACAATTATTGCAAAACCTAATCAGAATGTCTTTTGCACAAGAAGACTTAATCAACGATGTGAAAAACACTTCCATTGCTGACCCAAAATATATACTTAATACTCAAAAACAAAATAAGCTAAAACAAGACTCAAAAATGATTGCCGACAGTTTATTTTCGCTCAGTAAAAGACAACCCAAACTATCCTCTTTAGTCAACAAAGAAATAGATGGAGTCAACCGAAATATGGACAATGCCATACTCTATCTTGAAGAGCGTATTCCACAACAAGCCAATATGCACCAACAATATGTCATGATGGGGGCAAATAATTTAGCATTAATGCTCAATGAAATATTACAACAACTTTTACAACAACAAGCACAGCAGCAAGAAGGAATGGCAAACGCATCTTGTAATAAACCAGGAAGCAAATCGGGTAAAAAACCGGGTAAAAAACCCGGACAAGGAGTGGGTATGCAATTAGGTGATATTATCACTCAACAGCAAAAATTAGGAGATGCTATGAAACAATTGATGGATAAGGCAGGAAAAAAAACAGGACAAAGCGGTAAAGAAGGACAACAAGGAGAAAAAGGGGAAAAACAAGGACAGCGTGGAGGTGCAGGTGGTGGAAATGGACAAGGTGAGGGTGAGCAATCACAAGGCGAATCAGAACAAATGGCTAGAATCGCAGCTCAACAAGCCGCTTTGAGAAATCAACTTAATGATATCAACAAACAATTACTTAAAGAAGGAAAAAGCAATCCTAATCTAAATAAAATTCAGCAAGACATGGATCGCAATGAAACCGACATCGTCAATAAACGATTGACAAATGAGATTTTAAAACGACAATCCGATATTCTTACTCGATTGCTTGAAGCGAAAGAGGCTCTACGCCAACAAGACCAAGGTGAAGAAAGAGAATCAAACTCTGCAAAAGATTTAAATAGAGATGTGCCTCAGCAATTAAAAGATATATTGAAAAGCAAACAATCGGTTATAGAATATTATAAAACTGTACCAGCTGAATTGAAACCTCAATATAAAAAGATGGTTGAAGATTATTATCAGTTGATTAAATAATAACAAGCTCCTATTAAATAGGAACATGACGA
This sequence comes from Bacteroidetes bacterium OLB11, assembly GCA_001567165.1. GTDB lineage: Bacteria > Bacteroidota > Bacteroidia > Chitinophagales > Chitinophagaceae > OLB11. The sequence goes on from LNFQ01000044.1 coordinate 35,915, forward strand.
CTTTGCGATAGAGTGACAATAGTGAACCGTCAGTTGAATTTTGTTCTGAAGTTAAATTAAACTACCGAAGTTGAGCTTATCGCTTTCAACCGCTATCTTATATACCAAACTACGAGTAGTAAATTGATAATTGTTTATGATAAAGGGCTAATGAAGGAATTATATAATATTTAAGGTCAAATTATTTCAGCACAAAAGAAAATAAAATTGATTTGAACAGATGCATCAAATGAGTGTATTATGCACGGTACTATGGGCTAGCTAGGAAAGTGGTGATTGAGGTGAATAATAAATTACACTGTCATTAATATCAGCAAAGTTGGGTTTAATGTTTATTGAATAATTCCAAGTTCTTTACCTACTTTTTTAAAAGCATTGATGGCTTTATCTAAGTGTTCGCGTTCATGTCCTGCACTGATTTGCACACGAATACGAGCATTTCCTTTTGCAACTACCGGATAAAAGAATCCAATGACATAAATACCTTCTTCTAGCATACGTGCAGCCATTTTTTGAGCAATCACAGCATCATAAAGCATAATCGGAATAATAGGATGAATGCCGGGTTTAATATCGAAGCCGGCTTCCGTTATTTTTTCTCTAAAATATTTTGTATTTTCTTCTAGCTTATCTCTTAATGCAGTTGTTTCACTGAGCATATCCAACACAGCAATGGATGCTCCTACAACACTTGGAGCTAGGGTGTTTGAAAATAAATAAGGTCTGCTTTTTTGGCGAAGCATTTCAATGACCTCTTTTCGTGCACTAGTAAATCCACCACTTGCACCTCCTAATGCTTTTCCAAGAGTGCCTGTGATAATATCTACTCGATTCATTACACCACAAAGCTCATGTACTCCACGTCCAGTTTTTCCCATAAATCCACTAGAATGAGATTCGTCAATCATCACAATTGCATCATATTTATCTGCCAAATCACAAATTTTATCCAGTTGAGCGATGGTACCATCCATACTAAATACACTGTCAGTTGCAATCATTCGGCTTCTGCAATGTTGGGTTTCTTTTAGTTTTTCCTCTAAATCATTTAAGTCATTATGTTTATATCGTTTTCTTTCTGCTTTGCAAAGTCTTACTCCGTCAATAATAGAGGCATGGTTAAGCTCGTCAGAGATAATGGCATCCTGCTCGTTTAGTAGGGGTTCAAAAAGGCCTCCATTGGCATCAAAAGCCGCACAATATAAAATGGTATCTTCTGTTCCTAAAAAAGCGGATAGTTTTTTTTCAAGTTCTTTATGGATATCTTGAGTGCCACAAATAAAACGCACACTACTCATTCCATACCCACGCTCATCAATGGTTTTATGTGCAGCCTCAATGGTTTTAGGGTGTGAAGACAATCCTAAATAATTATTTGCACAAAAGTTTAAAACATTTTTGCCATTGGCTATAATATGAGCGGATTGTTCCGAACTAATGATGCGTTCTTTTTTGTATAATCCGGCATTTTCAATTTCGGAGAGTTCATTTTGCAGGCGTTGGATTAAATTTTGGTTCATTGTAATTAATAATTTATTGAATGATGTTGATGAATATTTTTATGAAAATAAAATAGACTGCTAAAGTAAGAAAAATCTTTACGATAAATTGGTTTATTGAAAAATTTCCTTTTTTGTCAAGGTTTACAAAAATGTGAAAAGTATATGAGATTTTTTGTTAAAAGAAATTAGTACACAAAAGCATTATCAGTTAATTTTCCATTTTCTGTTCGAATGATACGAGAGCGAAATTTTTGAATGATATTATAATCATGAGTTGCCATTAAGATTGAAGTTTCATAGTCTTTACAAATTGAAAATAGGAGATGCATGATTTCATCAGAAGTGTCAGGGTCAAGGTTTCCAGTGGGTTCATCTGCTAAAATTAATTTGGGATTGTTGAGCAAAGAGCGTGCAATATCCACCCGTTGTTGCTCGCCACCACTCATTTCAAAAGGCATTTTGTTTCCTCTTCCTTTTAGTCCGACTTTGGCTAATACCGAGTCAATTTTTTCTTGCATCAAGTGCTTGTCTGTCCAGCCGGTTGCCTTTAATACAAACAGTAGATTTTCATTAATATTTCGATCTGTCAATAGTTGGAAATCCTGAAATACAATACCTAAATTTCTTCTTAAAAAAGGGACATTTTTCCATGTTAAGTTTCTCAAATTAAAACCGCATACTTCGCCTTCTCCTTTTTGAAGTGGAATGTTTCCATAAAGTGTTTTGAGTAAACTTGATTTGCCGGTTCCAGTTTTCCCGATTAAATAAACAAACTCCCCTTTTTGTATCGTCAAATTCACATCGGCTAAGATGAGTGAGTTGCCTTGATATATTTGAACATTTTTTAATGAAACCAATTCTGAATTTTCTTGCTTATTTGACATAGTTAATTTTTAAAATTATAAATTTACTTTTATGGTATCCTTTCCGTTTATTTTTTGCACATGGCAGCAATCGGCTTTTGCTGTAAGGGTATCAATACTCACAATAGTATTATTATGGTATGTTTTCACGATGATTGTATTATCGATATTGACTCCCAGTTTGTCTTTTAGCTCATCGCCATACAATAACCAACTGTTTTCTAAAACTTGAATCGGTGAAGTGCTAATATTGACAATTTCTCCATCTAAAATGGTTTCTATTTTTTGAGGAACGAATGGAAGTAAATTGCTATCAACCACAGCAGCTGTAATCATCCTATATTCATTTGTGCAAGCAATGTTTACACAAGAGTCGGGTAGATTTCGCCGATAACATGCTGAGAGAAGAATGGTTATAAAAATGATGATGAGTAGTTGCTTCATGGGATGGAAAGGTTTTGTTGTAAATTTCGTAAAAAAAATGAGTTTGAAAAAAGAAAATGAAAACTTTAAGAAATAAATATCATTTTTCGTTTTGTAAAAATGGGAGTTGTTATTTGTGTTAAATAATTCCTTTCTGTTGGAGTGTTTCTGCAATTTGGACAGCATTGACAGCTGCTCCTTTTCTTAAATTATCTGAAACAATCCAGCAGTTGAGCGTTTTAGACTGGGTTTCATCTCTACGAATTCTACCAACAAATACTTCATTTTTTTCGTGAGCCAATAAGGGCATCGGGTATTGCAAATGATGGATATCGTCTTGAACGATAACTCCTTTGGTATTAGTTAATATTTTACGCACTTCTTGCAAGTCAAATTCATTTTCAAATTCAATATTGACACTCTCGCTATGCCCACCAATCACTGGAATGCGAACGCAGGTGGCAGTCAGTTGAATGGAATAGTCGTTTAATATTTTCTTTGTTTCATTTGTCATTTTCATTTCTTCTTTGGTGTATAAATTTTCGGTAAATACATCAATTTGCGGAATCACATTAAGGTCGATTGGATAGGGGTAAGCCTTTTCGCCATGCTTGTTTTTTCTTTCGTCAAACAATTGTGTGACAGCTTTCACTCCTGTTCCTGTCACAGATTGGTAGGTGGAAACGACAACTCTTTTCACACGATATTTTTCATGTAAGGGTTTTAGTACTACAACGAGTTGGATGGTGGAGCAATTGGGGTTGGCGATAATCAAATCTTTTTCTGTTAGGGAATCCCCATTCACTTCGGGTACGATGAGTTTAATATTTTCATTCATTCTCCATGCGGATGAATTGTCTATGACGCGAATCCCTTCATGAGCAAAAAGGGGAGCAATTTCGAGAGATACCTTGCCACCAGCAGAAAACAAGGCTATGTCGGGCTTTGATTCTATTGCTTTTTGATATGAAATAATAGGATATTTTTTATTTAGGAAATTGATGGTTTTTCCAATTGATTTTTCGGAGGCAACCGGAATGATATTTTTAACCGGAAATTTTCTTTCTGCTAATACTTCTAACATTTTGGACCCCACTAATCCGCTCGCTCCGACTACGCAAACATTCATTTGTTTTATGTTTTAAATTTTTATTAATTTTTATTGATTAGAAATCAATTCATTTACATCAGAATCAGATGCTAAGTTATTCATTTGTGACAAAATCCAAAGATGTTTTTTTGTCAATTGTGGGCTTGGATTTTTTAAATCATACTTGATTGGGTTTGGCAAAATAGTAGCAATCCAAGCGGCTTCGCTCTTTGTTAAATCTATTGCTCTTTTTTTAAAATAATATTGAGAGGCGGCTTCGATACCAAATATTCCTTTCCCCATTTCTGCAATATTGAGATATACTTCCAAAATTCTTTTTTTGCCCCAAATCCACTCTATCAGTAATGTGTGATATACTTCTAGTCCTTTTCTGAACCAGTTACGTCCATTCCAAAGGAATACGTTTTTAGCTGTTTGTTGTGAAATTGTACTGGCTCCTTTTATTTTTTTGAAATCTGATTTTTGATTAAACTGTATGGCTTTTTGAATAGCATCAAAATCAAACCCATTGTGGTTTGGAAAGAGTTGATCTTCTGAACTCAGCACAGCTAGTTGTATATTTTTTCCCATTGCTGCTTTTGAAATGGATGTTCGTTTTAGGCCATTTCCTTTTATCAAGGATTGAATCATGATGGTGGTGATGGGTGGATTTATCCATTTACAAACGACAAGGTATGTGAGATTTGATAAAAATAGAAATAGAATAAACAATTTGATTGTTCTCCAAATAGAGTTTTGTTTTTTCTTCTTTGCCATGAAAAGTAAATGTATAAAGTTTTCAATAGATTTAAATTAGGATAGGGATAAATATTTTTTTCTTATGAATAATCTATATTCCTTTTGTCTATATTATTTAATCTAAGTTGAGATGTAATACAAAGGAAGAAGCTTATGTATTTAAACCTTTATATTTATGAAGAAATAGGGACTCTCTTTTTATCTGAGATAGAAGATGATTATTCATAAATGGAAATTTTGTTTTCACAATAACTTTTGGTTTCACTTTTAAAAATAGAGGAGTCTAAAATTAATAATTGATTATTTGCAATGTTATTTTTCTTCCAACATCGCAATGTTCATCTGGTTTTATGTATATAAGGAAATCCTTTTTTTTTCAATCAATTTGTCTTGTCCATTTTCTCATTAGAGAATATGTCATAATGGAATTTAAACAGCGATCACTATTGTAATCAATACGCATTGCAATAAGGTAGGTATAGTAAGCAGTGTTCGCCATCAAAAGGGCATTTTCTCACAATTTATACCCGTATCCATCTATATAAATCTATTCTTCTTCTTTACATGAATAAAAGACTTAAAGCTTTTCTAACGCTTGTTGAATATCACTGATAATATCTTCGTCATTTTCTACTCCTATCGAAAGGCGTATCATTTTTTCGGTAATATGAAATTTCTCTTTGTCCTCTTTGCTTACGTCACAGTGAGTCATTGCGGCGGGGTGTTCAGCTAAGCTTTCTGTGCTTCCTAAGCTGACAGCTAGTTTGATTAATTTGAGAGAATTGAGAAAAAGAAATGCTTCCCGTTCTCCACCTTTCACATCAAATGAAATCATTGCTCCATTTGTTAAACATTGTTTTTCTTTAATTGCAAATTGGATATCTTCTTCTTTTATATTTCCAATATAATAAACCTTTTCTACTTTAGGATGGCTGGATAAAAAAGCAGCAACTTGAGAGGCATTTTTAGCTTGCAAATCCATTCGAGCTTTTAGCGTTTCTAGGCTTCGTAATAAGAGCCAACCAGTATGAGGGCTTGCCATATTTCCTAAAAAAGTCCTCATCCCTTTCACTCTTTGCATCAGTTCTTTTGAGCCTAAGCAAGCACCTGCAATCAAATCACTATGCCCACCGATATATTTTGTGGCGGAGTATAACACTAAATCGGCACCATGCTTTAATGGATGTTGCCAGAGTGGTCCCATGTATGTATTGTCAACAGCGAGAGGGATGGTTTTTTCTGGACTTGAAAATTGCAATGCAATTTCTTTTATAGCTTCAATATCAATCAAATCGTTTGTTGGGTTTGCCGGAGTTTCAATATAGATTAATGCAATTTTTGCAGCTAAGCCACTGTTTTCAACAAGTAGAGCCACTTCTTCTTTGCTCTGTCCTGCCCCAAATTCTAATACTTGAATATTAAATTTAGGTAATATTTTTTTTATGAAATGATCGCTACCTCCATACAAAGGATTGCTTATTAAAATAACATCATTGGGTTTTAAAAATTCTAATAAAACAGTAGTGATGGCTGCCATTCCACTTTCAAACACTGCACAGTCTTCCGCTTTGTCCCATAAGCATAAACGGTTTTCCAAAATTTCTAAATCAGGGTTGTTAATCCGACTGTATATCAACCCGAGTTCTTCATTCTCCTTTTTTTCTCGATGCCCATAAGCAATTTCAAAAAAGGCTTTTCCTTCTTCTGCATTTTTAAATACAAAGGTTGAGGTCATAAAAATAGGGCACTTAATCGCACCCTCTGATAACTCAGGCTTGAAGCCGTAAGACATCATTAAACTTTCTGGTTTCATAAAAATAGAAATTAGGTTTCTTTAGCTGTAAAGTTACTTGATTTTGTATGACAATCACTATTTATATGTTATAATCTTTTTTAGAAAGGAGCCAATCTAATCGTGACATGAAGGTTCTATTTAAAATAAATACAAGAAAAAAAAGTACTTTAATACTTTTATATTTAAAGCTATCCTTATCTTTGCATTATATCTTAATTAAAAAATAAAAATATGGAACCAATACAAGAAATCATCATTAATGTGCAAGAAATTGAACCAAAGTATAGACATAATACTATCTTTGAAACATTTGACAAGCTTAAAGAAGGCGAATACTTAATTATTCATAATAACCATGATCCTCAACCGGTATATTATCAACTTCAACAGATTAGAGGAGAAGTGTTTAAATGGGAATATTTGCAACAAGGTCCTGAATGGTGGGATATTAAGTTGAGCAAAAAATATTTACATGAACATAATATTCCGATTACCATTATTGATAACGATTTTGTCATTAATGTTCCAGAAATTGAACCTCGTTTAAAACATGCAACCATTTTTCAAGTATTTGATAGCTTAGCTCCGGGAGAAAGCCTGATTATCCATAATGACCACGACCCTAAACCGGTGTATTACCAATTGCTCAGCGAAAGAGGCGATATTTTCACTTGGGAATATTTAGAACAAGGCCCGCAATGGTGGGATATTCAAGTGACTATAAAAGGGGAAGATGAGAAAGAAACCATTGGACAAATAGCAGCAAAAGATTTAAGAAAAGCAGAAGTATTTAAAAAACACGGAATCGATTTTTGTTGTGGAGGAAAAAAAACAGTGAAACAAGCATGTGAAGAAAAAGGAATTGATGTGATAAAATTAGAGCAAGAGCTTCTGCAAGCCGCTACTACAGTGACTCACGGGAATGCAAATTATAATGATTGGAATATTGATTTCTTAGCTGATTTTATCGTCAATACGCATCATAATTACGTAAGAAAATATCTCCCTGAAATAAAAGCCTATGCTACTAAAGTCGCCCAAGTGCATGGAGCAAATCATCCTGAATTAAAATCGATTCTTGAAAATGTGCTTGAAATGAGCGAAGATTTGACTGAGCATATTGAGTATGAAGAAAAACAATTATTTCCTTTGATTAAGAAAATTGCAAATGCAAAAACCAATGATGTTCCTTACACCCCTCAAGCAAATGAAAAATTTGAAATCGTTGTGAAAGATGCCGAAAATGAACACGAAGCTGTCGGTCAACAATTGGTTGAAATACGCACACTGAGCAAAGATTATGCAACACCAGAAGACGCTTGTGCAAGTTACAAATTACTTTACAAAATGCTAGATGAATTTGAAAATGATTTGCATATTCATATCCATCTTGAAAACAATATTTTATTTCCTAAAACAATTGAAATAGAAAAATCTTTGGCTTAATTTCGAATCATTCTTTAAGGCACTTTTCATTATTTATAAAGTGCCTTAAAGTTATTTTAAAAATAAAATCTGATAAAAACTATTTTAAATAAAATCAATTGTAGCATGTTAATTAACGAGCAAACTAAAATTTCTACTCTCTTAAAACATAATGCAGATTCTTTAGAGGCACTTATTACATTGAGTAGTGATTTTAAAAAACTAAGAAATCCTTTGTTAAGAAAAATTATGGCAAGTAGAACAACGATTTCTATGGCATCGAAAATTGGGAAGTGCACACCAGAAGATTTTTATAGAGTGTTGAAGCCATTGGGGTTTGTGCATGATACCGATCCTGTAGATACACAAGAAGATATTGCACCTCAAAAACCAATGCCCGATTATTTGAAACAAGTCGATAAAGGATTGATAATCGAATTGGATGTGCGTGCAATGTTGGCTGAAGGAAATGACCCACTAAGACTGATTCAACAAAAAGTGAAAGTCTTAAATGAAGGGGAGGTTCTGAAAATCATCAATACTTTTGAACCAACTCCACTTATTATGCTATTAGCAAAACAGGGTTTTCAATCTTTTGTGAATGAAATTTCAAAAGATGAAATTGAAACCTATTTTTATAAAATTGATAACGCAACGAAAGTTCAACTGAATGAAGATAGCGGCACCTCCAGCGATTGGGATAATATTTTTGAACAATATTCAAATCAATTAGTAGAAATTGATGTGCGACATTTAGAAATGCCCATGCCGATGATGACTATTTTAGAAACCTTGGAAACACTACCTCAAGACAAGGCATTGTATGTGCATCATAAACGAATTCCCGTTTTTTTATTGACAGAACTCAAAGATCGAAATTTTGAATATCGGATTAAAGAAGTTCAAGAAGGAGAAGTGTATCTGTTGATTTTTCATAACGGGTTTATTTCTTAAAAAATGAATTTATTATCAGGAAACGGATTGCAACAAACGACAAATTACAGAGTCGTGTTTTGCCTTTTTATATTTATGCTGCTTTTGCATTTTTTTTTAGGGAGTCTTCTGCTGCTTATTCACTCTGATATTTATGATATTAAAACGCACTATTTTCATCCCTACACATTAACCATCGTGCATACGATGGCGTTAGGCTGGGCTACGATGATCATTTTTGGGGCATCTCATCAGCTATTGCCTGTGTTGATTGAGGGTAAATTAGATAGTAATCTATTGGCCTATTTGACTTTTGGTTTTACATCAATTGGGATACCATTTATAGCTTATGCCTTTTATAATTGGCAAGTGGGTTTCCCTATGAAAATAGGTGCAGTGCTAATCAACTTAGGAGTTATCTGTTATCTAGTTAATATCATCAGTAGTATTTATTATAGCACTAAAAAAAGATGTACACACGTGGTATATTTTTGCGGCATCTATTTGGCTTTTTTTCAACAACGTTTTTTTGGTCTATTATTAGTTTTCAATTTTTCATACCCATTATTGCCTGATAATTCATTGGACTATCTCACACTTCATTCACACTTAGGCATTATCGGATGGTTTTTGCTATTAGTGATAGGAGTTGGTTCTCGGCTCATTCCCATGTTTTTGATTTCAAAATATACGAATGTAAAACAGTTATGGATTATCTTCACACTTGTCAATATTAGCTTACTAAGTTTTATTGTTTTGAGAATATTGCAGTTTGAATCAGTCTATTATTTTATTTCAATATTTCTATCATTACTTGCTATCGTTTTTTTTGTTCAATACTGCTTGCGAGCATACAAAGTGCGTATTCGAAAATCAGTCGATGAGCAAATGAAAATTTCATTATTATCTGTGTTGTTGATGTTAGCACCATTGCTTGTTTTATTAATTGTATTGCTGATGATACCAGTTGATAAAAATTATAACATGGCAACGCTTTACGGTTTCTGTATTTTCTTTGGATGGCTTACAGCTATTATATTAGGCATGACTTTTAAAACGCTGCCATTTATAGTTTGGAATAAAGTATATCGACGAATTTCACATGCTGGCAAAACACCGGTTCCTAAAGATTTATTTAAAGAATCTATTTTTAATTGGATGGCGATTACATATATCTTCGGATTTATTATTTTCGTTTTAGGACTTGTTTTTTCGATTAGTATAATTTTAAAAATTGGAGCATTTTCATTATTTGCTTCTTCAATACTCTATATCTTAAATGTAATAATTATTTTAACACACCAATCCAAAGTATCATGAATGAAATAACAAACGACAACATCAAATGCAACATTGCACTCACTGCTTTATATGATGTGATAGACCCGGAAATTGGGCTGAACGTAGTGGATTTAGGATTGATTTATGAAATCAATTTTGACGAAACAGCTCAACGAATTAAAACCGATATGACTTTGACAACACAATTTTGTCCAATGGGCGATAGTATTGTAGGAAATGTCACACAGTCATTACAAGACGCATTTCCAGCATGGGAAATTGTAGTGAATCTCACCTTTGACCCGCCATGGAATTATTCGAGAATTTCACCTGATGGTCAAGAATTTTTAGGGAGATAAGCTATGTTAAGTAATACATGTAAAACAGCAATAAAGGCAGTTGTATATTTGTCAAGTAAAGGAGTAGATGGTGAAAAAGTAGGGATTAAAGAAATTGCAGAGCAAATTAATGCCAGCGAACATACTATTGGCAAAATACTGCAAACACTCGTCCGGCAAAGAATTATCAATAGTACAAAAGGGCCTACTGGTGGTTTTTATATTGACAAAAAACAATTAACTCAACCTATTTTGAAAATTGTAGAAACGATAGAAGGGAAAGATATTTTTCAAGAATGTGGGCTAGGTTTGAGCAAGTGTTCAGCATTGCATCCATGTCCTATTCATAATGAATATAAAGTGGCAAGGGAGATGATTGAAAAGATATTTAGGGAGAAAAAAAATAAAAGATCTTTGTGATAATGTAGCCAATGGAATTGCTTATTTAATTGGATAGTTTCTTGTAAGTATTGAATTTATAAGTAATAAAAAGAACGGTTATAATATAAGAAACTACACTTGACCATGCAGCCCCTTCAATGCTATATTTTGGAATTAAAATCGCATTTAAAATCAAGCAAACGACAAAGCCAATCAAGGAACCATATAAGTTAAATTCGATTTTTTTTATTCCTGCAAAGTAAGCACTGATACCAAAACTATACACAAAAGGAATAATACCTATAATTAAAATTTTAATAATTTGAATACTCCTCGAAAATGCTTCTCCAAATAAAATTGGAATCAAATAAATCGAAATAAGATAGCCACCAATACCAACAATCAATGCATATAATAAAGCCCAATTACTCACCCTTTTTGTTTTGGAAACTTTATCCTGCATTGCGTTTTCGTTAGATGAAACATAAGTATAAAGCACTGCTTGCACAGCATTTGGAAGCAACCACACGAGCTGAGCTAGGCTAACACCTAAGGAATAAATACCAATTAAATTAGAGTCATTTTGAAAATAATTTAAAAACCAAATATCCATTTTGTAGTTTAAAAACTGAATAATATTTGCCATATAAGTCAAAGCAGAAAAGGCAATCATCGGCTTAACATCATTGAAAGAAATAGATAAAAATTTCAAATAAAATGGATTCGTATTTCGGATATGAATGAAGTAGAAAATGTATTGAATCATCGCAACCAAGAGCATAGATCCAACCACCCAAAATAAAGGCTCAATATTTGAAGAAACGAAGTTGAAAAATTTCAAGCTATATAAGAACAAAAGAGCCAGACTTCCAATGATGGTAATATATCCCGACTTACTAAATTTATTTTCTGCAATTAAAATCGATTGTAAATATTGATTCATGCTCATCATCGATAATTGCATAAACATTACAAATGTCCAAGTGTAATTTGATTGAATAAAGTGAGGTAAAAACACTTGAATAAACTGTAAGTATCCACCAAGAATATAAAATAAAATCAGAATAGAAAACGAAACAAGTGTCACACTAAACATGATTGGAATTGCCTTTTGAACATTCATCTTTTTGCTTGCTAAAAAATAGACAAATGCAGAAGGAATACCAAGTCCGCTAATTAATAATACAACTGCGATGAATGTATTATACAATGCGAGGTCGCCTTGCCCAAATGTCCCCAAGATTCGAGCCGTCATAATCATACAGAGAAGATTGCTGATAGTCGAAATGACTTGAGTAGAATGATTGATGATTATATTTTTTCGAAACAATGACACAAGTATCAAAATTAAAATGATAGTTTGTAATAAAAAATTAAGTATTCAAATATTCATTCATCTTATCTTTACAAACTTCAAGATGCAACATAAATTTATAACAATCGAAGGAAATATTGGTGCTGGAAAAACGACGCTTTCTCACTTATTGCAAAAGCAACTTCAAGCAAAATTGATATTAGAGCAATTCGCTGAAAATCCCTTCTTGCCTAAGTTCTATGAAGATAAAGAAAAGTATGCCTTCCCATTAGAGCTTTCTTTTTTGGCAGACAGATACAAGCAATTAAAATCATTATTACTCAATCGCGATTTATTTTCAGAATACATAATTTCGGATTATTTATTTATTAAAAGTAAAATGTTTGCCAAAGTCAATTTGAATGAAGATGAGTATCAACTATATGAAACGATGTTTGATATTATTTATCCCAATTTGCCAGAGCCAGACATCGTCATTTATCTATATGCTCCCATTTCAAAACTTCAAGAAAACATAAAGAATCGAAATCGTACTTATGAGCAAAAAATACCAGAGGAATATTTGCATAATCTACACGAAGCCTATCAAACACTATTGTTAAATGGTGATTATAAAACCCTCATCGTTGATACTACCACCACCGACTTTTTTAAACAATAAAAACGATTTTGATAAGCTACTCAAATACTTGGAAAACGATTATCCAAAAGGGAACACCTATCTTTCATTTTAATTTTTTGAAAAACTTTAACTCATAAAAATAAACTCAAGTTTATAATTTTGGGCTTTCAATTTTTTCATTATGGAAAATACATCCGTTGACATCAGACTGCTTAATGAACGCATTCATCAGAAAAGTAGCTTTATTGAACTATTAAATTTAGAATTAAGCAAATCAATCGTTGGACAAAAATATATGATAGAAAGGTTGCTTATTGGGCTACTTTCTCAAGGTCATGTATTGTTGGAAGGGGTACCAGGGCTTGCCAAAACTTTAGCCATCAAATCACTGTCACAAGCTATTCAAGGGAAATTTTCAAGAATACAATTTACACCTGATTTGTTGCCTGCCGATGTGATAGGAACGATGATTTACAATCAACAGGCTAACCAATTTCAGGTAAAAAAAGGACCTATTTTTGCAAATTTTATTTTGGCTGATGAAATCAATCGTGCCCCAGCAAAAGTGCAAAGTGCTTTATTGGAAGCCATGCAAGAAAAGCAAATTACCATTGGCGAAAATACGTTTAAACTAGATGAACCTTTTCTTGTATTAGCAACTCAAAATCCAATTGAGCAAGAAGGCACCTACACATTGCCAGAAGCACAAGTCGATCGATTTATGTTGAAAGTAATCATAAACTATCCTCAAATGGAAGAGGAACGTATGATTATTCGACAAAATATAAATCCTCAAGCACAATCAAAAATAAATCCAATAGTCAGCCCGCAAGAAATATTAGAAGCCAGAGAACTAGTGAGAGAAGTTTATATGGATGAAAAAATCGAAAAGTATATTTTAGATATTGTCTTTGCTTCTCGTGAACCGGAAAAATATAAACTAGCAAAACTGAAACCATTGATTAGCTATGGTGCTTCTCCGAGAGCTAGCATCAATTTAGCAATGGCATCCAAAGCATATGCATTTATCAAGCGACGTGGCTATGTCATTCCCGAAGATGTGCGAGCTATTTGCATGGATGTGATGCGTCATCGTATTGGCATCACCTACGAAGCGGAGGCTGAAAATATGAATAGCGAAATGATTGTCAATGAAATTCTCAATGCAGTAGAAGTTCCTTAATCAATTTCGGCAGAAGCCACTTTGAAATGAATCAAATTAGACTAAATGACAACAAACGATATTTTCAAAAAAGTAAGAGCAATCGAAATCAAAACCAGAGGTCTGACAAACCATATCTTTGGTGGTGAGTATCATAGTGCTTTCAAGGGAAGAGGAATGAACTTTAGTGAAGTAAGAGAATACTCTTTTGGGGATGATGTGCGGAATATCGATTGGAATGTTACTGCCCGTTTTCGCTCACCCTATATTAAAATTTTTGAAGAAGAAAGAGAGTTGGTTTTGATGCTGGTTGTTGACATTAGTTCCAGTACTTTATTTGGAGTCAATGAGCGAACTAAAAGAGATTTAATGACAGAACTGTCGGCTGTTTTAGCTTTTAGTGCTATTTCCAATAATGATAAAGTGGGCATTCTATTTTTTAGTGATAAAAATTGAAAAATACATACCACCTAAAAAAGGAAAATCGCATATATTACTAATAATTCGTGAGCTGTTGATGATAAAGCCGGTTCAAAATGCACAAACAGATATTAGTGTTGCATTAAAATTTTTGAACAATATTATGAAAAAAAGGACTATCACCTTTTTGATGTCTGACTTTGTTGACAAAGGCTATGAATCAGCACTTCAGCTGGCTTCTAAAAAGCATGATATTGTGGGGATACATGTATATGATAAAGCCGATTGTCTGTTGGAAAATGTAGGACTCATTTATTTAGAAGACAGTGAAACGCATGAAATGAAATGGATAGATACTTCTTCTACTTCTTTTCAAAAAAAATATAAAGGGCAGTTTGATGAAATAGAAAATCAAACAAAAGGATATTTTTCAAAAAGCAATGCATCTTATATGCCCATTCGCACTGATGAAAATTATGTCAAATCATTAAAAATATTTTTTAAATCAAGAACCAAAAAGTAATGAAAAGAAAGCTGCTTTTATCGATTTTTCTTGTTTTGACAAAAAATGGTATTTTCTCAAAATGTAAATATCAAAAACGACGATTGATACAGCACAAATCATCATTGGAGACCCTATTCAACTCACGCTCAAAGCAACTTTTGACCCACAAAATTTTATCATCCATCTACCTCATATCGATGATACCTTCAATCATTTTGAAGTCGTGGAAATTCAAAAAAACAGACACCACGCAAGCTGGAAATCTTTCAACGATAATTCAAAAAATAACCATTACAAATTTTGATTCAGGTGCTTGGTACATTCCCGTTTTAGAATATAAAATTTCTCCTTTGAATGGCACGAATCCTTACATAATGCATTCTGATTCTATTCGAGTACAAGTGCAAACGATTGCTGCTGATACTAGCAAACCTTTTAAACCCATTTTTGGCATTCGTGAGGTCAATCGTCCCATTGCACAAATCATTCAATACATTTTGATTGGACTCATTGCATTAGCCACTATTTTATTTTTGATTTATTATTTAAGAAAAAAAGCAAAACAAAAAGGACCCAAACCAAAACCACTTGAGCCAACATTGCTTCCTCATGAAAAAGCATTGAAACAGATAAATCATTTGAAAGCAGAAAATGCATGGCAAAACCAAAATCAAAAACAATATTTTACTGATTTGACCGATGTCGTAAGAACCTATTTGGAAGAACAATTTCAAATTGATAGTTTTGAAAAAACGAGTGCTGAAATCATTTCACAAGTTAAAAAAGTCAAAGCACTATCCACTAGCAGACAAGCATTGAGAAATTTATTAGAACTAGCTGATGTCGTGAAATTTGCAAAAGGAAAACCAACTGAAGATGAGTGTTTGCAGACATTAGAGCAAAGCATACAAATCATTATTGAATCATATAAAAAAGTAAAACCCATTGAAGAACCTTAAATGAATTATTTTGATTTTGCCCATATAACTTTTGCACAACCGCATTTTTTTTGGCTGCTTTTGCTGCTTCCGGTCATGCTTTATTGGACATATTTTTCTAAACGAAAAAAAGAAAATTCCTTCACCGTCACTTCAATTCATTCTTTGGGAAAAATAAATGAAACTTTTAAAATTAAAGTCAGAAAATTTCTACCAATCTTAAGAGTTTTAGCTATCCTTTTTTTGATTATTGCACTCGCAAGACCACAAAGTAGTAATATCAATGAAACTATCCATAATGAAGGGATTGATATTGTTTTAAGTATGGATATTTCGGGGAGTATGTTGGCACAGGACTTTAAACCAAATCGCATCGAAGCTGCCAAAAAAGTAGCTTCTGATTTTGTAATCAATCGCCCTACTGATCGAATAGGATTAGTGATTTTTTCTGGAGAAAGTTTCACACAATGCCCTCTCACTACTGACCAAAATACATTGCTCGAACAAATCAAACATGTGAAAAGTGGTTTGCTCGAAGATGGTACTGCCATTGGAATGGGTTTAGCAACAGCAGTGGAACGATTAAGAAATAGCAAGGCAAAAAGTAAAATTATTATTCTAATGACTGATGGTGTCAATAACACCGGATTGATTGACCCTATCACAGCATTGGAAATCGCCAAAGCCTTTAAAATAAGAGTTTACACCATTGGAATTGGTACTATGGGAACAGCACCATATCCTATTCAAGATCAATTTGGAAATACAACACTGCAACAAATGCCGGTGCAAATTGATGAAGCTCTCATGCAAAAAATTTCTAAAGAAACTGCCGGAAAATATTTTCGAGCAACCGACAATAAATCACTCGAAAAAATTTATCAAGAAATTGATAAATTGGAAAAAACAAAAATTGAAATGAATACGTTCAAACGTTATGTGGACTTATATTTTCCCTACCTCATTTTTGGTTTATGCTTGTTAGTAACTGAGCAACTGTTAAAATATTTGTATGTGAAATCAATTCATGATTAAATTTATTTATCAGCCATTCTAACCTTTCGCAATATTTAGATACCTCTTAACAATTTGACCGCTCTGTTTTGAATTGATGTATATTGATATTTGTAACTTTGCTAGAATTTTTATGAAATATTATTTAAGCATTTTTTATTCTTTTCTTTACTTATTCTCTCTTTGCACAAACAGCAACAATTCAAGGAGTCATTTTAGATAATCAATCAAATCAGCCCATTGATTTTGCAACTATTACTTTAAAAGAAAATAAACAAAACGGAAAACTAATTGGAACTAAATCAAACTCGGATGGAAAATTTCAGATTCAACAAGTTCCTTATGGCACATACACGCTCAATGCAACATCAATCGGTTATACACCCAAAACAATCAATAAAATTGTAGTGGATAAACCAACCATTCAATTAGGAAATTTGATTTTAACATCAAAAAGCAAAGAGCTGAAAGATGTGGTGATAACAGCAACGAAAAAAGAGATTGAAATGAGTATTGATAAAAAAAACGTTCAATGTTGACAAAAACATAACAGCGGTTGGAGGCACAGCAGAAGATATCCTTAGAAATGTACCTTCGGTAAGTGTGGATCTTGACGGAAATGTGAGCTTGAGAGGAAAAGACGGAGTGAATTTACTAGTGGACGGGAAACCATCTTCTATGTTTGGAAATGATGTCGCCACTGCTTTACAAAATATACCGGCTGCTAGTATTGAAAGTGTTGAAGTCATTACAAATCCTTCTTCCAAATACGAAGCACAAGGAATGAATGGAATCGTCAATATTATTTTGAAAAAAGATAGGAAAGCAGGCTATAATGGAATGATAACTTTGGGTGCTGCTACGCCTTTTCGTATCAATGGTGGAATCAATCTAAATGCAAATGTTGGAAAGTGGAATGTGTTTTTTAATGCAAATGGGAGATATTCAAACACATGGGAGGAAACCAAAAATGACAGAGATAATTATAGCAATGATTATACATTTAGTTCATTTATTCATAACGATCGAGTTCCAAAAAGTGGCTTTGGGAATTTTGGAATCGAATATAATATGAATAAAAATGATAAGATTTCTTTTTCTCAAAGTGTATTTTATGCTAGTAGAGATGGAAATCAAAAAATGACGATATTAGAACAAAGAAATTTTGAAGATATAATTTCAAAACAAATTAGAGATAATCAATACACTGGAAGCCCTTTGAATGGAACTAGTAACTTACAATATAAACACCTTGGCAAAAATCCAAATGAAGAGTTAAATATCGAGCTCAATTACAGTCAAGGAAGATATCTAAGGTCAAGTCATTTTGAAACTTCATTGTATGATAGTAGTTTGAATTTTATAAATAGTTATACTCAAAAAAATCCAATCAATGGGCACAATTGGAATGGAACTTTTCAAATAGATTATACTCGCTCAATTTCTAAAAATATGAGACTTGATATTGGTGAAAAAAGCTATTACAATAACTTCAAATCAGAAAATAATCCAACAATTCAATACTTAAATCAACCTGAAATCGTAGAAAACATATTAGTCAATCATTACAATTTTAACCAACAAGTTCATGGAATATATACCAACATTGCTTCTCAATTTAAAAATACTGGAATCCAATTAGGTTTGCGTGGTGAATACTTCGATTTGAAAGGGACCGTTTATCAATATAATGCGAACGTGAGTAATAGCTATTTAGGGCTATTTCCAACATTATTCTTAACTCAAAAACTATCATCAAACCAAGATATAAATTTCAATTATTCAAGAAGAGTTAACAGGCCTAGTTTCTTTCAGTTAATACCATATATTGATGTGTCAAATCCACAAGATACGAGTGCGGGTAACCCCAATTTAAAACAAGAATATATTCATTCATTTGAATTAGGATACAGCCAACAATATAATAAAAATGATATGTTGATGGTGAATGTATATTTTCAAAAAACAGATAATCTCATTCAGCGTTATCGAAGATTTAATAATGATGGAACAACATTTTCGCAAAACCAAAATGTCGCTTTTGGAAATACATACGGGTTAGAAATCACTAATAGAGTGAATATATTGCCTTGGTGGGATGCCACTGCAAACGTGAATATATTTCGAAATATTATTGAAGGAAAAAATATTGACGCCAACTTGAATACAAAAGGGTTTGGAGGCTTTATCAAATTGATAAATAATGCAAAATTACCTTATGGAATCAGCACGCAGCTTATCACAAATTATTATGCAACGACTATCGTTTCACAAGGCACAATTGAGCCTTATGGAAATATTGACTTAGCAATTAAAAGAAATTTTTTTAAAAATATGATTAGCCTCACCATAAATGCAAATGATATTCTAAACACGCTTAAAACAAAAACAATTTATAACTTATATCCACTCTATAATCAAGAAGTTTTAAGAAAAAATCAAACAAGAAGTTTGGGGGTAAACTTGCAAATCCGATTCGGAAATAAATCTCAAAAACCATTATTAGATAATTTTAAAAAGAGTGGAAAAAAAGATAAGCTAATTGAAAAAAATAGAGAAGAAAACTTGAAAAAGGAGATGGTGGAGATGATAGTCAGTAATATTTATCAACGTTAAGTGAATGCGTTTTATGAAAATTTATATTGTCATTTTTATTACCACATTTGTATTTGTTTTAAATATAAATGCTCAGCAATATATTCTAAAAGGCAAGGTGACTGATGCAAATATGGACCCTTTAAGTTTTGTCACAGTTCAAGTCAAAGGTTTACAAATAGGCACTCACACAGATGATAAAGGAAATTATCAATTTCAATTAGAGGAGGGTGAATATGAGTTAGTATTTTCGATGTTAGGGTATCAAAAGGTGAGTATTAAAACAATTTTAAAAAAAAGACACCAGACCTCAAAAATGTTATTTTGGCTAATCATGACAATAGTTTGAATGAAGTCAAAATTATTACATTTAGAAAAGATAAAGCAGAGGATCTGATTAAAAAATGTTATCAAACAAAAAGAAAATTTTTTAAAGCAAGCTAACACCTATTCAACCAATGTTTACATCAGAGCTACTGAAGAAAATGAGGTCACAATGAAGAGGAAAAAGAAAATGAATTTATCAGATTCTGCTATGGCGATATTGGAAAGCAAACTGCCACAAATGGCTATGACAGAGGTTTACCTAAAGCTAGATTATGCCTATCCCAACAAAATAAAAGAAAAAAGAATGGGCGTGAAAAATAGAGGCAATACAGAAAATTTATTTTTTTTGAGCACTACTAATGGCGATTTTAGTTTGTATCATAACTTGATTAAATTGCCTGCTCTATCCCAAGTTCCAATGCTTTCTCCAATAAGCTACAGCGGACTGGTTGCTTATAAATACAAAACCTTGTCTATCCAAAAAAAGGATAATTATACCCTTTATCGAATTTCATTTACACCTACTAAAATGAGTAATGCCACTATTGAAGGAGAAGTGCAAATAGTGGATACAAGCTGGGCTATTATTGAATCTCGATTCACGATTCCTAAATATCACATGCCGGAATATGATTATTTTGAAGCCAATATAAAATATGATTTTGTGGATGAAAAAGCGTGGTTGCCTACTCGTCAAGAATTTAATTATCTTACTAAAGTAGGAAATAATAAATCTTCAGGAAGAACAGTTGCTATTTATGAGAACTATGTCATCGACACTACATTCTCTAAAAAATATTTCAACAATGAAATCAGTAGCACCACTTTAGAAGCCTATCATCAAGATTCTAACTTCTGGAATCAGTCGAGGAAAGAGCCTTTCACAGAAAATGAAATTCGATTTATTCAAAAAAATGATAGTATTTTAAGTGTTCAAAATTCTAAAGAATATTTAGACTCGATTGACAAAGCAAGAAATAAAGTGACAATCATGCGTGTGCTGTTTTTAGGTGTTGAAAATTATTATCGAAAAAAAGAAAGGAGCTGGTATTTTGCTCCATTGATCTCTACTTACCGCCCCTTGCTTCCTGGCGGATCTAGAGTAGGAGGCACTTTTGGATTTACAAAGCGTTTTGAAAATAAAACAAGTGTCAGAACAAATGTTGATTTGACTTATGGTTGGAATAATCAAGATATTATGGGAACCATCAACTTTCAACATATATACAATCCTTTTTCTCAAGGATATTATGTGGTGAATTTTGGTAAAACTTTCGACTTGGTTTTTTCTGGAGATGCATGGGTCAATCTTTTTAGAAGAAGTAATTTTTATATTAAAAAAACACTTGAAGTTGAGCATGGACTTGAACTAATGAATGGATTGGTTTTGCGTAATAATCTTGAGTTTTCAAGACGTGAACCTTTGACTTCTCTTAACCTGACTCGCAAGTATGATTCATTACTCAATTTCGATAATGATCCGATTGATTTTGACCCATATAATGCCCTGTATGCTTCTATTCAATTAGAGTACACTCCTTTCCAACTCTATATTCGAGAGCCTCGTCAAAAAATTATTTTAGGTTCAAAATACCCTACTTTTTATTTAAAATGGAGAAAGGGTATTCCTAATATTTTTAACAGTAGTATCCAATTTGATTATCTAGAATTTGGATTGTTTCAAAAGCTGAAACTCGGGCTGGCTGGCATTTCGCAGTATCAATTGTATTCGGGAGAGTTTGTTAATTATGCTCAATTGAAATATATTGATTATAAATTTATCAGCAGAGGAAACCCCTTTTTCTTTAATAATCCTTTGCGAAGTTTTCAAGCATTAGATTCTACTTTCCCAATTTTCAAACGATATTATGAAGGCCATTATTTACATCAGTTCAATGGAGCTATTATCAATAAAATTCCTTTCATTAAGCAATTGAATATTTTAGAAGTTGCAGGTGGAGGAATCTTGTTTGTTCCTGAAAGAAAATTGAATTATGTGGAAGCCTATGTTGGTATAGAAAAAATTATTAGAATATGGAGAGAACGTTTTAAGATTGGTTTTTATGCTGTTGGAAGTTTAGCCAATAAATATAATAATCCATATCAATTTAAAATCGGATTAGACCAATTTAATAAACGAACGAATAGTTGGTATTAAAGTTATTTAAATTTGCTTTAAGATAAAAGTGATTAAAAAATCTATCGCTAATTCGCTTGCCAATTCAGTATTCAATTTACGATTACCCTTTAAGAAAATTTGATGAGCTGCATTTTTATTTTTGCTTGAAACGCCTATCCATACTTCATTTTGATGATCTCCGTCTTCAAGATAACCACTGATAGATAAACTAAAATCGGTTTGGAATTTCATTCTACAATGATTGGCCATTTCAATTACTGTTTTTTCACTTACAACTGTAAATTGAGATATCGTTTCACTTGAAACATCTAACATATTTTTTTTCGCAAATTCAGAATAAGCAACAATTCCACCTTTAAAATATTGTGATGCTCCACTCACTGAAGTTAATCGAGATGAAATCATTCCTCCCGTGCAGCTTTCGGCTGTTGATACACTCAGCTGATGCTTACTTAAAATATGAGCTAATATTTTTTCTAATGGATGATGGCCTTCTAAAATAATAATATCTTTCAATTCACTTTTTAGAATATCAATAATGTCATTCAATTTATATTCTGCTAAAGCTGTAGTTGATAATTTTACATGCGAATTATGAAGGTTTGATGTATAAGAAAGATGAATGGATGGAGATAGTATTTTTGCAAAATGATTTAATTGGATTTCAAATTCATTTTCAGATAAGCCATATATAGTAAGGGTTCTATGTAGTAGTTTTTTTGCAATTTGGTTTTTCACAATCATAGAAGATGTTATTCGAAATGCCCTTTTTGTAATGTCAAAAGAATGAGGAGGTAATAAAATGAAAATATTTTTCCCATCATAAAATAGAAGTCCAGAAGTATTTCCAATCTTTTGAATTAGGGAAGTACAGTTAGTTGCAAGAAATTCTTCAATATCATTTGTTATTTTTTTTGCATTATTTTCTTGATTAATTATTTTTAAAATGGCATTTAATTTTTGAGATGGTTCATTTAAACATGAATGAAAATAATAACACATCAAAGGCTGTATGATGCTTTGGTAAATGGTTTCATCGGTACTTGTTAAAATGAGAATGTTCGAATAATCTTTTTCATCATCTACTAATTGCAAAATATCATTGGTCGCATTTTCAACAATTAATTGCTTATTTATTTGAATTCCAATTGATACCAATTCGTTTGTTATCCATGTTGAATTTTGATTGGCTTGATGTTGATTGAGCCAATCATTTTCGATAAAGAAAATGCTACTGTTTGCTGCTTGATTCATTTGTATAAAATTAATGAATCAAGTGCTTATTAGATTGCATATCGCAATTTAATTTTTGATAACAGAAAGTTTTTGAATATTATTTCGATTGCTGATATCATAGAATGCTACTCCATCTGAAAGCATACAAATCATATAATTGCCCATTGGAATAACATCTACAAAGTTTTCACCAGTAATGATGGATAGGCTTTTGGGCTCTGAAGGGTTACTGACATCAAACACTTTAATACCCACGCCATTATCACATACAAAAAGAGTGTTGTTCTGCAAACCTAAACCAAAAGGATTAATCATCGGAACACGAGTAAGCAATTGAGGATAGAATAAATTTTTGATACTATATACTTGCAATTCATTAATTGTAGAACCACAACGAGTGCCACCATGAACAGTCAAAAATGCGTATAAATCATTTGCTACAATAGGATCACAGCCTGTGAAATGCCCAATATTCGATTCCATCGTTGGTGATTCAGGATTGTTGAGCGAAAAGATATACATGGCTGAGTTTGATGCAATGAATAATTTATTTTTGAAAGGGAACAAGGCTTCGATATCAAAATTGATTTTTTGTTTTGATTTTAAAATCGGATTGGAAGAGTTTGAAATATCGAATGTACTCAAGTATTCACCATCTATGGTGTATAAATATTGATTGACTATTGTGAATTTAGCCAATGAGCCTCCCTTTCCGCTAAAGCCTGAGTTGGTTGGCGAATTAGTTGTGGTGCTGTCTTTTTCGCAGGATGTAAAAAACAAAAAAGCAAATAATCCAATCAGATGAAGAAATTGTTTATTCATTATTTTCTACATTTTGGGTTTAATAAATTTTTTTTGACTCCAAGCAATCACCATTCCTTTATCTTTATCAACACATTCAAAGTAAACTCCTTGTTCATCGGGGGCGTCTTGATCAATCATTTGAAATGTTTTTTCTAGTCGAGAAGCTATTTTAGCTGTTTGCAAATTACTCAGGTCAATACCCACCAAATCGGTATAATTATTGGTATAAAGGATATTGTTTCGAATCGAAATTTCACTACATCCAGGTACGCTAATAAATGCTACTTTGGTTGGGTTACTCAAATCACTAGCCTCAATGACGTGGATACCGACACCCACTTCTACTTGAAAGGTATAATTTTGAAAAGCATAAATCTTTCCACCATTCACAATGGGTCTGGGGGCTTGAGATTCGATTTTGTACATTTCTGTTTTATCTGCATAGACGGGGGCATAGCCTTGCACTTCTAAATCTTTCTTTTTACAGGCAACAATGGTGAAAATTGTAAGCGTAACCAAAGCTGTAATCAGTATTGTGACACGATTTGTTATTTTCTTTTTCATGTGGTAAAGATTGTTTGTATATATAAATTTAGAATGAAATATTAAGATAACCAATTATTTCTTTCATCGCGAAATATATAATGGGTAGAATTTAAATCGAATTGTCTTCTTTTTTTAGCTTGTTTTATTTAGCAATTTGATTCCAAGCTAAAATACCACCTTCTAAATTTTTAGTATTACTAAATCCATACTGTTCTAATACCAAACAAGCTTGAGCACTTCTCACACCGCTTCTACAATGGACGATAACCTCTTTGTCTTTCCAATCTAAAATTTCATCAATATCTTCAGCCATAATTTTTCCTAGCGGAATTAATTTGGCTCCCATATTGGTTTCTTCATATTCAAAAGGTTCTCTAACATCTATTATATATAAATCTTCGTGGGCATCAACCCTCTTTTTTAAATCTTGAACTGTTATGGTTTGCATATTAATTTTTATTATTTTATGATATGAATTTTGTTTTTGATTGTCTTCTAATTTTAAAATATAGACTCCTATTGGTAAATCTTCGCAGGATACAAAATGATTTATTATTTGAAAATCCTTTATCAGTCGCCCTTGCATGTCAATAGCTGTTGCTTTTATCCAATTATTTTTTGATTGAATATAAAAATAATTATAAATAGGATTTGGAAAAATGAAAGTGGATTCATTCACTGTGTCAAAAGAATTAGGAAGGGTTGAAGCTGTAAAAGGAAGTCCTACAATGGGGCGCATCATCACACAACCTTGAGCTCCTGAGGCATACCAATCGCCATCAACATTGTAATATAATTTTTGAGTATTTATATTGTTATTGACATCTAAACCATAATAAATACTATCACTCCCAAAGTTTGAGGGTTGAGTGATTCCAATATAATACTTGCCGGCATCTAGATATTTTACAGTGTCAAAAGCATAAGTTGTGAAGCCATTTTGACTTGGTTCATACATGACTTGATATAGGTCTTGCTTATAAATAATTTCATCACTATTATTTGCATCGTGTAATTTTTTTATACAAAACGATAGAAAAATATTTATCTAAGGCGGTAGGTACTTGTGCGCCAAAATGAACCATTAATCCTCTTAAAGAATCGGCTTGATTGAGTGTAAATTCCAATGCTGTTTTTGCAGGATAGTTTGGTGCTGCTAAAAGGAAATATGATTTTTCAGCAGTGCCATCATCATAGGCAAAGTAATTGTCAAAAACATTGGTGCGTGTGATTGTATCATTTTGAGTTCGATCTCCCGGTAATGCCTCAAAGTAATATTTGTTTTCAATCAAAACAGGGGTATACATATTGGGTGCATTATAATTGATTGGGTAGGATGGAATATTTTGAAAGATGGTTGATTTTGCACCGATAGTAAAAGGTGTTAATGAAAAGGCACTGATTGGGGTAGCACTGTTGAGTTCGGTTGCTACATGGTGAATCGCAACGCTTTGGTTGTTGTTATAATAGTTTGCAACTTCAATCATTTGATTGCTAGAAAGCTCTTGTGCCATGTTGATTTTAAAGTGACGATAAGGCATGGCAGTATAGTTTTTTAAAATTGAAGTGGGCTCTTGTGTGAAGCCGATATCGTTCATGATGCTATCAGCTAAGGAACGGTTTTTATCTATTTTGATATAATCAATATTCCAAATATCGTCATTGGTATTTAATGATGCAATGTTGACAAATCGAAATTGAAAGCTATTGTGTAAATATTGATTGTCGGTAATCGGCAAGACTACAATTTTGAATGCTTGAAGTGGAGTGCCTCGTGTTTCCCATACTCTTATCCATTGATTATTGTTATTTTTAAAATAGAGAAAAAGGCTATCATCGGTTTCTGGAGCAAATCCTAACCCCTGAGGCTGATAATAAAAACTCAAAAAAATATTGTCAGCAGGCGTGAAGGTTGAAAAGTTGAATGTGGTGCTGGTGAGGCTGTCAGCTAGTCCTGAAGCTATTTGATCTTTAAAATAAGGTCTCCCAAATTCGTTGAGTCCATCTAATGTGGCCACTCCTCTGTTGATTGGGTTTTGACACATTGTGTTATTGATAAATGCTTGTTTATCGAGCCAAATATTTTGGTCGGGATAAGGGCCTTCATAGGAGAAGTCTTCGATAAAAGGAAGTGTTGCTCTGGTT
This sequence comes from Bacteroidetes bacterium OLB11, assembly GCA_001567165.1. Taxonomy (GTDB): domain Bacteria; phylum Bacteroidota; class Bacteroidia; order Chitinophagales; family Chitinophagaceae; genus OLB11. The sequence continues at coordinate 62,474 of LNFQ01000044.1, forward strand.
TTTTTATGATTGTTTTTTTGTAAAGGGTTTTGTTGGATGGTTTTATTTTCGCTTAATGGCAAAATGATTTCTTGTGCTTTCATTTGATTGAAAGCAAAGAGAATTATGCACATCCATAATATTTTAAAAGAATTTTTTTTCAAAATTATTCGTATTCGTTTCCGATTTTATTATCACTATGTTTAAGAGGTGAATTATCTTCACTTTTCTTTTTATGAGGTTTAGATACTTCGTTTTCACTTTTTGGAATTTTCACCGTACCAATAACTTCGTTTTTATTTTGAATTTGAGTTTTTGTTTTATTGCTGTCGATACGATTCATTTTTACTTTTGGTGATGTTGCATTTGCAATCGAATCAGTCATTTCTTCATTTTCGATTTCTCCTAGTAATTTTTTCGAACCGGGTTGATTTTTTTGAATTAAATCGGGCGATGGATTTTGCATAATGCGTAAATCAATCAAGTCTCCTTTAAGTATTCTGTTGACAAAGTCTAATTCATTAATTGCCTCTGGGTCTTGCATAAAGACAATTGCATTCATAGAGTCTGTAATAGCTCCTTCCCACATGATGTTGGCAGTGAGCTGCAAGTCACTCAATATTTTTTGAGCTTCAATCCATCTTAATCCAATTAAATTTGGTACATCCACTTCGTCTTTCAGTCCTTCGCCAACAACAAGCGATACAATACTCCCAAAAGGAATTGGGTCGCCGGCTGCAATAGTTCTTCCTTTATATAATTGATCAAGAATAGCACCTGCGGCCACATCAGGACGATAAAGAGTATCACCCATCACTAAACGATAGCTTTGCATGACTAGCAGTGCATTTCGAAAAGATAGCCCCACCAAGTTTGGCATTTTGATGGTAGGCGGTTTTTGCCTATTGACAGTTAAAAAGATAGTTCGACCTATTTTGACGATTGCTCCCACTTCGGGTTCTTGATATAGAACTTCTAATGGTTTTTTATATGAAATAAAGGTGGAGTCGATTTGTATGTGAAATCCTTGACTTTCTAATGTTTTGATTGCTTCTTTCATATTTTTGCCTTCTAATTTTGGCACTTTCGTTTCTTGACCATGATTGGTGAGCCAATTTAACGAATTGAAAAAAGTGTATAGTAAACCTATCAGCACAATAAAAACAAGAAACAGGTTAAATATAAATGATCGTTTAAGCACTTTGTCTAAAATATAAGAAACGTAAAAGTAAGTATTTTATGTATGTAAAAGGGAAGATTTTTTATTTTTTACATGATTTTAGATTTAAAATCGGATAGCGTTTTATTCTCTAATCTTATTTATGAGAATTTATTGCGTCTTCTATTAAGTCTTCATAAAACTGAGCTAAGGTGTTGCCGCTACACCTGATTTGCTGTGGCACAATGCTGTTTTCGCTTTGCCCAGGAATGGTATTAATTTCCAGAAAGTACAAATTTTGTGTAGATTCTTCTAATATAAAATCAATTCGGCATATTCCTTTGCAATTTAAAATGTCATATATTTTTTTTGCAGCGGCATTGACTTTTTCAGTAGTGGCATTGTCTATTTGGGCCGGTGTGACTTCATTGGTTATGCCGGGAGTGTATTTTGCTTCGTAATCAAAAAATTCTTTTGTGCTGATAATTTCTGTTGTAGGAAGGGCATATAATTGATTTTTTACTCGATAAACTCCAATGCTCAATTCACGACCTTTTACAAATTCTTCAATCATAGCTTGTGTTTCAATCGCAAATACTGCATCTAAGGCTGGTTGGATTTCGTCAACGGTTTTTACTTTCGTTGTTGCAAGGCTTGAGCCGCCTTCTGCGGGTTTGATAAAAACAGGTAATTTTATTTTTGACAAAATTTCATCATTCTCTATTCTTCGACTTTTGACTACGTGTAATGATTTGGAAACGAATGCTGCTTTGCTTTGTGCAACCACTGCATTGCAATATATTTTATTAAAGGTTAATCCCGACACGATGGCACTACATGAAGTGAAAGGAATATCTAACATTTCCAAATAGCCTTGTAGCTTCCCATCTTCGCCAGGAGTGCCGTGTACAGCGATATACACGCAATCAAATTTGATTGTCTGTGAATTGATGGATAATGAAAAATCTTTACGATTGACTTCATAAATTTTTCCATCTTTATCGGTGTAAGCCCATTCGTTTTTATCTAAAATGATTTTATAGACATTATATTTTTCTTTATTAATATTGTTTTCAATGGTAACAGCAGTTTTGATAGAAATGACATATTCACCTGAATATCCACCTGCAATTAAGGCTATATTTTTCTTCATTTATTTTTTAATTATATAAAGACAAAGCTAATTATCTTCCATGAAATGAACTTATTTTATCACAACTATTTAATAATTTGTTTTATAAATGCAAGTCAAAGTTTAATTTCAAATATCTCTAAATACCTATTTTCACAAATACTCAATGTGTGTTTGAATTATATTTGCATTCTTATGAAAGTTACAGAACATATCAAGAAGGGGAATGGTAAAACATTATTTTCTTTTGAAATTTTACCTCCAATAAAAGGAAAAAGCATCGACTCGATTTTTAAAATACTAGATCCATTAATGGAATTTAAGCCATCATTTATTAATGTTACTTATCACCGCTCGGAGCAGATTTATAGAAAAAAATCAGATGGTTCTTTTGAACGTGTGGAAATCAGAAAAAGACCGGGAACTGTTGGTATTTGTGCTGCTTTGATGAATCATTATAAAGTGGATGCTGTTCCGCATTTGATATGTGGAGGCTTTTCGAATGATGAAACCGAAAATGCATTGATTGATTTGAATTTTTTAGGAATTAATAATGTATTGGCTTTAAGAGGGGATCCTCCTAAAAATGAAAAATTTTACACACCGCATCATTCGGGGCATCATTATGCAATTGACTTGGTAAAACAAATAAAAAATTTGAATAGAGGAATTTATCTTGAAAGTGAAATTTCGGAAGGTGTCAAAACGGATTTTTGTATTGGAGTAGCGGGCTACCCTGAAAAGCATTATGAAAGTCCAAACCCAGATATGGACATTATGTATTTGAAAAATAAGATTGATGCCGGAGCTTCATATATTACAACTCAAATGTTTTTTGACAATAAAAAATATCATCAATATGTCAAGTGTTGTCATGACGCACAAATAGAGGTGCCTATCATCCCCGGATTAAAACCAATTTCCTCAAAACAGCAATTGTCAACTATTCCATCGGTTTTTCATGTAGATATTCCAAGTGATTTGGCTATAGAAATGATGAAGTCAAAAAATGAAAAAGATACTGAGCAAATTGGTGAGGAATGGCTGTTGATGCAGGTTAAAGATTTGATAAAAAGTGGTGTCCCTGTGATTCATTTTTATACATTAGGAAAACCGAATATGGTTTATAATGTGATGAAAAAAGTTTTATAATAAAGGAGAAACAACTGCCCAAATTTTTTCTTGTGTTATTGCCATTTCTTTGTCGCCTTGAATGCTCACAATCACTTCTTCATTTCGTAAAAGATTAAACGCTTTTTGATAATTTGCATAAATAGTGTGCAGTAAATGTTCTGATTCATATAAATCAATATGGGTGCGATTATTTCTAATTCGAGACATAGCCTCATCTACTTCAATGTCAATAAATATATTCAAATCGGGCTTGAGTAACTCAGCAGCTTTTTTGTTTATTTCAATAATCCACTTCATGTCGGTTGACAAAGATTGATAGGCATAAGATGAAAAATAATAGCGGTCAGCTAATACAATATATCCTTCTTCCAATTTTTTTAGAAGTCCATTTTTTTCATTTAAGAGATGATGCAAACGATCGGCGGCAAATAAAGCAGCAATGGTTTTGTTGTCTGCTTTTTCGTGCCCTTTTATGATGCTCCGAATGAGGCTGCCAATAGGATTATCTGTTGGCTCAAATGTACAATAAACACGATGATGAAGGGCTTCCAATCGTTCTTTTAAAAGTTTCATTTGTGTGCTTTTTCCACTGCCGTCAATTCCTTCAAAAGCAATAAAGAGCCCATTTTTTCCCATGGTACAATATTAATTCATTTTTATAAATACAAATAGAAATCCTTGAGTAGATTTTTCATTTCTTTGGTATAGCCATTTTCATTGCGAATGATGATTTCTGGTTTATCTAAAATATCCGATTTGTTTTTTCCGATTCCAATGATTTCAAAATTTTGGTGGCGATTCTTTTTTGATGCTTGATAGTTTGTCGATATTGGATATGAAGGTTGTGCAAATTTTTGTTGTGTAATCAAGCCGAAAGGTAACAGAATATGCAAGATGGCGTGGTCATTAAGAAGATTTTTTTGTCAAGAAAAAAAGTTGAGAAAGAGAAAGTGTATCATCGTGCCATGCTTTATTTTTTTGTGCAGATTTAGATTTTAAACTGTTTGAAAAAAATGGAGGATTGCAAATAATTAGGTCATATTTTTTATCAAATGAATATGAATTGACATCATGAAAAAGAGGAGTGATTCTATTTTTGAATATGCTATTTTGAATGTTATCTTGTAATTGAAATGAAGTTTCGCTATCAATTTCGATACAGTCAATTTTAGCTTTGCTACGCTGGGCAAGCATTAGACTCAGCAGCCCTGTGCCACCTCCTATATCTAATATTGAAAAAGTATTTTCAGGAATCGGACAAGCTGCACCAAAAATACAAGCAATTTCAGTCACTTTTTGTGCACATTTATTTTGCTGAATTTTAAATTGTTTAAATTGAAAATAAGAGTTCATCCTGTTTTATTTTCTTAGAATTGCAATTAGATTTGATGTATATTTTGTATTATCAATCCATTCTAAAGTTAGATTTTTTGCAATTGCAATTTCTTCTAATAATTTTTTAGAAATAAAATGAAGTTCATTTTCAGTTTTGTTGAAGTTGAAAATTTGAGTTGAAAATTTTTTCAGTCAAAATAGTACCCTTATGTTTTTGTTCTAAATCGCTAATGCCATCGCGTATAATCATCGTCCCATTTTCACTTAGAGAATCAGCACATTTTAATAATAATGCTTTTTGTTTTTCAGGAATTAAATAATGCAACACGTCTAAAGAGATGATACAATCATATTCGTTTTTAGGAAAATCGAGTGCATCACCTTGAATAAAATTAATCTGATTTGTTTTTGAAAAATTATGATGAGCAGTGGCAATTTTATTTTCATCATAATCAATTGCAGTGATTGAACGCTTGTCTGATGTCCATGCTAGCATATAATCTAAAAATCCATAACCACAACCAATGTCCAGTATTTTCCCGGTTTGGGGGACGAAAGAAATAATAGTTGAATAGTTGTTTTCTAATTTTGTTTTTATTCTACAATACCATTCTAAAATAGGTCCTTTGTAATAATAATTTTTGAGTAATTGTTCTCTAAAGTAGGCTGGTGTTTCATTTGCTTGTTTGTATTTTTTAAATTCATCTCTAAAGTATCGACCGATATTTTTTGCCTTTTCAGAATAGGTCTTCCCAAATTGAGTATCATTTTGAGAGATTCGAGGTAAGTATTTAATATTAATTTCTCCATCTTTCAATAAAAAATCTCCTTTGCTCATGGTGTAGCCAATGCCGTGAAACAAGATGGGTTGAATGTCTAATTGTAATTTTTCAGCAATGTAAAATGCCCCTTTGTGAAAGCGTTTTATTTCGCCGTCGTAGCTACGAGTGCCTTCTGGAAACACTGCAATATGATAGCCACGATCGACCCAATATTTTAATTTATCAATACTGAATTCTGCACCTTCTTCAACAGGGTAGTAATTGGCAAGCTGTACCAACAAACCAAACACAGGTGAGTTCCACACCCACTTATTTGTCAATAAAAGTATTTTAGGATGCAAAGAAATAATTCTCAATAAATCCAAAAATGATGAATGATTGGCAATGATTACTGATGGGGTATTGAAATCGGGTTTATGGGTGTCATCAATATGTTTGCGTGTGTTTCCCATGATATAAAGCAAGCTCCACATCATTTTGCAGATGACGACATGGTAAGCATATTTCATTTTATCTTTTGAAAAAGGGACACATTTTATTAAAATAAAACCAATGAGGGTTACAAGCATACAACCTAAAAAATAATAGGTGAAAGCAAATATGGTTTTAATAAAACTCCATAGCGTAAAGGGATGAAGTTTTTTATTTGTTCGATTTTGTATAAAGAAATTAAATAAGAGTGGCTGTATAGTTTGGGATACAATTAATATCGAAAATATTCCGATGACAGATACCAATGCAATCGAGCGTAGAGCGGGATGTTTTGCAAATATTAATACGCCTAATCCAATAATAGTCGTGATTGCAGAGAGAATGATTGAAGATTTAACTGATTCAAATTTTTGTGTATTATATTGATATTTTTCAATCAAACTATCTGTGATAAAAATACTATAATCATCGCCTAATCCAAAAATTAGAGTAGAGATGATGATATTGATTATATTAAATTCGATTTTGAATAATGCCATCATTCCTAAAATACAGATCCATGTTATCACCATCGGGATGAATGTAATTAAGGCAATTTCAATGCGTCCATACGTTATGAGAATTGTAAAAAATACAATGAATGAGGTAAGAAATAAAATGTGATTAAAGTCATCTTTAATAAATTGGACAAACTGATTTACTACCAATTGCTTATCAGCCAAATAAATTTTTGAAGTTTCTTGAAATGATTGAAACAGTGAATTTCTTTGTTCTTGCTTAGTTTTGATGAGGGATATTAGCTTGATAGTCTTGTCTTTTTCAATGATAAAGTCTTTGAAAAAATCTTTAAAAATTGAAAAGTAATTATCATTTAATTTTGTATATGGAGTTTCAATTGTTTCTTTCATTCGATCGAATGCAGAGGCGTTAAATCCTTTCTGGCTACCGATTTGGATAAGATTTTGCATTAATGTTTGACGCTTTTCTTTTGTCCAATATTGATTCCAATTATTGATTTTTACTTCTTGTTGGGATTGTGTCAATAAGAAGTCACTCATAGAAATATATTTTTTTATGACGCCCTTGTTTTTGAATGCAGCTAACTGTTCTGTTGCAATCTGGCATTGACTAAGAGCTTCATCAAAATTGTTTCCTTCACTTATGCAAAAAATACTATTTAGCGATTCACTATTTCGTTCGTTAATGATTTTTTGAGCATGCAATAGTTCATCACTCATATAATTCATTTTCATCATGTCGTCATTAAATCGTACTTGATTAATGAAAAATGAAAGAATAATTGTCAAGCCAGTAATGAAAATAATAGTCCATTTGCTTTTCGATGGATTGATTTTGGCTATTTTGTCAATCAAATTTGGTTGGTGATTTTTTGCTACTTTTTTAATAAAATGAGGTAAAAAAATTAAGGTGCAAATAGATGAACCTATTAAATTGAAAGCTGCAAAAAGTCCTAACTCTTTTAAAATAGGAGTGTGTACAAAGTTTAAACTCAAAAAGGCAGCTACCGTTGTGAAACTCCCTATAGTCATAGGTTCTGCTAAATCTTTGATAGTATCTTCTTTGCTTTTTGCATGTTTTAAATGTGACATAAAATGCAATGAATAATTCACTGCAATTCCCAAAATAATACTCGATGCTCCCAATGCAATCATACTCACGGCGCCTTTAATTAAAAACATCATGCTTATACCAAAAAGCCCTCCAAATACAACAGGGATTAAAATCTGAATTGGAGCATATTTATTTCGGAAAACATAGAAAAATAAAATGCTTAATAAGATAAGCGTTAGTGAGAGTGTTAGAATGGTATCGCTTTTCATTTGCACCGCATTTCCAGCTGCAACAAGCTGTGATCCAAAGGCATCACATTCAATTGTTTTGTATTCTTCAATTTGAGATAATTTAGTTTTTGTGTCTTTTATTAATTGCTCAAGACCTTGGTTTTTATCGGTATTTGAAGATGGATATTTTGGGTAGATAAAAAATGTAAATTGATCGAGTGATTGATTTGAAATGTATCCATCATATAATTGAACATGCTCATCCAATTTAAGTTGTAAAAGTTTATTGAGTGCAGGGTAAGAGAACCCCAGTGGGTCATTAAGCAGAAGTTGCTTCATGGCAAGTCCATTAGGGCTTGATAATTCTCTTAAATTTGATTCTAATTTTCGAGTGATATGTTCTTTTGTAAGTAGTGTGTCGAATGATAAATAATCTTTATCATCGAGTAAAAAGGGAAGGTTAGATTGAATGGCTTCAAATAACAAAATGATTTTTTCGTCATCTTGTTGTGTTTCTATTCTTTCAATGATTTTTTGTTTGTCAAGCTCTATAATCGTTGTTGAAAAATCATTGATATAGGATACAAATTCATCAGGTTCAATTGCTTTATTTGTCGGACTGGCAATGGATACAATGATTTTATCTAATGCTTTATTTTGAGTGATGATGCTTTGCACTTTGCTTGTTTTGACATCGGCAGGCATCATATCATTTAAGTCTGATTTGAATTGAATTTGAGATGTTAAAAAAATGAATATCCCAATCAATAGAAAAAAACTAATAAAACTGAGTCTTTTATTTCTATTAAAAAAGTGATAAATATGGATGAAATTTTTTTTCAAATAATAAATTTAATGATTTTGAAAATTAGATTCTTGGATAGGTATTTAAGAGACATTTTCAATCATTAAAAATCATATTCCCTTCTAATTGTATTTAGCCGTATTCCACTATAAGCCTGCAAGCTACTCCAATTAGGGAGTGCATTCGACAATGATTTTTCATTTCGATAAGTTACTCCAATATCAAAGAAGAGATTGCTTTTTATTTCATAACTCATATTCAAATTTGTATAAAATACAGTCACCGGAATTCCATTAAACATTCGTAAATCTAGGTCGGCATTTCGATGATTGTAGTCTTTGAAAATATTTCCCCCATAAGAAGTAATTCCACTGATGCTATCTCGTCCTTGTTTATTAAAAAAATGTTTTAGATGTAAAATAAATTTTTTGAAAAGGTTGATAATGTAAAATTAAATCAGCTTCTATAAAGTTGGCTCCTAAAGGGTGTGCGAGTGGTTGATTGTAATTGGTATAGTCTGCAATGGAATCTGAATAGGAATAAAGAAATGGGCGTGCGAAATTAAATTCGGCTTGTAATAAAAAAATTTTTTAATCCAAAAACATCAGCTAATTTTAATTCCTCCTTGAAACCCATATTTATTTGCCCACCAACCATCATTTGCTTTGATATGCGAAAAGCTAAATTCATCTAAAATAACTTGTCCATACAAAACCGATTTCATTCCAGTATTCAATTTGAAATTGAGTCCAAGCAAAGCATTGTCAGGGCTTCCATTAGTTTGCTCAACACTTCTATACAAGATAATTGGGTTTAAATATCGAAAATCGAAGTGGTCTTTTCGTCCAAAAATGATTGATTCAAACAAACCCACATTTAGGTTTTTTCCAATATTCAAACTTAAATGATGCATGGTTGCATACTTTCTTGGCAACAAGCGATCAGCACCTCGAAAGTATTGAGGAGTTAGTTCCATGTAAAGATTTTGATAATTCAATTTCCAAAAACGAGTATTTAATTTAAGATAAGTATAATTTGCTCCAAAGTCTGAAAGGAAAAGGCTTCTGTAGCCATCACCTATTTGAAATTTATCCATCCCGAAGCTCACATTCACCATATCTTTGATGACCTCAGCATCCACATTTCCTACGGCATATAAATAATCGGTAGCATATCCACTTTTGTTTTCTTTAAAATTTTTGTAGTAAGTATTTCCGGGTACAGCACTGTTGTTTCTGATAAATTGTTGATAATGCAAAGGCCCTCTTTCTTGGTTATCTGTAAAGCAAGTATAAAAGCTAATTCGATTTGCTAAAAGCCCTCTAGCTTCTATCCCTTTTGTATTGACAAACAAATTTTGATTTAAGTTGCCTGTTTCAACGGTTTGCTGATAATATATAATTGGATTTAGAACGAAGAAAGCTTTGTTAGAATAATAGTGTAAGAAGTCGGGCTTCTTGTCGTAAAAAATATTCCATAGAGCATAGTCAGATTCTTTTGTTCCGTCACCACTTTGAGCATATTCACCATTTAATGAGATGATATTTTCAATGATATTTTTATCTGAAATGCTTACCGCTTCTTCATTTTCTAACAAATAATTTTCTAAAAAAATGAACGACACTTTTCCTCGGTATTCCATTTAATGCGGTTTGTAATGAGTCGTTTAGCTGACCACTTAAAATATCAAATCGGTCAATTTGAAAATAATAATCAGCATGTCGATTAGTGGAAATACTTTGCGAATAGGCATATTGGCATACAAGTAAGCAGATAATAATGATGTAAAGCTTTCTCATGAATGGAAAATAAATGCTAAAATAGAACTTTTTTTTAACTCCATTTTTTTACAAAAGCCTTATTTTAAAAATTATTAAATCATTTCACTTTAACACCATCTATATTTGTAAAAAATATAATTCAATATGCAGTCTTATTTGATAAAAAATGCACTAGTCGTCAATGAAAATAAAATTGAATCAAAAGATATTTTGATAAAAAATGGGCGGTTTGAAAAAATTGAAAATCAAATATCAACAAAAGAAAATCATATTGAAATTGATTCAGAAGGTTTGCATTTATTGCCCGGATTAATAGATGACCAAGTTCATTTTAGAGAACCCGGTCTTACAGAAAAGGCAAGCATTTTTACCGAATCAAGGGCTGCGGTTGCTGGCGGTGTGACGAGTTTTATGGAAATGCCTAATGTGAAACCAGCCACACTCACACAAGAACTTTTAGAACAGAAATATGAAATTGGTCGTCAATCTTCTTTGGCAAATTATAGTTTTTTTATGGGTGTTTCAAATGATAATATAGAGGAAGCACTCAAGACCAATCAAAAAATAAATGAAGTCTGTGGATTGAAAATATTTATGGGGTCAAGCACCGGCAATATGTTAGTAGATAATATTATTACTTTAGAAAAAATATTTTCTGAAAGTGAATTGCTGATAGCGACACACTGTGAACAAGAAGGAATGATACGTGCAAATATTGATAAACTCAATCATTCAAATATTGATTGGAATCATGCGAGTTTTCATCCGATTATTCGGAACGAAGATGTGTGTTATGAGTCTTCATTGACAGCTATTCAATTGGCAATGAAATTCAACACACGCCTACATATTTTGCATATAAGCACTTCAAAAGAAATTCCATTATTTTCTAATATGCTTCCTTTAAATGAAAAAAGAATTACGGCAGAAGTTTGTGTTCATCATCTTCATTTCACAGCAGATGATTATGCTAAATATGGAAATTTAATTAAATGCAATCCAGCGATTAAGGCAAAAGAAAATCGAGAATCATTATGGAATGCTTTATTAAATGATGAGCTAGACATAATTGCTACTGACCATGCTCCACACACTTGGGAAGAAAAACAAAAGCCTTACAAAGAAGCACCAGCTGGAGTTCCACTAGTACAACATAGTTTGTATATTTTATTAGATGCGTATAAAGAAGGACGAATTTCTTTAGAAAAAATTGTAGAGAAAGCCTGTCATGCACCAGCTATTTGTTTTCAAGTGAGCGAAAGAGGATTTATAAGAGAAGGATATTTTGCAGATGCTGTCTTGCTTGATTTGAACCAAAATTATACTGTTACAAAAGAAAATGTTTTATATAAATGCAAATGGAGTCCCTTTGAAGGTCATTCGTTTTCATCTCGAATAGAAAAGACTTTTGTGAATGGATATTTAGCATATAATCAAGGGAAATTATTCGATGAACAACAAGGGATGAGATTGATGTTTCATCGTTAGCTTATTTTCTCAAAGCATCTACTGGACTTAATTTGGAAGCATTGCGAGCAGGAATATATCCTGCTAATATTCCAACCAAAATACTAATTGTTGTTGCTAAAAGAAAATTCCAAAGTGATAAATAAATTGGAAAGTCAAACACGAATGTCAAAATAATTCCGAGTAGTATAATGAGGATAACTCCAAGTACTCCGCCAATGAAACATAAAATGATTGATTCGATAATAAAATCAAGCATAATATTTTTAGAAGTAGCTCCTAGTGCTTTTTTTAAGCCAATTTGTGCTGTTCGTTCTTTAACTGATACAAACATAATATTGGCGATTCCAAAGCATCCGACGATTAAGGAAAAGAAACCAATGATCCAAGCAGCCATTTTGATTTTAGAAAAAATTTCGTCTAACTTTTTTTGAATTGCATCCATTTTATTGATTGAAAAATTGTCGGGTTCTGTTGGCTTTATTTTCCGAATTGCACGCAATGTGCTTTTTGCTTCAAAAGACAATTCTTCAATCGGAATTTTTTGGTGCCTTCCACCATCAAAATAGGATCTACAAATCCATTGCCTACATTATTATCAATGTTTTTAATACTTGCATAAAATAAATATGGAACAATCACTGCATTATTAAAATCAAATCCCAATTGATTTCGACTTTTTTTTCTTCATCACACCAACCACACGAATTGGGTAATTAGCTATTTGAAGGGATTTACCAATCATTTGCAGATTATTATTGAAAAAAGTGTGAGCAATTTCATTTCCAATAACCATTACGTTCGCATTTGAATTTAATAACTCTGATTTTGAAAAATACCGTCCAAATTGGATGTCAAAATTTTGAAATTTTTCAAAATCATTGGATACTGCATACAAATTAGCCATCATTTCATTTTTGCCGTCTGTGATTTTTGAAAATTCGTTATATGAAATGCAAACAAATTGAGCATGAGCCATATTGGATTTGAGTTGCAACATTTCATTATAATTTGTAACAGGACGCGATTTGTATCTCCACCAAGGATACACTCCTTTTGAGTCGTCAGGCGGCAACCAAGCATATTTTCCAATGTATAAATTAGAAGCACCTAATTGTGACATATTTTTTTGAATATTTTCTTTCATACTATCAAAAACACTTAGTATCGATACGATACAAAAAATACCAATAGAAATGCCTAATAATGAAAGAAAGGAGCGAAGCTTGTTGTTGAGCAATTCTGTCAAAATGAGATGAATATGTTCAAACGATAATTTCATGGAAAGAATGTAAAGGTAATTCATTCAAGAAGGAGATAATGATCATTTTTTCCCAATTTTTTTGCTCTGCATTTTTTATTTTCAATAAATACAAATTTGGAAATAGTTCATTAAACTCTTATTAATTAATTTTATTAATCTCTATTTGTAGATATCGTACTTTTGTTTTTGAATTATGCAAAATTCAAATAAGCAACAGCTATATAAGATATTTAAAAATAAGGAATTTTTTATATTTTATCATTACACGATTCGCATTGGTATTTTCATTATTTCTCATTAATACCGTAGTAAGTTACAAACTATATACTATCACTAAAGATCCGCTATCTCTGGGTTTGATTGGATTGTTTGAAGTGATACCGGCATTTTATTTGTGCTTTTTTTGCAGGTTATTTTGTTGATAAAAATGAAAAGCGATGGATTTATTTTTTGTGTATTATTGGTTATGTTTTAAATGGACTTTTGTTTTTATATGCTACATCAAATTATTTTACGGGTCAACATTCTGTAAGAACAGTTGAAGTGGCAATATATTCAGGAATGTTTATCAGTGGAATATTGCGAGCATTTATTTCGCCAGCATCTTTTTCATTAATGCCACTTCTTGTCAAAACAAATGAAATTTCAGTTGCAGTTACTTGGACGAGTACTTCATGGCTATTGGGTTCGGTTATGGGACCCTTAGTCGGAGGGCTTTTGCTTGCATGGATTGGTATTACGTATTCGATTCAGATTGCAATATTGACATTACTAATTTGTGGCGTTTTAATTTTACAAATCAAAAGGAAACCAATTACATTCACCAAAGATGTGGGCATTGTGAAAGGATTAGCTGAAGGATTCCGGTTTGTATTTGGCAATCAAATTATTTTAGCTGTGATTAGTTTAGATTTATTTGCGGTTCTGTTTGGTGGGGCAGAAGCACTTTTACCAGTAGTAGCAAAAGACATTTTGGATGTAGGAGAAATTGGCTATGGATGGCTTAGAAGTGCTCATGGGATTGGTTCTATTTTTTTACTGTTGGTCCTTGCTTATATTCCTTTAAAATCAAATGTGGGTAAGAAATTGTTTGTGAGTGTTGGCTTGTATGGCTTGTGTATTTTGCTTTTTGGAATTTCATCATCGTTTGTCATTTCGTTTGGATTATTATTTATGGCAGGTTTATTTGATGGGGTTAGTGTGGTCATTCGTCAGTCTATATTACAAATTAAAACGCCGTCAGAAATAAAAGGACGAGTGTCATCAATTAATATGATGTTTATTAGTTCAAGCAATGAATTAGGGGCTTTTGAAAGTGGGTTTGCAGCTCGATTAATGGGTACCATTCCGGCGATAATTTTTGGAGGTATTATGACTATCATCGTGGTGCTATCAACATTCCTATTTGCACCAAAAGTAAGAAAATTAAATTCATTAGATGAGTAACTTTAGCTTGTTAAATCATCATAAACAAAATGGGGCTTATTAGTGGTTTTGCAGAAACTGGTATTTAAATATATAATTTTCTACAATTAGAATTTCAATTGCGTAACTTGTGTTTATAATTTTTGTGCAACGATAACGATTGCATTCATTTGTTTTTGATATTTTTTAAATACACTTCTCATTTCCATCACTCGTTTAGTAGCTATTGAGTTCTTAAAAATATTGTAACCTATTTTTAAGGTGTTAAAAAAGCCTTCATCGTCTATCATCCTAGACGCATCTAATAATCGCATTTGATTGGTTTCAATTTTTTTAATTTCAAAACCTTCATTTTCTATTAATTTTATCCATTCTTGTTGAGTCAGTGGTCTAGCATTTACTTTGATGGAAAGAGCCAAATCTCGTTGAATATTTGATTTCATATCATCACTCAACTCATCCGGTACTAATCCCAATTCATGAATCGCATATAATCCCCCTTTTTTTAAAACTCGATGTGCTTCTCTAATAATTTCAGCTTTTCGATGATCGGCTTGCATGGTCAACATTGCTTCTCCATAGATTTTATCTTTGCTATTGCTTGCTAGTGGCGTTTTTGCTGCATTTGATAATTGAAATGTACAATTTGATTTTGAAAATTTCTCACTCAGGTTTTTCACCACATCTGTATCTGCATCAATTCCTATATAGGATAGTGGATTTAATTTCAGCACAATCGATGCTGTGTAGCCAATTCCGGGTGCAAATTCTACTACTTCATCATTGGGTGATATTTGAAGTGAATTTATTAGTTTTAAAGTTAATTCCTTACCTCCAGGGCGTAAAACTTTTTTCCCCATTCTGGCTAAAATCCAATGTCCTTGAGCTTTTTCTAGATTTTCTGTAAACATGTCTTTCTAATTTGTTTTGTAAAATGTGTAAACGAAATTATTCATCTATAGAAATTAAAGACATTTATATCCGAAATTAAATATATCCAATCGGAAAAAGTTATTTCGTAAAAAAGATGATATTTGTCAAAAAAATTACCTTATAACTTCAATTTATTTAGGAGAAAATAGACAAAGGCAACGTATGATTAAAGAAGTGCAAATTCAAATTCCGGCATTCGATTTTAATAATGAAAAGAAATTGAATCAATATCTCCACTCATTTTTAGGAATCAATAAGCATCAATCTTTTGAGTTTGAAATTTTAAAAAAATCATTAGATGCAAGAAGTAAAACAATCTTTTACAATCTAAAAATAAGAGCCTATATTGATGAGCCTCTCCCTATTGAAAGCGATTATCAATTTAGACCTCAACTTGTTTCAAATAATGAAGAAGTGCATATTATCGGAGCTGGACCCGCTGGTTTGTTTTGTGCTTTACAATGTATTATGAATGGACTGAAACCTGTTATTTTTGAAAGAGGGAAAGATGTGCGAGAGCGAAGAAGAGATTTGGCAATATTAAACAAAGAGGGAATTTTAAACACAGAAAGTAATTACTGTTTTGGAGAAGGTGGTGCTGGAACTTATAGCGATGGAAAGTTATACACTCGAAGTAATAAACGAGGAAAATTGCAAACAGTATTAGAATGGTTTGTGCAGTTTGGTGCTGAATCAAATATTCGTTATGATGCCCATCCTCATATTGGGACAAATAAACTACCTCACATCATCACGGCAATGCGAGAGCAAATTTTAGCATGCGGAGGTGAAGTGCATTTTAGCCAAAGGCTTACAGATATTGAAATTAAATCAAATCAAATTCAACGCATAACTTTAAATCATCATACAAAAGAGAATGTGAAAAATGTGGTATTGGCAACTGGTCATTCAGCTGGAGATATCTATCAACTTCTTTATAAAAAAAATATCTTCATCGAATCAAAACCTTTTGCATTAGGTGTGAGGGTAGAACATCCGCAAGAGATAATCGATCAAGCTCAATATAAATGTGTGACGCGGCCAGAATACTTACCACCGGCGAGTTATAGTTTAGTAGAGCAAGTCAATGATAGAGGAGTGTTTTCATTTTGTATGTGTCCCGGTGGCATCATAGCTCCTGCATCTACACAGGAAAATCAGTTGGTTGTGAATGGTTGGAGTCCATCTAAGAGAAATAATCCGTATGCAAATAGTGGTATGGTAGTTTCAATAAAAGAAAACGATTTTTCAAATGAAACACCATTGGGAGCTTTCAATTTTCAAAAAGAAATAGAAGAAAAATCGTTTATAGCGGGTGGAGGAAAATACGTTGCACCGGCTATGCGATTAAATGATTTTGTCAATCATCAATTTTCAAATACATTGCCAAAATGCTCTTATTTGCCAGGTGTAAAAAGTGTGCCATTGTATGAAGTATTGCCTGACTTTGTCTATCAAGGACTTCAAAAAGCATTTTATTCATTTGGTAAAAAAATTAAAGGATTTAATTCAAACGATGCGATTGTAGTGGCAACAGAAAGCAGAACTTCATCACCAATCAGAATTACGCGGCATGCAGAAAGCTTACAACATGTACAAATCCAAAATTTATATCCTTGTGCAGAAGGTGCAGGATATGCAGGAGGTATCGTGAGTGCTGCCATGGATGGAATTAATATAGCCGAAAAATTATTAGAAAATCGAAATCAATAATTTATGAAAAATAAATGAAATTGATTTCAAACGAAAACAATTACTCATTCGTCTTGTAATTATTATGATTTTTAATAAAAAAAAGATTAAATTTGTAAAATACTTAACATTTAAAATGAAGAATATATTTTTTACAATATTATTGTTTAGTTCATTTTTTTTTACAAAAAAATGGATTTTCACAGCCTCCTCCCCCAAACTGTCCACCTGCATATTCTGCTGGGTTTAATATAGTAGGAGATTCAATTTCATATTGCAATGATGGAGTCAACTTGACCATACAACCCTTCTCTGATTTGTTTGGTACAGATTCTTATAGTGTAACTCAAATACCGTATAATCCATATCCTTGGGTGGGAGCAAATCAAATACTGGTAGGGGTAGATGATATTTTTAGTGGTGTTGTTCAACTGCCATTTCCATTTTGCTTTTTTGGTCAAAAATATAACTCCATAGTAGTAGGAGCAAATGGTCAAATTTCTTTTGATATCACACAAGCAAACCAATATAATCCATGGGCAACACAAGGTTGGGTAGCACCCTACAATAGCCCAGGTATGAATAATACCATTATGGCTCCATATCATGATGTGAACCCTGCAGTTTATTACCAAGGTTCAAATATTACATGGGGAATTTACGGAACGGCTCCATGTAGATATTGTGTTATTTCATGGGATAGTATTCCAATGTTTTCATGCACACAAATGTTGGCATCACAACAAATCGTTCTCTTTGAATCAACATACCTTATTGATATTAATATAAAGGGAAAGCCGGTTTGTGCAGGTTGGAATGGAGGGGTTGCTCATGAGGGAATTCAAAATGCTACTGCAACAAAAGCCTTTATGGTTCCAGGACGCAATGGAACTGTTTTTTCATTGACAAATGATAGCTATCGTTTTACGCCGAAAGGTACTCAAACACTAAACTACGACGTTACGTGGAGAAATGCAATAACAGGAGATGTTTTAGGAGTAGGAAATACATTGAATAATTATTTTCCACCCGCTGACACAAAAGTAACTGCAAGCATGACGGTCTATACCGACTGTGACACTTTAAATGCAGCAGTTGTTGATACCATTGACGTCATTGTTACGGGTAGTGCAACCGCAAATTTTGATTATGATATTCATTTAGGTTGTAAAAATGATACGATTTTTTTTACCAATACAAGCGTGCATGATTCTTTAGGAACTCCTAATTATTTATGGTGGTTTGGAGATGGTGCTTATTCTACATTGTTAAGTCCAAATCATATTTACCAAACTCAAAATATATATAACGTAACGCTTATCGCAACTCTTAATGGATGCTCCGATACTATCGTCAAGCAGATTGATATCCGTCACCCACTGCAAGCAGTATTTGGAAGCCTTGATTCGATCTGTATTACTACCCCTCTCATGCTTTCAAGCACTTCAACACCTGCAGGCTTTATTCAACACTATTGGAACTTTGGAGATGGGCATGATACTACATCAGGTACAGGAGCTTTAATGTCACATTATTATAATCAAGGAGGGAGTTTTGATGTAAAAATGATTATCACGGATACCTTGGGATGTCGAGATAGTATGTCTAAAACGATATTTGTCGATTTACCTACTTTTGTCGATTTTGTGATGAGTGATAGTATGGTTTGTGCTGGAGATCCCGTCTTTTTAATTGATAGCATTGCGCCTAGCTTTGTTGATTTTTATTGGGATTTTGGAGATGGACAAACTCATAAAAATAACCATAATCCAATACATGTTTGGGATACACCCGGCTCATACACTGTATCCTTATCGACCGAAAGAATTGTTTGTCCAGAAGGCACCAAACAAAAGAATATCACAGTGAATGCTTATCCAAATGTATCGTTAGGTCCTGATACTTCAATTTGCCCTGGATTGACAAATCCTATATTGCTAAGTGACGTGAATAATCCTTTTGCTTTGCATTTATGGAGCACAGGAGAAACAGGCAGTAGTATTTCAGTAACAGAGCCCGGAAGATATTGGGTAAAAGCATCAAATGGAAATTGTGCAACCTCAGACAGTATTTGGGTAAAACGAGATTGTTATTTAAATATTCCAAATTCATTCAGTCCAAATGGTGACGGTTTAAATGATTATTTTTTACCAAGAGAACTTCTTTCTAGTGGATTGACATCGTTTAAAATGGATATTTATAATCGTTGGGGTGAAAATATCTTTACTACAAATAGCATTGATGGAAGAGGATGGGACGGCAAATACAACGGAGTGTTACAACCAATAGGAGTTTACGTTTATTTAATTGAAGGAGAGTTTATCAATGGTGTGAAAAAAACGTATCAAGGAAATGTGACTCTAATAAGATAATTAAATAAGAACAACTCCAATATTGGAGTTGTTCTTATTTTGAAATGGGTTTGATTTTTTAGAAAGTTACTTGTTAACTTTTTTTAGAGAGAATCAAATTATTAAATTCTAATTTTTAAATCGGATTATTTTTAATGTCCTCTTGAGAAGAGAAATTTACATCCAAATCTTTAATCAATCCGGTGTCAATACCATATACCCATCCATGTATTGTTAAATCTTGCCCTATGCTCCACGCATGCTGAACGATAGATGTAGCGGCTAGATTAAGTACTTGACGTTTTATATTCAACTCAACAAATCGGTCAAATTTTTCTTTTTCATTTTCAATGTTCATTAATTCATCTATTTGAAATCGGTAACTGTCTTTTATATGTCTAATCCAATTGTCTATGATACCTACTGAAATATTTTCTAAAGCAGCTTTGACTCCACCACATTCGTAATGTCCACAAACAATAATATGTTTAATTTTTAAAATATTAACAGAATAGTCTAAAAACGCTCAGCATATTCATGTCAGAGTGAATAACCATATTTGCAATATTTCTGTGAACAAAAACTTCTCCGGGACTAGCCCCAATAATTTCATTGGCAGGAACGCGGCTATCAGAGCACCCAATCCAAAGGAGGGGTGGTTTTTAAGTACCTTTTAATTTATTAAAAAAATCGGGATCTTTTGCAAGATTCGAACGAACCCATTCTTTGTTATTTTGTATTAATTTATTATAAAATGATGACATAATTTTAATTGTTTTTTAGTTTTTATAGTATATTATATTTTGTTTTTTAATTCTTTAAGAACATCATTTGAGCTTTTATGTCGAGCTCTATGTTTCATGATTAAGTCGTGTTCAATTGATACTTTTCGAATATCTGTTTCTGAATTTTCTAATTGATATTCATCTTTAAATCCAATAAACTTGATATCTATATTTTTAATTTTAGCTCTAATATCTCTATACTCTTTTAGGCTATCTAAAATATCATGAGCTATATATACTGTGTCAGAAGCATTAATAATTACTTTTGAGTTTTCAGGTATAGCATCTAGGGTAAACAAAATAGCCGCTTTATTAAGAAATGAAACTTCTTGTGCTAAGTGTATATTAATAATATCACCGTCGTGGTATTCTTCTTTCCGAAAGTAATATGCTCTTTTTAAATTCCCTTTTAGTATCGAAAAAATACTAATACCCATGCCTATTGCCACTCCAGTTAATAAATCAGTAAATACAACAGCTACCACAGTGAATATAAACGGAATAAATTGGTACTTTCCTTTTTTAAAAAAATGTTTAAAAACAGAAGGCTTTGCTAATTTAATTCCGATGACAAGGAGAATAGCAGCAAGGATAGCTAGTGGAATTTTATTTAATAGTTGAGGTATTGTAAGAACGCTCGTTAGTAAAAATAAGCCGTGAATGATTGTTGATAGTTTAGAACGAGCTCCAGCATTTTTATTTGCAGATGATCGAACTACGACAGAAGTCATTGGCAATCCTCCTAATAATGAACTGAATATATTTCCAATACCTTGAGCTTTTAATTCCAAGTCAGTGTCCGTTAGCCTTTTTAGTGGATCCATTCTATCAGCGGCTTCAATACAAAGCAAGGTTTCCACTGAAGCAACAATAGCTATTGTAAATGCAAACACCCGGACTTCTCTATTTAAAAAGCTGGAAAAATTCATTTCTCCTGATTTAGTAATAAAATCTGGCAAGATGATTACACTTTTTAAATCGTTGACATTTGATAATTTAGGAAGCTCAACATGAACTGTGCAAAAAACCAAACAAATCAGGCAATATTTTTTAAATAATTATCTTGGTAAAGTGTTTTGTTTTTTACACAGCCGAAGACTTGTTTTAAGAGTTTGTTGCAAACGGCTATGACGGCTGCTTTTTTGTTTTTTCCATTGGCTACTAATCGGTCAAACAGCGCTTTACAAGCAGCATTATTTTCTTTGGCATTATGTGCTCCCATGTACAGAATATGTCGCAGTTGTTTACCACCTTGTTTGCAGATTTTTGTTCTGTCTCGTATGCTGCAGACAAAGGTCATGGCATCTTCCAGGCTGTAAAAAGAAATTTGATTGCGGTATAGTCCTTGTGGGATGGGCATTTTCAAAAGTTTGCTATAGGGCATGAAATTACTAAGATGTTTTGTAGTTTTGTATGGTGAAGAAAATATTTTTTTCAAACATCCATTATGTATTTTGATAAGGCTTTTGATTCGAGAACATTTAACACTGCTTCACAAAAGGCTAGAGCTTTGAGAGGAATTGGATATGCATGCATTGAATTACAAGAATATGAAAGAGCGAAAGAAGTTTATGAAACCTCTCTCATTTGGGAAGATAGTGATATCGCCAGAAATGAATTGAAAGTAATATCCAAAAAATTAGAAGCCCAAGATATAGTGATAGTACGAGGTTCAAGTAATGTTTATGAAGAGAAACGCACATATTCTTCAAAATACCTTGCTGAAACTATTAATAAGCTACCAAATGAATTAAAAGAAAAAATACCTAGTAAATTCATTTATATATGGTCTAAGGCCTCCAGTTTATTAATTCAAGGTGCTAATGAATATAGAAAAAATGATTATTTTAATTTCCCATTAATAGATTGGGATGAAAATTCAATTATTCAGGGAGTAAATCAAATAGTTCATTTTCTTAAAGGCTTTAATGAAAATCATTTTTTAGAAATGGATAATATCGAAGACGCAACAAACTTGTTATTAACTTTTCATTTTGAAACCACAAATATAAAAGACATAATAAATGATAATCAACAAAATTTAAAAGAAATAACTTTTAAGCATAAAGTAGATGGAGATGAAATTATATTATTTATAAAACTCAGCGAAAACGCTATTAAGAAAATAAAATGGTGGAAAATATGGTAAAACTAAGCCTATTGCTAACATTCAGCAGAATAGAAAAAAACGCCTTTAAATAGCAAACATTACTGTTCCAACAGAAATTGTAGCTACTAAATTTGTAAAACAATATAAAAATGAAGAAGAAAAACCAAATCGTATAGTGTGTAGCTTATGTAGTATTGAAGGACATAAAGACAAATTGAAATATTAGTATTACTGTGGCAATAAGTCGTAATTATAATAAAAAAATCTAAAATCGAGTGAGTAAACAAAAAAAATATCCTATTGACAAAATTGTATATCCTGTACAAAAATTCATTCAACACGAAAAAGCAGGTGGTATAACGCTTGGTATAAGTGTCATAATTGCTATATTTTGGGCTAACTCAGCATGGGCAGAACAATATTTCCATTTTTTTGAACACAAAATTGGGTTCCTATTTGATGGCAAACCTTATTTTGAATACAGCATACATCATTGGATAAATGACGGCTTAATGTCCATTTTCTTTTTTGTGGTGGGGCTTGAACTAAAAAGGGAATTTATAGGAGGTGAACTTTCTAATCCAAGAAAAGCATTATTGCCAATTGGTGCTGCAATAGGAGGGATGTTAGTTCCAGCATTGATTTATCTTTCTTTAAACCAGACAGGAGAAGCCCATAGCGGGTGGGGTATTCCAATGGCAACAGACATTGCTTTTGCATTAGGAGTTCTTTTTCTTTTAGGCAAAAAAATCCCTATTTCATTAAAAGTATTTTTGACTGCTTTGGCAATTGTAGATGATTTGGGAGCTGTATTAGTAATTGCCTTATTCTATACTTCAGAAATTTCACTACCAAGCCTTTCCATTGGCTTAGGATTTACAGGAATTTTGTATATTGCAAATAGGTTGGGCGTGAGAAGTATAATTTTTTATGCCATAATTGGAATTTTGGGTGTCTGGACAGCCTTTTTGTTATCAGGAGTTCACGCTACAATAGCTTCTGTAATTGTGGCATTTATGATACCAGCAGACGTTAGATTGAAAGAAAGTGTTTACTTGACAAAAATCCAAAACTATCTCAACCGTTTCAAATCCATTGACCCTAACGATAAAATCCCAACATTGAATAATGACCAATTACACATTTTAGATGAGATAAAAACCGATACAAACAAAGCTATTCCGCCATTACAACAATTGGAACACGCAATGCACCCTTTTGTTACTTTTTTGATTATCCCAATTTTTGCTTTGGCAAATGCTGGTGTTTCGATTGACATTGATATAGAAAAATTATTTAGTACTAACATCGCTCTTGGTGTTGGTCTTGGATTATTAGTCGGCAAAGTAGTTGGTGTGGTAGGATTTACTTTATTGTTTGTAAAGCTGAAAATAGCACCTTTCCCCGAAGGTATGAATGTCAGAAACTTATTCGGACTTGGTTTATTGGCATCTATTGGATTTACAATGTCTTTATTCATCACATCATTGGCTTTTAATAATCAGGAAAATATAATACAAGCTAAAATCGGAATTTTTACAGCTTCAATTATAGGTGGGCTTTTGGGATATTGGATATTAAGCGGAAACAACAATAAATAGAATACCAACACCCAACATCAGTAACTGTTGCACCCCATCTTCCAAAACGGAAAACTACTCATTTTAGAAAAAAATGGTTTCTAATAGAGGCGTTTTAAGTCCATCAAAAATTATAATCCTAAATTGATTTTACTAAAAAAACATAAGCTCCCCTTCGTTTAAGGTTGATTTTTGGCTGTGCCAGTGCCTTTATTTTGTGGCGGTTCAATTTCAGTAGTTTGTTATGATTATAACACATTACACTTAGCAATGTGTGCTGATTTCCACTTGCCATACAGTGGGTAATAAGCCTTTTTAGTCAATATCTTCTTACTATAATTTGTCATAAAACAAAAGAGCCACTCTTTATAGAGCAGCTCTTTTAATATTCATATTTAGTGATAATTAGCCTTTTTTACCTTTTACTTTAGCAATTACTTCTTCTGCAATATTGTTTGGGGCAGGTGAATAGTGGCTAAATTCCATTGCATTGCTCGCTCGACCTGATGTTAATGAACGTAATTGTGTCACATAGCCAAACATTTCTGATAATGGAACTTTTGCTCGTATCACTTGTCCTCCGGGTTTGCTATCCATTCCTTCAAGAATACCTCGACGGCGGTTTAAGTCTCCGGTTACATCTCCCATGTATTGGTCTGGAGTAACAACTTCTACCTTCATTATTGGTTCAAGTAATACAGGTTTTGCTTTTGCACCAGCTTCTCTAAATGCTTGTCTAGCACACAATTCAAAGCTCATTGAGTCTGAATCCACATCATGGTAGCTTCCATCAAATACTCGTACTTTCATGTTGATAACAGGATATGACGCTAATACACCGTTAGTCATTGCTGATTCAAATCCTTTTTGAATAGCTGGTAAAAATTCTTTTGGAATTGAACCTCCAAATAAATCATTTACAAATTGGAAATTTTTTCCATCATTTTCTTTTAACCAATCTTCGTCTGCTGGTCCTATTTCAAATTGAATATCTGCAAACTTACCTCGTCCACCTGATTGTTTTTTCAATACTTCTCGATGTTCTACTTTAGTTTGGAATGCTTCTTTATATGCTACTTGTGGTGCTCCTTGATTCACATCTACTTTAAATTCTCTTTTTAAACGATCAATGATGATTTCCAAGTGAAGCTCACCCATTCCTCTAAGGATGGTTTGTCCTGTTTCTTCATCTGTATTTACTCTTAGTGTTGGATCTTCCTCCACTAATTTTGCTATAGCCATACCCATTTTGTCAACATCGGCCTGTGCTTTTGGTTCGATGGCGATAGCAATAACCGGCTCTGGGAAGGTCATTGTTTCAAGGACAATTGGATTTTTTTCATCACACAATGTGTCCCCTGTTTTAATATCTTTAAATCCAATCGCAGCTCCAATATCACCTGCTTCGATAAAGTCAAGTGGGTTTTGTTTATTAGCATGCATTTGCATGATACGGCTAATTCGTTCATTTTTTCCGGTTCTTGTATTCAATACATAGCTACCTGCATCTAGTCGTCCAGAATATGCACGGAAAAACGCCAATCGTCCAACGAAAGGATCAGTCATGATTTTAAATGCTAATGCAGAGAATGGTTCTTTTACATCTGCTTTACGTGATATAGTTTCTCCTGTTTCTGGGTTTGTTCCTTGCACATCTTCAATATCAAGCGGACCTGGTAAGTATCGACAAATTGCATCTAAAGCAGTTTGTACTCCTTTGTTTTTAAAAGAAGAGCCACACATCATTGGGATGATAGACATGTCAATTACGGCTTTACGAATTGCTTCGTGCATTTCTCCTTCGGTGATTGTATTTGGGTCGTCAAAGAATTTTTCTAATAAATTTTCGTCATACTCTGCTACCGCTTCTACTAAGAATTGTCTCCATTCGTCCACATCTGCTTTCATATCATCAGGGATAGGAACTTCTTTATAAGTCATACCATGTGTTGAGTCGTCCCAAATAATTCCTTTCATGGTAATCAAGTCAACTACTCCTTTAAAATTATCTTCTGCACCGATTGGAAGTTGTAATGGTACTGCATTTGCTCCCAACATTTCTTTTACTTGTTTCACAACATTTAGGAAATCTGCACCACTACGATCCATTTTGTTTACAAAACCAATTCTTGGTACACGATATTTGTTCGCTTGTCTCCAAACGGTTTCTGACTGAGGTTCAACACCTGACACTGCACAGAAGAGGGCTAGCAAGCCATCCAATACACGCAATGAACGTTCTACTTCCACCGTAAAATCAACGTGACCCGGAGTATCGATGATATTAAATTTAAATTGTTTAGTATCTGCTGATTTTTGTCCTTGAATTGTTGGAAAATTCCAAAAGCAAGTAGTGGCAGCACTGGTGATGGTAATCCCTCTTTCTTGTTCTTGAGCCATCCAGTCCATCGTTGCACTCCCTTCATGTGTTTCGCCCAATTTATGATTTACCCCTGTATAAAATAGGATTCTTTCTGTTGTGGTCGTTTTTCCTGCATCGATGTGGGCCGCAATGCCGAAGTTTCTTTGATAGCGTAAATCTGCCATGTTTTAGTTGTTTAAAAAAAGTTTAAATATTAGTTTTTTCCCAAAAAAAATCATCTAGTGATTTTTTGGGTTGCAAAGGTACAATATTTTTTTTTAAAAAAAAAGATTAAATAAACTTTTGAATGGAGTATTCGCTTGCTAATAAAATATAAAAAAATCAATACATTATATCATTTCTTTTTTAAAACTAAATTTCTCATTGTGTTATTTTGGTAAATAAAGTTCTTTCCTTTGCCCCTTCTCATTTCAATAGGCTTAGCTTTGTCATCAATTTTTTTAATTTTGTTGCTAGTTCAATGATTCCTTCCGTTGCAGGTTTTTGAATGACAAAAATATCTTTGTCTCCGTGGTTTGGGATTTGGGGATCGATAATAAACTTTAGTGCATTTTGAGGCACGTAGCTTATCAGAGAAGCCGCAGGATATACAACCAAGCTACTACCTATCACTACAAAATAATCACATTGTTTGACTATTTCTATAGCCTTCTCCATCATTGGCACCTCTTCAAAAAACCATACAATATGCGGTCGCAATTGCTCTCCATCTTCGGCTAATTGCCCTACCTTTATATCATTTTTGGTTGGATAAACAAGGTTGCTATTCTTTTCGCTTCTCATCTTAAATATCTCTCCATGCAAATGCAACACATTTTTTGATCCGGCTCTTTCATGCAAATCATCTATATTTTGAGTAATCACTACCACTTCAAAAAATTCTTCTAATTTTTTAATCTCCAAATGAGCTTTATTCGGGTTTACTTTTAAAATTTTTCGTCTTCTTTCATTATAAAATTTGAGTACCAACTTTGGATTACTTGCCCACGCTTGAGGTGTAGCCACTTCTTCAATCCGATGCGTTTCCCAAATTCCGTTTTGATCTCTAAATGTTGGGATTCCACTTTCTGCACTGATGCCGGCTCCTGAAAATATAACGAGTTTCTTTTTCATTTCTTAAAAGTAATAAGAAATTTGAATGAAGTATTTCCTTTTTTTGAAAAAAAATGACTCATCATTTCAAATCTCTTATTTTGGAATAAACAAAAACGGAATTCAATAGCATTGTATATCTTTGCCCCCAAAATTCAAACTTTTATATTATGGCACAAGATTTATATCAACATCCTGATTATTACCTACTCGATGAACTGTTGAGTGATGAGCATAAATTGATTCGTGATACCGTCAGAACATGGATAAAAAAAGAAGTAAGTCCAAATATTGAAAAATGGGCACAAGAAAATACTTTTCCAAAACATTTGGTTCCACAAATGGGCGAATTGGGATTGTTTGGGCCTACCATCCCCCCTGAATATGGTGGAGGAGGTTTAGATTATATTAGCTATGGTGTGATGATGCAAGAAGTGGAAAGATGTGATAGTGGAATGAGGAGTACAGCAAGTGTTCAAGGCAGTTTGGTAATGTATCCAATTTATGCTTATGGAAGTGAAGAACAAAAGAGAAAATTCTTACCCAAATTAAGTTCGGGAGAATATTTAGGTTGCTTTGGGCTGACTGAGCCTGACAGTGGGAGCGATCCGGGTAGTATGATTACGAATATTAAAGATGCAGGCGATCATGTGATTTTAAACGGAGCTAAAATGTGGATTAGTAATTCTCCTTATTCTGACATTGCAGTGGTGTGGGCTAAAGATGAACAAGACATCATCAGAGGCATGATTGTAGAAAGGGGAATGGAAGGTTTTTCAACTCCCGAAATTCATGGAAAATGGAGTTTGCGTGCAAGCTGCACCGGAGAGCTCGTTTTTGATAATGTAAAAGTACCTAAAGAAAATATTTTTCCTCATGTGCAAGGATTAAAAGGGCCATTGGGTTGCTTGAGCAAAGCTCGATATGGTATAGCATGGGGAGCACTTGGGGCTGCAATGGATTGCTATGATAGTGCTTTAAGATATAGTTTAGAACGCAAGCAATTTGGGAAACCGATTGCTTCATTTCAATTACAACAAAAAAAATTAAGCGAAATGATTACCGAAATTACAAAAGGTCAATTATTGTTATGGCGTTTAGGTGTTTTGATGAATGAAAATCGTGCTACTCCTGCTCAAATTTCGATGGCAAAAAGAAATAGTTGCGAAGTAGCTTTAAACATTGCCCGTGAAGCTCGTCAAATACACGGAGGCATGGGAATCACAGGCGAATATTCTATCATGCGACATCAAATGAACCTCGAAAGTGTTGTGACTTATGAAGGTACTCATGATATTCATCTCTTGATTACAGGCTTTGATATCACTGGCATCAACGCATTTAAATAATCGTTTGTTCTTTTTCCTTTCTAATAAAAAAAAGAAAGATGATTTTGGAGCTATTTCAATCAATTTGAAGTCGTATTTTTTGAGAACAAATAGTCTAATGCGTAATTTGGTTTTATATTTACAAAAATTATAATCATGACATTTGATAAGAAAATTTTCATTGATCAAATTGGCGTTGAAGAAAGGATAGCAAGATTCAATACAAGAAGTATTAAAAAAGCGAGTAAAATTCAAGGGCTTCGATTAGCTCTCCAAATGATTGACCTCACTACATTAGAAGGGAAAGATACTCCTCAAAAGGTGCGACAAATGTGCTATAAAGCTCAGCACCTAGCTGACCACTTGCAGGAGATTCCAAATGTGGCCGCTGTGTGTGTGTATCCTAATCATGTAAAGACTGCCAAGCAGGCTCTGGCTGGTAGTACTATCAAAATTGCATCCGTTGCAACTGCTTTTCCTAGTGGAAATTCAAGTTTAAAAATCAAACTACAAGACACTCGTCTAGCTATTGAAAATGGAGCAGATGAAGTGGATATGGTTATTAGTAGAGGTTCATTTTTAGAAGGAGAATACAACCGTGTATTTGATGAAATTGCAAGCATAAAAAGTGCATGTGAAAAACAAGCTCGCCTTAAAGTTATTTTAGAAACAGGAGAACTTGGCTCACTTGAAAATGTTCGCAAAGCAAGTGATATTGCTATTTTGGCTGGTGCCGACTTTATAAAAACGTCCACTGGAAAAATACAACCTGCTGCTACGATGCCTGTCACTTTGGTGATGCTAGATGCCATCAAAGATTATTACGAATCTTCTGGTAAAATGGTTGGAATGAAGCCTGCCGGGGGTATTTCCACAGCCAAATCTGCTTTGCAATATTTGGTAATGTTATATGAAACCTTAGGTGAAGCATGGATGAGCAATGAGTGGTTTCGTTTCGGTGCAAGTAGTTTGGCAAATGATATTATCATGCAGCTAGGCAAAGAGCAGCTGGGTGTGTATTATAGCAAAGATTATATTTCTATTGATTAGTGTAGCAATTGCATGAATCGGTTTTGTTTTAAAAAATCATGGGCTATTTTCCTTTTTGCGATAGCAGCTACTATTTTCTCTTTTGCAAAATCAACTCTTTTTTTACCGCTTTATGCTCAGCATATCGACTCGCAAGTTTATATACACACTGCACAAGAAGTGCTGAATGGCAAAGTGCTTTACAAAGATGTTTTTGACCACAAAGGGCCGGCTATGTATGTGTTTGAGTGCCTAGGTTATTGGCTTCATGCTTATAATTTGAATGGCATTTGGTTGGTTCAATTGATTTCATTATTGATAGGGTTGCTTCCATTGCTTTTTTATTTGCAACGTCGAGGTGGTGTAGTGTTAGCGATGAGTAGTTTACTTGTATTTCTTTCTTGGATATATCGTTTTAATCGTATTGGTGATAATATTCCTGAAGTCTATTCATTAGGATTAGTGAGCCTTTATTTTTATTTATTACTAACGATTATTGACAATCAATTTATTGCTAAAAAATATCAATTAATCGGCATTGGAATGTTGACAGTTTTTTTGGTTTTGTTCAAGCTAAATTTTGCGATTGTAGTGATTCCTTCCTTGATTTATTTATTCATACAAATTGTAAAAATCACAAAAAACATTTCCTTTTTAATTTGGTTGATAGTCGGTGCTGTAGCTTGTTTGCTACCTTTTGTTTTCTACTTTTCATATCATCATGCTCTTTATGAAGCCTTTTATGCAATTTGGATATTCAATTTGAATTATGTTTCCACTCAATCTATTTCATTTTTTCAAAGTATTTGGGATGTATTTTATTTTCAAATTTTTCTTTATCAGTTTTTTTGATAGCTCTTATCAGTTTTTTCTGTTTTTTATATTAAAAAAGAGCGTTCATTTTTTATTATTTTAATAATCACATTTGTAAGTAGCATTTTGGTTTTAGTTGGACTTTCGGGGCGTGGTGCGGACTCTATTCATTATGTGATTCCATTAGCACCTGTCGTGCTATTGTTATTTTTCTATGCTATTTTTCATATTTATAAAAAATTTATTTTTTTATGGATGCTTGGTGCGGTTTTATTTTTTCAAACCAGTAGTTGTTCATTATTTTGATAAAAATGTTTATACAAACTCTTACGAAGATTTGATTTCTTATATTAATCTCCAGAAAAAAGAGGGTGAAACCCTTTGTGTTATTGGAAATTATTCTTGTTTGTATGATATGACAAAGTTGCCGAGTAATACCCCTTATTTTTATACTTATCCTATTTTGTCAAATCCCAATAATGATATCTACAAAAAATTTTTGCAAAGAAATATGGATTCAAAAGCAAATTGGTTGGCACTTCAAATACAATATCCTCCACTAAAAGATGAAAAGGAACTATTGAAAAATTATGAACTCGTCAAGAAGTTTGCAAGCATAAATCTTTATCATTTAAACCCAAACAACACATTCAATTCATCTCAATAAAGCCCTCCCCCACATTCTTTCTACAAATATTTATAGTTTGTTTTAGGGCTTAATTTTAAAAGCGTTTCATACATCAATTGAATACAATTTTCGACATCCTCTTTATGAATTGTTTCAACCGTTGTGTGCATATATCGTAACGGCAAAGAGATTAAAGCACTAGGCACTCCCCCATTGCTAAATGCAAAAGCATCGGTGTCGGTGCCAGTAAATCGAGAAGATGCTTGCAATTGGTGAGGAATTTTATTTTTAGTAGCTGTATCTAAAATAATATCGAGCAGGGTGCGATGCACAGCCGGGGCAAAAGACAATACAGGGCCTAGTCCACATGTTGCTTCACCTTGAGCAGCTTTATTCATCATTGGTGTAGTGGTATCATGCGTTACATCAGTACAAATAGCTACATTTGGTTTTATTGTTTGTGCAATCATTGTAGCCCCATTTAGACCCACCTCTTCTTGAACGGCATTGACAATATATAATCCAAAAGGAAGTTTTTTCTTGTTTTCAGATAACAGTCTTGCTACTTCAGCAATTATCACTCCACCCATTCTATTATCAAATGCACGTCCTATCCAATAACCATTGTTTCCTTCTTCAAATCCTTCTGTAAAGGTGCAAACACAACCTACATGGATTCCTAAAGCCTCTACTTCTTTTTTATTTTTACAATTGACATCAATCCAAATTGTTTCTATTTCTGGTTTTTTTTCATTATGTGCTGTTCGAACATGAATAGCCGGCCAACCGAATACTCCTCTCACTATTCCTTTTTTGGTATAAATATTCACTCTTTTGGAGGGTGCAATTTGATGGTCGCTGCCTCCGTTTCTGCACACATGAATAAACCCATCATTGGTTATATATTTTACATACCAACTAATTTCATCTGCATGAGCTTCAATTACTACTTTATAAGGGGCATCAGGATTAATCACACCTACAACGGTTCCATAATTATCCACAAAATGCTTATGGATAAAGGGTTTCAAATAGTTTAACCAAATCGTTTGTCCACTGCTTTCATATCCTGTTGGCGAAGAGTTGTTTAGATATTCTCTTATAAACTTCATTGATTTTTCATTAAAAAAATCCTTTTTCTTGCTGGATGAAATTGTCTTTGCCATTTTTTGTTTTTTAATTAGTGCAAATGTATATATTTATAGCTCCAAAATACCTTTTGCATTTCAAAGTTTTTTTTAAAAAAATAAAAGACTGAAATAGAGTATTCTTTTGACTGTGTTGTGAGCGATTGTTTTTCAGCTATGCAAAAATGAAGTGTAAACGATACTTTCCCATTCACTCTAAAATCATAATCCGTATGTACTCAAAAGATAAACCATTGCACTCATTGCAATAGCTCCTAAACAAAGTTCGCGGCGATGCACCTTTTCAAACACATCATTTTCACTATGATGCATATCAAAATATCGCTGCGAATCAGGATATAATTCCATCACTGGTGTGCCCATTTTTTTATGCAAAGGACTTAAATCTGCACCTCCTCCATTACCATCTAAATTATAAATTCCATAAGGAATCAATAAATGTTGCCAACTTTTAATTTTATTTCTTTGTGTATTACTCATTGTCATTGAAAAACCAATAGGAGTTGCACCTCCAGCATCTGATTCTATCGCGACCAAATGATTTTCTTTATTTGCAACAGCCAATTCAGCATATTTTGTACCACCTCTCAATCCATTTTCTTCATTCATAAATAAGACAGCACGAATCGTTCTCTTTGGTCGAATTCCTAATTTTTTAAATGTTCTCAATACTTCTATGCTTTGCACCACGCCGGCTCCATCATCATGAGCTCCTTCACCAATATCCCAACTATCTAAATGTCCTCCAATGGTAATGATTTCATTTGGAATTTCACTTCCAGTAATTTCGCCCACTACATTATAAGATTTTACATCCGGTAACATTTGACAAGTATTTCGAATATACATCTTTACTCCTTTTTCAGTTTGTAATTTATGTAAAAGCTGGTCTGCTCCTAAGTTTGACAAGGCAATAGCCGGAATAGCCGGAGATTTTTTATCATAAGAAAGAGAACCTGTATGAGGAGCATCGTCAAAAGCGGAAGACACCGAGCGAATCACAACCGCTATTGCTCCTAGCTTGGCTGCTTTGCTCGGAGCTGCCCAACGATAATACACACAAGGTCCATAGCTTTCAAATGTATTAATATTCGTTTGGTCAAAATAATTATTAAAAAAAACAATTTTTCCATGAATGTCAGATGGATTCATTCTTTCTAACTCATCCATATTATTGATTAAAACAACTGGAGCTTCAATGCCTGTATGACCTGTACCAACAGAATTTCCAATTGATAATAACTTCAAAGGATAGCGATTTCCTTTTGCATCCAATATGTGACATTGCTCTTCTCCTCTCACCCAGTGAGGCACCATCACTTCTTGAAGATACACTTTATCACACCCTGCTTTTTCTAATGTTTCTTTGCCCCATTCCACAGCACGAGCGGCTTGAGGCGAACCAGATATTCGATGCCCTATTTGCTTACACAAATATCTTAAATCTTCATAGCAAACATAGTTACTAAGAATATGATTTGAAATTTGCTTGAGAGTGGCACTGTCATTTTTAAAATTTTGACTTTTGGAATAAAAAGAAATAATTTAAAAATAAAAACAAAAGAATCACTTTTTTCATTAAAGATTTTTTTAAAACCTAAATGTACATGAATGAAATTTTTATTTGTAATATTTTTGATAAAAAATTAATTGCCCTAAGCATGATTTTGATTTAACTTCGCCTATTCTACTAATGTCTAATTAAACATGAAACATACCTTTACTTTTTTATTCCTGCTTTTTTCAATTCAATTAATCGCACAAAACAAACTCACTTTTATTAAAATCGAAAGAACTCCATGTTATGGAAAATGCCCCTCCTACAGTGTTGAGTTAAAACCTGACGGAAAACTCATATACAACGGAAGAGCCAATGTGAAAATGCTCGGAACTTTTGATGGTCAAATTTCAAAAGAAAAAGCAGCTCGTATTTTTAAAGATTATGAAAAAAATAATTTTTTGAAACTCCAAAATAAATACATTGTGCTAGCAACAGATTTGCCAAGTTTAATTGTTGAAGTAGTGCAAAATAAAACTAGTAAAAAAATTTTAAGAGCTGATGCCGGTCCTTCTTATTTAAGACAGCTTGGTGCCGACATGGATGAACTCGTGCAAATCGTTCAATGGAAAGGAAGAGAAGGGAGTGAAATTGTGGATGACCCTATGAATCCCGATATGCTCTCTGACATTGAAACAGTGTACGAATTTATACCACCGCTTTATCCCGGAGGTGAAAAAGCAATGCACGATTTTATTCATTCCAACTTAAGCTACCCAAACATTGCAAGAGTCAATAAAATTGAAGGAAATGTCGTGTGCAAATTCATAATAGATAAAAACGGAAAACCGAAAAATATTGAAGTCGTGAAAGGAATCGGATACTCATGTGATGATGAAGCACAACGAATCATCAGCAATATGCCCAAATGGACTCCCGCTTATCTAAACGGAAAAATCGTCAACGCATATCAAACTATTACTATTCCTTTTAAACTTAAATAAATATTTAAAGACAATTATCTTATTCAGATTGTACATTTGCAAATAAATTTTTTAAACTTAAATTAATTTAAATAAAACTATGCCATATTTATTCACATCCGAATCAGTATCAGAAGGACATCCTGACAAAATAGCCGATCAAATATCCGATGCACTCATTGATCACTTTCTTGCCTATGACCCCAGTTCGAAAGTAGCCTGTGAAACCTTGGTCACTACAGGTCAAGTAGTGCTTGCAGGTGAGGTGAAATCAAAAGCCTATTTAGACGTGCAAGATATCACTCGACAAGTCATAAAAAATATTGGATACACAAAATCTGAATACATGTTTGAGGCTGACTCATGCGGTATTCTTTCTGCTATCCATGAGCAAAGCGATGATATTAATCGAGGAGTGGACAGAATAACAAAGAAAGAAAACTTTGAAACCAAAGCTAACGCTCAAGGAGCCGGAGATCAAGGGATGATGTTTGGATATGCTACTCGTGAAACCGAAAATTATATGCCGCTCGCATTAGACCTTTCTCACAAAATTCTTTTGGAACTTTCTAAAACAAGACGCAATGGGAAAGAGATGAAATACTTGCGACCCGATGCTAAAAGCCAAGTTACTATCGAATATGACGACAATAATAAGCCCGTGAGAATCGTTACGATTGTTGTTTCCACTCAACACGATGCCTTTGATAATAGTGACTCAAAAATGCTTCAAAAAATCAAAAAAGATATTATTGAAATTATTATCCCAAGAGTGAAAAAACAATTGAAACCTTCTTTACAAAAATTGTTTAATGATAAAATTACGTATCATATCAATCCTACTGGAAAATTTGTCATCGGTGGACCACATGGTGATACAGGATTGACAGGGCGAAAAATTATAGTAGATACTTATGGTGGCAAAGGTGCTCATGGTGGTGGTGCTTTTAGCGGAAAAGACCCAAGCAAAGTAGATCGTAGTGCCGCTTATGCTACTCGACATATTGCTAAGAATATAGTTGCTGCTGGCTTATGCGACGAAGTATTAGTGCAGGTTTCGTATGCCATTGGTGTAGCAAAACCCTGCGGATTACTCATCAATACTTATGGTACAGCTAAAGTAAATAAAACAGATGGCGAAATTGCAAAAATCATTGAAAAGATTTTTGATCTACGTCCTTATGCTATTGAACAACGCCTCAAATTAAGAGCCCCTATTTATTTTGAAACTGCTTCTTACGGTCACATGGGACGAAAAAATGAAGTAGTCACTAAAGTGTTTAATAAAGGAAAAAAAGATGAGAAAAAAGTAAAAGTAGAATTATTTACATGGGAAAAATTAGATTATGTACCTCAGGTGAAAAAAGCCTTTGGATTAAAATAATCTGATTAAGGTTTAATCAATATCGGACAATTTACTTTAACCCATTTATACAATTCGTCAATTTCATAATCTGAAACTGCAATACATCCTACAGTCCAATCTGTATTGAGAAATGTTCGCTCTTGGTCTTTTCGATGTGTATTGGGGAAACCGTGAATTTTAATATCACCACCTGCACTTTTATTGAACTTTGCTGCAAAAATTGAATCATTTTCAGACGGATAAGAGATATTTAAATTCGCATGATAAATGCTATTTCTACTTCGCTTGTCTATCAAATATAATCCTTCCGGCGTTTTCAAATCTCCTTCAAATTCTTTTTTACCAACCGGTTCCATTCCCAAAGAAATAATATATTTTTTCACCTTAACCCCTTCATGGTAAGTAATCATTTCACGAGCCGACTTAAAAACCACGATACTATCAATCGAATCTTTTACCTCGACAAAAGTTTCAAAATATCCATCTCGACGATGCTTTTCTTGAGCCAAACTCATTTCTACAAAGGAGATAAATAAAATAAAAAGACAAATAACTTTTTTCAATTTCTTATTCTGATTTTACTGTGATATCAGTAAAAATAGAATTTTTTTTTGGTTAAAAAAATTTTGATTTTTGATGCAAAATGTTTTGATTTCCTTCACACCCAAGCTTTGTAAAATATGGAGTGGACATGATAAAAGACTCCTCCTAAAGCAAGAAAGGCGTGCCGATGGCACGCCTTTCTCATTTTCAATTTACAAACTAATGTCTAGTCATTTTTTCTCACTTTGCTTGTGAAACTTAGCTTGTTGTTGCTATACACTTGTACTGTATAAACTCCACTCGCTATATCGCCTAAACTTAGTTGGATATGATTCGCTCCAGCTTGCGATTTCGCATCGATTTGTTTCACCACACGACCACTCATGTCTAATACTTTCACACTCGTGTTTTGTGCTGTCGGTGCGTATAAATCAACATTCAATACATCCGTTGTCGGATTTGGATAGATGTTCACACTGCTTCCGTCTGCTCCCCATATCAAGTCGATCACTTTTGCATGTACACTCACGCGTCCGTCTATATCTACTTGCTCTAAACGATAGTAGTTATGACCTAACTGTGGTTTTGCATTCTCTGCTTGATATTCTAAGCGAACTTGGCTGTTTCCATTTAACCCTTTGCTGTTTACTTGAGCTAGCGTGTTGAACGTGATTCCATCTGTACTGTGTTGTAAGTTGAAGTAAGCATTGTTTTGTTCACTGGCTGTTGTCCAGCTTAGTAAATCACTGCTTGTTTGTTTTTCGCCTGTAAACGAAATCACTGTT
>LNFQ01000045.1 GCA_001567165.1 Bacteroidetes bacterium OLB11
TTGAAAAGGTAGGCGATACGCTCAAACTTAAAATTGCCCTTACCAAAAAACGTAGAAAATGGTTCGCTGGAATTTGGGATTACCCCATTGACTTATCTCAAAAAATATCTACTGCGTAATTTGGGTTAAACTCAAAAATCTATTCAGAAATAAAAAAAGCTATCAAGAAGATGATAGCTTTTTTTATGAATCGTATTAAGTATTAAAAATGAAATTAATGCTTTGCATTTTGTACCAAATAAAGTGAAATTTTATTATATTGGATTTCATCTAAATGAGCTTTTGGTCCCATTTTTTTCATAATTTTCACCCAGTCTATTGAGTTAAATTGATCTGGTGAATGTAATTTATGGCATTTTACGCAAGAGGCCTCATATATCTCTTTCCCTTGTGATTGTCTTTGTTGAGACAAATTCATTAAAAAGTCCACTTGTTCTTTATCTGTACGTGAGCCTTGTGCTTTCGACACGAGATCACTTTTAGATGCAGAAGCAGCTGGTTTTGTAGCTGGAGAATCGTTTGCTACGGTTTTGCTTGCTTTTGGAGAGCAATTACTAAGAACAATTAAGCCTGAAAGTATGACAATCGATGTGAAAATTTTTTTTCATTTTTAAGGATTTATTATAGATTGTAAAGTTAATTTTTAAAAATTATATTTTAGTGACCTGCCCATTCAATTTTTGTTAAATCGACTCCATCTTTAAACATTTCCCACAATGGACTCATTTCTCTTAGTTTAATGACTGTTTCTGAAACAGCATTAATGGTATAATCAATTTCTTCTTCGGTTGTAAATCGGCTCAATCCAAATCGTAATGAACTATGTGCTAATTCATCACCAAGGCCTAATTCTTTTAAAACATAAGAAGGCTCCAAAGAGGCTGACGTGCATGCACTTCCACTACTCAATGCAATGTTTTTATTAATTCCCATCAATAATCCTTCTCCTTCTACATATTTGAATGATATGTTGGCAACATGGGGCAATCTGTGGTCTTTGTGTCCGTTCAAATAGCTTTCTTCTAATTTCAAGAGACCACTTTCTAGTTTAGTTCTTAATTTGATTAGTCTTTGTGATTCTGCTTCCATTTCATTCATGCAAATTTCGCAGGCTTTTCCTAGTCCAACGATACCTGGCACATTCAAGGTTCCACTTCTCATTCCACGTTCGTGACCGCCGCCATCCATTTGGGCTGTAACTTTCACACGTGGTCCTTTTCTTCTCACATATAAGGCTCCTACTCCTTTGGGGCCATACATTTTATGACCTGAAAAGGCCATCAAATCAATACCATCTTTGTTGACATTTACTGGTATTTTTCCTACTGCTTGTGTAGCATCAGACATCAATAATACGCCGTGTTTTCGGGCAATTGCAGATATGTCACGTATTGGGTTGATGGTGCCTATTTCATTATTGGCATACATGATAGAAATCAAAATTGTTTTGGGAGTGATTGCTTTTTCAAGCTCTTCTAAGTTTATCAATCCTTCGCCATCTACTTTTAAATAGGTCACTTCGGCTCCTAGTTTTTCTAAGTGCTTGCAAGTGTCTATAATTGCTTTGTGCTCAATGGTGGTTGTAATAATATGGTTTCCTTTAGAGGCATACATTTCAAAAACACCTTTTAAACCTAAGTTATCAGCTTCTGTTGCACCTGATGTAAAAATGATTTCTTTGGGATCGGCACCAATTAGCCGAGCGACTTGTTCACGTGCATAATCAACAGCTTCTTCGGCTACCCATCCGAATGAATGGTTTCTACTTGCGGCATTTCCAAAGTTTTGGGTAAAATATGGGAGCATGGTATCAACGACTCTTTGATCGCAAGGGGTTGTGGCATTATTATCTAAATATATTGGAAAATTCATGTTTAAAAAATTTTTATGATTTATAATTTGTGCAAATATACCTTAATTGTGTGTTTGTTTTGCAATACAAAAGGGTATATCTATTTTTCAATGATAAAATTTATTGATAACTTAAAGTCAATATTTATAAAATGATTGCTTGGCAAACATTTTCAGCGAATGAGTTAAAATTCAAATTATCTTTTAGGATATAGCATTTTATAATCTACATGAATGCTTCCTTTTGATATCTTTTCTAATTTTGATTTGATTAATCTTTTTTTGACGGGAGAGAGATAGTCAATAAAAAGTTTTCCTTCTATATGATCATATTCGTGAAGGATAATGCGTCCGGTAATGCCATCAAAGGTTTGAGTATGTTGTTCAAAATTTTCATCTTGGTATTGAATTGTGACCACTTCATGTCGCATCACATCTTCTCTTATTTTAGGAATACTCAAGCAGCCTTCGTTATATTTCCATTCTTTGCCTTGTAGGGATAAGACTTTAGGATTGATAAAAACCTGTTTGATTGGTTTTTCATTTTTATAATTTTCTTTATCTTCCTCGTCTGCATTCTCGACAATTTGCAGGCTATCTACTAAAAACAAACGGATGTCTTGATTGATTTGAGGGGCTGCTAATCCTACTCCATTTGAATGGTAAAGGGTTTCCCACATATTTTCAATAAGAATATGAAGGTCATTAAAATTTTTATCAATCGGGCGAGCTACTTTTCGTAAAATCGGACTGCCATAAGCGACTATAGGTAAAATCATATAATGACAAAGTTAAATATTAAATGGGGTAATCTATTATCGTGCAACATTCACGGCTCTTTTTTCTCTGATAACAGTGATTTTTATCTGACCAGGGTATTGCATTTCCTTTTGAATTTTATCTGCTATTTCAAAAGATAGTTTTTCACTTTCACTATCGCTCACTTTTTCAGATTCGACAATCACTCTCAATTCACGTCCAGCTTGTATTGCATACGCTTTTTCAACTCCTTTGTAAGACATTGCTAAGGTTTCTAAATCTTTAATTCTTTCTAAATAACTTTGCATAATTTCACGACGTGCGCCGGGTCTTGCTCCACTCATTGCATCGCAGGCTTGTATAATTGGCGATATGACAAATTTCATTTCAACTTCATCATGGTGGGCTGCAATTGCATTAACTACAGATGGATGTTCACCATATTTCTCGGCGAGTTTTGCTCCTAATAAAGCGTGAGACAATTCTGACTCTTCATCGGGCACTTTTCCAATATCATGTAGTAGTCCAGCTCTTTTTGCCAGTTTAGGATTAAGCCCTAATTCTGAAGCCATAATCGCACATAGGTTGGCTGTTTCGCGTGAGTGCATCAATAAGTTTTGTCCATAAGAAGAGCGGAAACGCATACGCCCAACCATCCGAATTAATTCTTTGTGTAAACCATGAATACCAAGCTCTATAACAGTTCTTTCGCCGATTTCCATCACTTGTTCTTCAATTTGTTTTTTGGTTTTTTCCACCACCTCTTCGATTCTTGCAGGGTGCATCCGTCCATCTTGCACCAAGCGTTGCAATGACAATCGTGCGATTTCTCTTCTAAGAGGATCGAAGCAACTTAAAATAATAGCTTCGGGAGTGTCATCTACTACCAAATCAACACCAGTTGCGGCTTCTAAGGCTCTAATGTTTCGACCTTCACGACCAATAATTTGACCTTTAATATCATCGCTCTCAAGATTAAAAACAGTAATAGCATTTTCAATAGCTGTTTCTGCTGCTGTTCTTTGAATTGTTTGAATAATAATTTTCTTCGCCTCTTTATTCGCCTTGAGTTTCGCTTCTTCCATTATCTCTTGCACATGAGCCATTGCATCGGTGCGAGCTTCGTTTTTAATCACTTCTATCAGTTCGGCTTTTGCTTCTTCTGCTTTTAGGTTTGATATTTTTTCTAAGCGTTTGATATGTTCATCATGCTCTCTGTCAAGTTCTTCTTGTTTTATTTTCAAAACATCAACTTGCCTATCAATATTGGCTTTTTTAGTTTCATATTCCTGAATATGCTTTTGGGCAAGTTGATTTTTATCGTTTAAATCTTTTTCTTTTTGCTTAATTCGATTTTCACCTTCGCTCAATTTTTGGTTTCGTTGATTAATCTGTTTTTCAGCTTCTTTTACTTGTTTTTCATGTTCTGATTTTAATTGAAGAAAATGTTCTTTTGCATCGAGTTTTTTTCTTTTCTTTGATTGTCTCAGCTTGTATTTCTGCTTCTTTGATTAACCTATCTGCGTGTTGCTGAGCATCATCTATTAACTTTTGAGAATTTTTAGTAAATAAAATCTTTCCTATTACCAAGCCAATGATTAAGGTAGCTACTGCTACTATGATTGTAATTATTGTTGAACCCATTTTTTTTATTATCGTTTTTCATAAATAGAGCTATCCTATTTTAATTTTGGATATATATTTATATCTTTTAATGTTATTTTGACATGCGAAGTTAATATTTTTTTTCTTTTAGGTTAAAAAAATGTTTTACCCTGTTATATTTGTTTTTTGATGCAAAAAAATCAAGCTATTGGAATTTTCGACTCCGGAATAGGAGGCTAACCGTTGCCAAATCTCTTTCTGAAGAACTGCCAAATGAGCAATTTATTTATTTTGGAGATACAGCACACATGCCCTATGGCGACAAATCGTCGCAGGAAATTATTGAGTATTCCAAAAAAATTGTTGAATTTCTAATTTCAAAAAATGTAAAACTAATTGTCATCGCCTGCAACTCCGCATCATCCGTTGCCGCAAGCGTTTTGAGAGCTCAGTATTTCCGACAGGTCGAAATCATTGGAGTGATAAGACCCATTATAAAAATGTGTATTGAAAAACACTTGAAAAAAAATTGGAATTATAGCTACAAAGCTACGGTAGAAAGTCAAATCTATTTAGACATTATCAAGGAATACAATGCGGATATAGACGTTTATCAAAAAGCAACTCCTTTGCTTGCTCCAATGATAGAAAGTGGTCAACAAGAGAGTGAAGCCTTCAATCATGTTTTGGAAGACTATCTGAAAGATGAACAATTCCGTGATAAAGAAGCCATTTTATTAGCTTGCACACATTACCCAATTATAAAGCAAGAAATTGATGATTTTTTTAATCATAAAAAAATCATTTTAGACAATGCAAAACCTTTAGCCAATGAAAT
>LNFQ01000046.1 GCA_001567165.1 Bacteroidetes bacterium OLB11
ATTCATTAATGATCATATTTGAAGTTGCTGTCTTGAAAATCAAAAATAAAAATTCAGACAACATTTTTTCGTTACAATAAAATACAAAATTCGTAGGATTGATATAGTCGTTGATATAGTCGTTTTTGTCGTTTTTTTTAATATGGTATTATGTCTATGGTTGAAGGCAACGTTAATCTGTTAAAAAAAAAAGCGGGCATTTCATTTTTATAAGGAATAAAAATATTTGAAAAATGTAGATAGGTCAATTTTTAATCAATTAGAAAATGAATCTATTATAGTGTATTGGGGCTCAATCGATGCGATATTTTTAGTTGAATAATTGATAGTCTTTATATTCTTCCCAACTACCTTCTTCAATTTCTGATTCGAGCTGGCCTGCTTCCCAGCCGCAATATCCAATGTATAATCTAAACTCACTTTCGTTGATTGTTTTCATCATCATCAATTGAATTGTCATACTAAAATCTCCTCCATAATATACATTATCTGCAACGAGTTCTCCTCCTTTAATCAGATTTGGTTTTTTATGTAAAAAGTACAAATTGTCAACTCCTACAGGACCTCCTTCGTAAAGGGTATAGGGTGGGCAATCTAAAAATTCG
Organism: Bacteroidetes bacterium OLB11; assembly: GCA_001567165.1. GTDB lineage: Bacteria > Bacteroidota > Bacteroidia > Chitinophagales > Chitinophagaceae > OLB11. Next base: position 606 of record LNFQ01000046.1, read on the forward strand.
AGGAGTTCATTAAACTTTCTGTGAAAAGGACTATTAATGACAAAACCCATTGCACCTTGCTGATTGTATTCAATGATGTAAATAATGGCACCTTCAAAATAGGTGTCATTCAAAAGTGACGTTGCTTTTAAAAATATTCCTTTCGCAAGTTGAATTTGCATGATAGTTGTTTGAAATGCTCTTAATAAATCAAAAAAATTATTTTTTATGTAAATGAGCTTGTGCTATTTCAATTTGATGATGAATTTCCATTGGTAAAAAAAGTTGACTATCTCCATTGTTTCGAATAACATCTCTTACTAGTGTCGATGAAAAAGAGGAGTATTTGGCAGTGCAGGCTAAAAAGATGGTTTCGATAAATGGATTCAACATTTGATTCATATCCGAAATGGCTTTTTCATATTCAAAATCACCAACTGTACGAATACCGCGTATGATGCAAGTCGCTTTCACTTTTGTACAAAAATCGACTGTCAATCCTTCATACGATTGCACGTTAACTTTTTTCTCTTCTTTGTAAATATTTTGGATCCATTGTATCCGTTGTTCGATGCTAAACATAGTTTGCTTATTACTGTTCACACCGATTCCAACAATGATTTTATCAAACAAATCTAAGGAGCGATCGATGATATCAGTATGGCCAAGCGTAATAGGGTCAAATGTTCCAGGGAATACAGCAATCCTCATAAAAATAAAATTTTAAGCAATTTAAATTAAAAATGTGAGTTAATCCAATTTTATTTCAAATCATTCAGCATGGCTTTTATTTGGCTGTTTGAAGGATCTATTTTTTGTGCATGTAAAAGCAGTGGGATGATTTCATTTTTTTCGTTTAAATGATAATGCACTACTGCAAGATTGATTAGTGTTTGAGGCTTATCAGGATCGAGGTAAATCGCATATTTTAAATATTTTTTTTGCTTTCAGAAAATTTTGAATTTGCATATAAATATAACCTAAATCGGCATTGGCATCTGCATGTTTTGGATATTCATTCAAGATAAATTCATAGATTAGTTTTGCTTCATTTAATTGTTGGGATAGGAGATAGGCATGGGCTAATTTATATTGGAAATCTAGTGCTAATTTTTTTAATTCAGTAGCTTGTTTTAAAAATGGAATTGCATTCAAAATTTTATTTTCTTTCATAAAAGATTCTCCAATTCGATATGCAGTCCATGAGTCATTAATAGATTGTGGTTTGGTATTTTGAGCAAGTTGAATAATCTTTTTGAAGTTTGATTTGAGGAAATAAATACGAATTAAATCTTTGTCAAATTGTTGGCTAGTATCTATCCCAGATTGTTGAAGATAAATGATAGCAGAATCTAAAAATAGAGGCATTGGTTCATATCGTTCATAAAATTCAATAAAGGCACGTGATCTTGTTTTAAGCTCAACAAGATTATTATTATAGCAAATCATATTGATAAATCGAGATACTTCTTCATCATTGCTGGACAAAGGTCTTTTTCTGATATAATGATCGGTAACAGCAACATGTGGAATGTCGATACTTTTATTTTTAGGCATGTGACAAGATGTGCAATTGTTATTTGCTTGATTTCTGATTTCTAAAGATTCAGTGCATTGGTTTTGTGTGGTATGACAGTTTCGACAAGATGCATTGAAGTGCTCTATTGACGTGCTTTTGACGCTGATATGTGGATTGTGACAAGTGATGCAACTCATTTTTTGAGATGCAATGTAGCAGTTACTCATTTTCATTCGTTCGACATGGCTTGCCATGATCATGTGATTATCGGAGCCACTATAGTTTGGCAAAAAAGTATTCATTGTTTGGCTTAATGATTGAGAAGGATAAAAATCAAAAAATGATTTATCATCGTTTAAAACGGTAATCCCTTGCAAATGGCATCTTTGACACAAATTATTTTGTTGTTCTGTTGTGAGTCTTCGTGGATTTACGATGGTGTAATCTGGTTCTTTTGAAGTGTCCACCAAAATACCTTTTAGTTTTTCTTCTACATGTAAACTCCCTGGTCCATGGCATCTTTCGCAATCAATTCCTAAAGGAACATTTGTATATTTATTCAAGCTATTGCTCACAAATTCAGGGTATCCGTTATGACATGAAATACATTCTAGTTCTATTTTTCTATCGAAACGAGAATTGTGACCTGCTTCAAATCCAGGAGCTAAATCCCATGTGCCTTTTTGTGTGTAAAAAGTAATAGGGGCTTGCGTTAAGTAGCCATGATTATTTATGATGTGAGAGTTAGTATGTTGTCCACTACCAACAATGAAACTAACTTTTTCTATGCGTTTATGAACAGTATCTTTACCTTTAATTCGATATTCCAAAATCGTTAAACTGTCACCATCCCAATAAGGTTTGTAATAAAAATCTTTAATAGAATCATAGACTAACGCTTTATGAACAGAAAAATCAGCTGCTGATTTTTGTTGTGTAGCAAGTCCCCAGCTCTGCCCCATGCCAGTTTTGATAAAAGAATCATAAACAGCCTGATGACAATTTTTACAAGTATTCATACCGACATATTCGGCTTTTGGATTTTCAACATTTTGAAAATGATTTTCATTTCCAGTATTGCAATTATAAAAAACAATGAGGATAATTGAGAAAAGAATGATTGAAATGCCAAGCTTTTTCATTGCATGTAAATATAATTGTATCTTCGATTTTTCTAACGTATATGATAAAAGTTTTATTAAAACAGTTTACTCTTTTTGCCTTTTTTATTTCCTTTTTTTCAAATACTTATTCCCAAAAATTTTGATATTGATTTATTGAGAAAAATAAATTTAAATAGAAATACGAATTTGGATGGTACAATGAAATTAATTTCAAAAACCGATGGAATTATTGGGGTAGGAATGCCGGTCTCGGTTTTGTTGGCTTCATATATCGAAAAGGATGAACGCTTGTTAGAAATTGGTGTAAATATGACTTTGGCTTTGGTTGCCAATACAGTGAACACACAAGTAATGAAACAAATTTACAACAGAAAAAGACCAGCTAATACTTATCCTGATATTGAAGCTTTTGATAGCGATCGAAGATTGTCATTTCCATCAGGACATGCTTCTATTGCCTTTTGTACGGCGACTTCGCTCACATTAAATTTTCCAAAATGGTATGTAGCTATTCCTTCTTATGCTTGGGCGAGTACTGTGGCATATTCGCGACTGCACATGGGGATGCACTATCCGAGTGATGTGTTGGTAGGAGCATTGCTAGGAGCGGGCTCGGCTTATGTTACTTTTAAAGCCAATCAATATATCAAAAGATATTACTACACCAAGCAAATAATCAATATGTTTTAAATGAAAATTCGAGATGCTAAATATTGAGCTTCCTTAAATTTTTGTTTATCTAATTCGATATTGATATTTTGATTTTCAAGAGTGTTCAATAATTGTTCCGTAGAAATATTTCCTACCAATTCATCTTGAGCCATAGGACATCCACCGATTCCACCAATTGCACTATCAAACCGCATACATTGATTGGTAAATGCAGTCTCAATTTTTTCAGCTGCTTTATTTGGAGTGGAATGAAAATGAGCTCCAAATTCAAGGTGAGGAAATGCATTATTTAAATGTGAAAAAATATAAGAAATATTCTCAGGGTTTGAAACGCCCACTGTGTCACTGATTGCAAAGATTTTGATTCCTTCTTTTTGCAATTGATTTACCCAATGTATTGCAACTTCATCATTGTATGGATCGCCGTAAGGGTTTCCAAATCCCATTGAAATATAAATGACCAACTGTTTATTTTTTTGCAAACACAATTCTTGGATTTGATAAACTGTTTTTAATGATTCTTCAATTGTGCTATTAGTATTCAGTTTTTGAAATGTTTCTGAAATTGAAAACGGGAATCCTAAATATGTAATTTCGTCATAAAGAACAGCATCTTCAGCACCTCGCTTATTTGCGATGATTGCCAATAATTTTGTAGCCGTCATTTTAATTTTTGGAATTACCTCTTTGGTGTCAGCCAGTTGAGGTATTGCTTTTGGAGAAACAAAAGAACCAAAATCGAGAGTGTCAAAACCAACTTCAAGAAGTTTGTTTATATATTCAATTTTACTTTCAGTTGGAATAAATGTTTTCCAACCTTGCATGGCATCACGAGGGCATTCAATTAATTTCACTTTTTGCATTTTACAAATTTAAAACCAAATTATTTATTCAAAAAGTAGATAGAAGAAATTGTAGAAAGAAGTTTATAAAAGGAAGATGAAATGATGGTTTTTATTATGGTTTCATTTCGTTCAAAAAAAATATTATTTAACGATAAGAACCGGAATGTTTAATTGATGTCTTACTGCGTCAATCGTATGGCCATAGATAAAGTCAAATACTCCTTTGTGACCGTGAGCCCCCATAATCAGCATATCAATTTTTTGTTCATTGCATATTCGCACAATTTCAGAAATCCGGTTTCGATAACCTAATTCGTAGCTGACATGAATTCCTTTTTCGATAAGTAAGTTTTGATAAGATTTTAAATTTGCTAAATCCTCATTTGATTCATAGTCGTTCAATTCTTTGCCTAATATTTTGGCACCTGCACTTTCTACAACATGAATCAAAACCAAATGCGTGTTGGCATGTACATATTTCAATGCGTTTGCAATAACGACATTATCTTTTGTTCCAAAATCGAGAGCAAGAGCAATGTTTTGATAAGGGGCCAATTCCAGATTTTTAAACTCAATATTTTGTTTATGAATGCCAGAATATTTTGCTGTTTTTCGAGCTTTTATTAATGGATAAAAAAGAGTGAAAAGCAATAAAGCACTTAGCAAAAATACACCTAGCCAAATTGAAAAATGAAATAGAAAATGATGAGTATTTTGCAAGAGATTTTTAACCTCTTGAATTACCATTTCAATATTTAAAACTAAGATAAGAATTGTAATTAAAATGGAAACAAATATTAGCCATGGTTTGATGACAAAGTTTCCCATCATCTTTTTATTACTCACTGCATAAATCAAAGGGATGATAGCAAAGGCTAATTGAATACTCAAAATAATTTGACTGAAAATAAGCAATTGAGTCATTTTTTGTTCACCGAAAAGAGCAATCACAACTAATGCTGGTACGATGGCAACTAATCTTGTAATGATACGCCTTAGCCAAGGATTGATACGGATTTGCAAGTACCCTTCCATCACGATTTGGCCAGCTAATGTTCCCGTCACAGTACTACTTTGTCCTGATGCGATGAGTGCTACAGCAAATAAAATAGGAGCAAGGGTAGTGCCAACTAAAGGACTTAAAAGGGCGTATGCTTCTTCAATACTTGCAATGTCATTCATTCCATTTTTATGAAAAACGGATGCAGCTAATATTAAGATAGAAGCATTGACTAATAAAGCCAAATTGAGTGCAATCGTGCTATCAATAAAATTCCACTTTATCGCTTTTCGTTTTGATGCGTCATCATTATCAATTTTTCTAGTCTGAACTAATGAGGAATGTAAGTAAAGATTATGTGGCATGACAGTTGCACCGATAATTCCAATTGCAATATAAAGGGCGTTTTCATCAGCAAGCATGGGTTGAAGTCCACCTATTATTTCAGTGAAAGACGGCTTCACTAAAAATAGCTCAATTGAAAAAGATAAAAAGATAATGGCAATCAGCGAAATGATAAAAGCTTCCATTCTTCGAATCCCAAATTTTTGAAGATATAGAAGTAAAAAGGTATCGAAAGCTGTAATCAAAACACCATAAATCATCGGTAATCCAAAAAGCAATTTTAGACCAATAGCCATTCCGATTATTTCGGCTAAATCACACGCTGCTATTGCTATTTCGGCAAGGATATAAAGTGGAATATTGATAAATGAAGGATAGATTTCACGATTGATTTGAGCTAAATCTTTTTTATAAACAATTCCCAATCGTGCTGATAAAGATTGTAAAATAATCGCCATGATATTACTCATCACTAAAACCCAAATAAGGGAGTAGCCGTATTGACTACCTCCTGCTATATCCGTCGCCCAATTGCCAGGGTCCATATATCCAACTGAAACGAGATAGGCTGGTCCAAAAAAAGCTAATATCCTTTTCCAAAGAGTGTTTTTGCTCATTGGTTTCACAGATTCATGTACTTCTTCTAGGCTCTTATGGATCATACTGGTTTTCCATTTGGAAAGTTCAAAAGTAAATTTAATTTTTCCTAAAGAATAGAATTTATTAGAAAATTTTCATTTCTATACATTGTAAAAAAAGGATACCAAATAAAAATGCAAATGGAGCAACGAAGATTAAAGAATCAAATCGATCTAAGGCACCACCATGACCGGGCATAATATTTCCTGAATCTTTTATATTGGATAATCGTTTTAATTTTGATTCAATTAAATCTCCAATGGTGCCAACAATTGATGTGATAAGTCCAAGAGATATCCATTGCCATAAAGGAAAGTAATCGGTGAAATATCCCCATATAATTGCAAATGCCATTGTGAAAAAAATCCCACCTAGAGTACCTTCAATCGTTTTATTTGGTGATATTGAAGGAAAAAATTTTCTTTTACCAAAAAACGAACCAGTCAAATATGCTAAAGAATCATTCATCCAAATAAAAAGTAAAATAATGATTGGATACAAAATAGATTGATAGCGAAGTTGTGTGAACAAAGCAAATGCAATTGTGATATAACCTAAGCCAGTGAGGATATAGAGTGATTTTTTGGAACGTTTGAAAATAAAAAATAATATTCCGGAGCCAATCATTATCCCTAAAAAATAATAGAAGAAATGATTGAATAAATCGTTCGTGAAATTTTCACATCTTCCAATTTTGAGGCTACAAGTCAGTAAATACAAGGAAGATCCAAAAATGTAAAAGTTCTTTTTTTCATTTTTAGAAAAAGAAGTATTGATTATTTTTTCAATAATTCGAACATATTCAAAAAGACAAATAAGATTGATGATGAAAAATAAACTGATAAATACCCACTCATTACTAAGGAAAGCATAGAGCATCAATGCAGAGAAAATAATTGCACTTCCTAAACGTGTCAAAAATGTTTTTGTATTTAATGCCACTTAATAATTATTATTCAGATTTAGTGTTGTCAATGATTTGCTTAGCTTGTTCGCTCATTTCTCTTTGAACATGCAGTTCCACATATCCAAAATTGAGATACGAACTATCTTGTTTATTCAGCATCACACATGAGATTCCTTCGGCTTCTAAATGTCCCTTTACGATTTCGGCTTCAAATTTGTTGTTGGATTTAAAGATGCAAACCCATTTGCTATTGTCAGTCATGTTTCATTTTTTTAAATATAAATATCATTGTTTCCCATTTGAAATAGTTTAAATGGTTCTCTTTTTTGTATATAAAAATACAATGTTGCAATGGATAAAATAAAACCCAAAGCTCCTAAGTAAATATTGACATCTGCATTTTCATAGATGTCAAATTGCACCCATTTCAGTTCTTTTAAATAAGAAAAAAATACAGTAATAAAATTATTCAAAAAATGAATAATGATTGTGTAAATAATATTTCCCGTGAAAAAATAAATAAAACCTAAAATTAGTCCTAAATAAAATCGTGGAAAAAAACCACTCATTTGACCATGAAAAGCACTGAAAAGAATTGCCACCAAAACAACACTGAAATATGGATTTTTTCTTATCCAATTTAAAAGAACTTGTTGGAGGCAAGCTCTAAAAAATAACTCTTCAGCTATCGAAGGGATGACACAAATTGCAAACGTATTCATCAAAAAGTCTTTCATACTACTCCCTTTCAACATCGCTTTTGCCATCGTATCATAACGGTCATTTCCATCGGCACTAAACCCTGGAATGTGGCGACTGATTTGTTCTACAAACGAAACCCCAACTAAAGTGACGATAAAAACAAGTAAGGATATTAAAAATAAAGGCAATTGTATTTTCTTTTGAACACCCAAATAATCGAGAGGCTTGGGATGAGCTAAATAGGCAAATGTTAAAGCTGGAAAAAGAAGAACAAAGATTAGCCCTAACGAGTTTGAAATTTTTAATTTGAATGAAACACTATCTGAAATGTTGGTTAGCGTTGAAAGATCTTCTGATGAAATTCCAATAGAGTATTGATTGTACAAATTCATCACCAAAGCCCCTAATACAAAAGAGATTGAAACGATAAAACAAAAAATAGTGAATTGTGTTGCGGGTGAATAATAAGTGAGATATTTGTTAAACATTGCGGTAAAATTAAGGATAAGCTACAAGCCTAACAAGTTATTTTATATTTTTACGAAGTGAACACAATTAAAATTAAATTTATCAATATTGATGAACAAAAATCTGATTTGATAATAGCCTTGCTCAGCGATATGCCAGTGCAGGGTTTCGATTATGAAGAACTACATCTTCAAGCTTATTTTTTAGAAAATGATTTTCATGAAGAGCAAATTCAAGCTAGACTTAAAGAATTAGAAGTGGAATTTTCAAAAGAAATAATAGCCACTAAAAATTGGAATGAAGAATGGGAAAATAATTTTAATCCGATTTTTATCAATGATGAAATTGCCATCAAAGCTCCTTTTCATGATAAAATAAATGGAGTGAAACATGTTATCAATATTATGCCAAAAATGAGTTTTGGTACCGGTCATCATGCCACTACACAATTGATGTTGCAAATGATGAGTAGCATGAAGTTTGAAAACAAATCTGTGTTTGATTTTGGCTGTGGTACCGGAGTGCTTTCGATTTATGCTGAAATTAAAAATGCAACATCCGTTTTAGGAATTGATAATGACGAATGGAGTGTTGAGAATGCCATCGAAAATTATAAAATGAATGATTGTCATAAAATTGAAATTAGCAATCAATCAATCGAAACGATTGATAAAAAGTTTGATATTATTTTAGCCAATATTCAATTAAATATTTTAGTACAGTATAAAGAAAAGCTGAAAGAGCTTTTGAGCCCAAGCGGAATCATTCTATTAAGTGGCGTCTTAGTTTCAGACGAAGCACAATTACGTCAAGCATTTGAAGCAAGCCAATTTCAACTTATTGAAAGAGCTCAAATAAAAGAATGGATTGCTTTAAAAATGATAAATCAAATTTAAAATATGAAGCAATTTGATTTTTATTAAATATATTTGCATTCAATAAATAGAAAAACTTATAAATTTAAATGAACGAAATTATTCTGATTATCCTCGCATATCTTTTGGGTTCAATACCAAGTGCAGTATGGATAAGTAAATATTTTTTCGATATAGATATAAGGGATTATGGGAGTGGAAATGCAGGAGCAACGAATACATTTAGAGTTTTAGGGAAAAAAGCAGGTAGTTTTGTATTTGCAATAGATATGCTGAAAGGGTTTTTAGCAGTCGATTTAGCTTACTTCATTTCAAGATATCAAATGGACAGCATGGCATTGACCAATTTTCAAGTTACTCTTGGTTTAGCGGCCGTAATAGGACATATATTTCCTATTTGGGCAAACTTCAAGGGTGGTAAAGGAATTGCCACTTTATTTGGAATGATATTAGCTATACAGCCAATCGTTGCAGTATGCTTAATCATTGTTTTTATGCTGATGTTATTAGTAACGAGGTACGTTTCTTTAAGCTCAATTGCAGCAAGTATTGCATTTCCAGTTATGATATTTTTCATATTTCGAGAGCCGGAATTAATGTATCGGATTTTCGCTTTAGCTTGTGCCATACTAGTGATTTTAACACATCACAAAAATATTAACCGCTTACTGAATGGAAGTGAAAATAAAATTCCACTTTTTAAGAAAAAAGATAAATCATAGTTTAGGTTAAAATTTATTCATTTTTCGAATAGGGAAATTATAAATAATCCTCTTCCAAAAATAGATTTTCACTCAAAAAACTAATCTACCATACTGCTTGATTTTGCATAATCTCATGCCTTATTCTTTTCGTAATTCTGATTGCTTACTACTATATTTGCAATATGAATTTTAAGAGAAAATCGTTTTCAAACGAACAATTGATTTCTATTTATAAATCACTCATTTTTCCAAGAATGATTGAAGAAAAAAATGCTTATCCTTTTGAGGCAAGGAAAAATCAGTAAATGGTTTAGTGGTATTGGCCAAGAGGCCATTGCAGTAGGTACTACTTTAGCCTTACATGATGATGAATATATTATGCCCATGCATCGAAATTTAGGAGTATTCACATGCAGAAAAATGCCACTTGACAAACTTTTTATGCAATGGCAAGGGAAAGAAAATGGGTATAGTAAGGGAAGGGAAAGAAGTTTTCATTTTGGAAGTAATGAACATCATATTTGTGGAATGATTTCTCATTTAGGACCTCAACTTTCGATAGCAAATGGAGTGGCTCTTGCACATAAATTAAACCATGATGATCATGTTGCTTTAGCTTTTACGGGTGATGGAGCTACTAGCGAAGGGGAATTTCATGAAGCAATGAATGTCGCTGCAGTATGGGGGTTACCGGTTATTTTTATTATTGAAAATAATGGTTATGGGTTAAGCACCCCCAATAATGAGCAGTTTATTTGCAAGCAATTAGCAGACAAAGGAATTGGATATGGCATCAAAGCAATCACAATTGATGGGAACAATATTTTGGAAGTTCTTACAGAGATTAAGAATGCAAGAGAATATTGCATTCAAGAGCAAAAGCCTATCATTATTGAATGTATGACTTTTAGAATGAGAGGACATGAGGAGGCTAGTGGTGTGAAATATGTTCCAGTAGAGTTGTTTGAAATTTGGGGTAAAAAAGACCCAATTTTAAACTATGAACAATTTTTATTAAAAGAAAAAATATTAACCGAAAGAGATATTGAAGAAATTAAAATTGAATTTAAAAAAGAAATTGATAAAAGCGTAGAAGCCGGATTTGAGGCAAAAGATGTGGAGCCAAATACACAAAATGAATTGCAAGATGTGTTTGCTCCTTTTCAATCGAAAACAAGCAATGTCGAATCAAAAGCATCTTCTAAAACTGAAATGAAATTTATTCATGCAATTGCAAATGCCATTGATTTAGCTATGCAAAAACACACAAAACTCATACTGATGGGGCAGGATATAGCGGAGTACGGTGGAGCTTTCAAAGTGACAGATGGTATGTGGGCAAAATATGGTAAAGAGCGAGTTCGCAATACTCCTTTGTGTGAAAGCGGTATTTTAGGTGCAGCTTTGGGGCTTTCGATTAAAGGTTATAAAAGTATGGTGGAAATGCAGTTTGCCGATTTTGTTACAGTTGGATTTAATCAAATTATCAATAACTTGGCAAAAATTCATTATCGCTGGGGGCAAAATGCAGATGTCGTTGTGAGAATGCCGACAGGTGCAGGCGTTGGAGCAGGACCTTTTCACTCGCAAAGTAATGAAGCATGGTTCACACATACACCAGGACTAAAAGTGGTTTATCCATCTACACCTGAGGATGCAAAAGGGCTTTTACTTTCTGCTTTTGAAGATCCAAATCCGGTTTTATTTTTTGAACACAAAGCACTATATCGAAGTGTTACGTCGCAAGTCAATAATGAATATTATACAATTGAAATAGGAAAAGCCAACAAAGTTTTAAGTGGAACTGATATAAGTGTGATTACCTACGGAGCCGGTGTGCATTGGATGTTGGAATATGCAAATCAAAACCCAACGATTTCTATTCATTTATTAGACCTACGAACACTCTCTCCTTTAGATTATCCCGCTATTGAAGAAGCTGTGAAAGAAACCGGCAAGGTGATGATTCTTCATGAAGATACATTAATAGGGGGAATTGGAGGCGAAATTTCGGCATGGATTAGTGAACATTGTTTTCAATATTTAGATGCACCAATCGTTCGATGTGCTAGCTTAGATACTCCAGTCCCTTTTGATATTTCATTAGAGAAAAATTTTTTTAGCAAAAAGCAGAATTGCAACATCTATTGAACAATTACTGAATTACTAAATGATGATTTCAAAACGTTTTAATGTTCGTGTTTATGGATTATGCATCAATCACCAACAAAATATTTTGATTTGTGATGAGCATTATGGGAATCAATTTTTTACAAAATTTCCGGGTGGTGGTTTAGAATTTGGTGAAGGAATTATTCAATGTTTGAAACGAGAATGGAAAGAAGAACTCAATATTGAAATTGAAGTTTTATCTCATTTTTATACAACAGAATTTTTTCAAGCATCGGCATTTGATGGCTCACAAGTGATTAGTATTTATTATTTGGTGAAGCCAAGTGAAATGAGTTTAGATGAATTTACTTCATACACCCATCTTTTAAAAAATGAAGAAACACTTTTTAAATGGGCATCACTAAAAAAAATGAAAGAGAGCGATGTGACTTTTCCAATTGACCAAAAAGTTGCATCTCTTCTTATCGAAAGGCATGCTTCAGGTTGTTTTTGAGAATTCTTCTAAAAATTGGAATAGCATTTTTTTATAACCAAGAAATTAATGTGTAATTGTGGTTTAATGGGAAACCCAAAATAAGAAATTGAAAGAAAATTAACCTAGGGATTTTAACTATAAAGCCCACCATTAATCGAAATCACTTGTCCTGTGATGTATGATGCGTCTTTTGAAGCTAAATATGCGACTAATGATGCTACTTCTTCGGGCTTGCCAAAGCGTTTCATCGGTATTAAATTGTTCAATTCTTTTTCATCTAAATCAGCAGTCATGTCAGAAGCTATAAAGCCGGGGGCAACAGCATTAACCGTAATATTTCGTTTTGCAACTTCTTGTGCCAACGCTTTGGTTGCCCCTATCATTCCTGCTTTTGCTGCACTGTAATTCACTTGACCGGGCATTCCTTTTATCCCACTCAAAGATACCATATTGATGATTCTTCCAAAGCGATTGAGCAACATCGGATTCAGTACTTGTTTTGTTACATGATACATTCCTTGCAAACTTGTGTCTATCACTTGTGACCATTGAGCATCATTCATAAAGACCATTAAATTATCTTGTCTGATACCGGCATTGTTTACCAGGATTTCGATGATTGATTTTTTGTCTTCTCTTAAAATCCATTCACCCAAAACTTGATTTATTTCTTCGGGTTTTGAAACGTCAAATTTTAATAATTCCACTTCGACCCCATAAGTTCGACAAGCAGCTGCTGTAGTTTCAGCTTCTTTTAAATTCCCTTTATAGTTAATGAGAATATGATATTGCAAAGAAGCTAGTTTGATGCATATCGCACGTCCGATTCCTCTACTGCCACCTGTTACTAAAGCAAATTTTTTCAATAAAAAGAAGTATTAAAATTCATAAAATTTTTCAAAACGTTCGTAGCGATCTTCCTCATTTGTACTAAATATAAATGAAGCTTGCACTCCAAATGTTTTGGTACGCATGAAGGTCGGTTGAGGGTTCAAATCGGAAGTTCCAAAATCGTAAAATGCAACAAAGTACATTCCTTTTTTTAGTTCAAAACCAGTTTTGAGTTTTACTCCTGCAGCCCAAGGTTTGATTTGGTCGGTGAGCATATCGGTTCCTACTCGCAATGCACCATTTTCAATATTTAAACCATTTGAATAGTATGTGTGTTGAGAGTGTAAAAGTTTTTCAATGTATGGACCTGCACCAAATATCCAGTAAGCACTTTTTAAGTCTAATTTTGCAGTTAATGATAGTGGCATTGAGATATAACCGATGCTGGTGTTGAATTCTTCAGCTACATTTTGTCTGTCTAATTTATATTTTCCACCTCTTAATGTATAAATCAATTCTGGTTGAAAACTAAAGTGCTTGCTTAATGTATAGTCGGCAATTATACCTGCATTAAAGGCGATGTGCGATTTAAAAACTCCTTCAAAAGGGTATGTGTTTGATTTTAAAATTTGTCTGTTAAAATTTAAGCCACCAATAGGGCCAATCCTTATTTGTGCAATGGATAGGTTTGCAAGAAAAATTAAAAACATTCCCAGCAAATATCTTTTTATCATGTCAATATTCATTTGAAGCGGAAAAATACAATATTTTTAGATTTTTAAATAATAAACTTTAAAATTTATTTTAAAAAAAGCAGTTATTTTTGATGAATACAGAAAAAAGAATTTCCCTTGAATGAGATGAGTAATATGATTTTGCAAATTGAAAATTTAAGCGTTGATATCGAGTCAGATTATGAAAAAATCAGAGCTGTTAAGGATATTACTTTCTCAATGTATGAGAGCGAAACATTGGCTATTGTGGGAGAAAGCGGTTCGGGAAAGTCAATCACAGCTTTGAGCTTGATGCAATTGCTCATTTTACAAGCGAAAATTGATAACCAATCGAAGATTCTTTTTGTAAATAAAAAAAAGGAATCTTTATCTCTTTTGCATTCAAAAAAGGAAACCATTGAGTCGATTCGTGGGAATGAAATAGCGATGATTTTTCAAGAGCCTATGACCTCACTCAATCCACTAATGACTTGTGGCAAACAGCTAACTGAGGTTATTCAATTACATTTAGGACTTTCGTTTAAAATGGCTAAACAAAAAGCAATTGAGCTTTTTAGAGAGGTCAAAATTCCTCAGCCTGAAATTACTTTTTATAAATATCCTCATCAATTATCCGGCGGGCAAAAACAAAGAGTGATGATTGCGATTGCGATTAGTTGCCACCCTAAAATTTTAATTGCTGATGAGCCAACAACGGCTTTGGATATCGTTGTGCAAAGTGATATCTTATTGCTTCTAAAAAATCTACAAGCAAAATATAAAATGGCTATTTTGTTTATTACACACGACTTGAATGTTGTGAAACATTTTGCAGACCGAGTGATTGTGATGTACAAAGGGGAAATTGTAGAAATGAATCCAGTAAATGAAATTTTCAACCATGCAATGCATCCTTACACAAAAGCCCTTTTGCAATGCCGACCAGATGCAAAAAATAGAGTGAAGTTTTTGCCTACTCTTCAAGATGCAATGAATAATCATAACATTGAAAACAATTCCATTTCTGATGAGACTTCTCTTGAACGATTGGAAAAATTAGCTAAGGAAAAAACGCTCTTTGAATTTTGTGATTTACATGTTTGGTATCCTATCGAAAAGAATTTTTTTAATAAAGTGAAAACATGGTACAAGGCTGTAGATGGTGTAAATTTTCAAATTAAAAAAGGGGAAACTGTTGGCTTGGTAGGAGAGAGTGGATGTGGCAAAACTACTATTGGTAAGGCTATTGTGAAGCTAACCGATATTACCCAAGGCGATATTCTTTATAATAGAAAAAGCATTCTTCAGTTTTCAAAATCGGAATTACAAGAGTATAGAAGACAAGTACAAATCATTTTTCAAGACCCTTATTCTTCTTTGAATCCTAGAATGTCTATTGGCAATGCCATCAAAGAACCGATGGAAGTTCATGGAATTGAAAAAGAGAAAAATAGGAAAGATAAAGTCATTTCGTTGCTCGAAAAAGTTGGGCTTAATGCTGCTCATTATGAGCGTTATCCTCATGAGTTTTCGGGTGGACAAAGACAGCGGATTTGTATTGCGAGGGCGTTGGCTCTTAATTCCTCATTTTTGATATGTGATGAAAGCGTGTCTGCTCTTGATGTAAGTGTGCAGGCTCAAGTCTTAAACTTGTTGACTTCATTGAAAGATGAATATCAATTCACTTATCTTTTTATTTCTCACGATTTGAATGTGATAAAGCATATCAGTGACCATTTGGCTGTCATGCAAAAAGGGAAAATCGTCGAGTATAATAATTCCCATGATATTTACTTTAATCCTCAAAATGATTATACAAAATTGCTGATTTCAACAATGGGTTAAAATAAAAAATCTACACTTTTTCTTTTGTTTTTCCTCTTACTTTAAATGAAAAATACAGTTGAGAATAATAGCTATAAATAGCGACAGTGATAATCGTGAGTACTTTGGATAAATAAGGATTGAGGTGAAAAAATTCCACAAAAAGTTTGATAAAAAATAAGCTGAAAATAAAGCAACTTAATACGATAAGACCATAGCGAAAAAGCTGTACATGTCCTCTCAGTGAGCTTTCTGTGAATGCAATATATTTATTAAGAGCAAAGCCTAATGGAAAACTAACTAAAAAACTTAAAATAGAAGATGCTACATGAGGGCTGAGTGTTTTACCATAAAAAACAACTAAATTTCCTTCAAATAAAAAGTAATAAGTAAAATAATAAACGAGATAATCAACTAAAACGGTTGTTCCTCCACAAAACAAATACTTAAATGTTTGTATTGGAATAAATTTTAAAAAGCCAAAGTAAAAGAATTCAATAAATTGATTAATTGCCTTTTTTAACATTCCGAAATTCGAAG
The DNA here is from genome assembly GCA_001567165.1 of Bacteroidetes bacterium OLB11. Classification (GTDB taxonomy): domain Bacteria; phylum Bacteroidota; class Bacteroidia; order Chitinophagales; family Chitinophagaceae; genus OLB11. Next base: position 16,901 of record LNFQ01000046.1, read on the forward strand.
AGAAAAGCGGTTATTCAAATGGAGCAAAGTGTAACTCGACTGAATTATCCACTTTGCGAATCCATAATTGCTTTTCGTAAAGTTTTAAAATATTAAATTCGTTGGTGCTATCAATGTTTCCAGAGAAGTTTTTAGTAGTCAAAGCAATTTTTGAATTATGGTCATATAATTTCCAATTTCCTTGTAAGTTACGTGCTTCTAGGGTAATAGGGTTTACGATTGTAATAATATATGAGCCATTACGGTACATATAATGTTTTTGTTTTGCCCACAATGGGTCAGAAGTTACGTCCACACCATTAACTAAAGCTCCTTCTATTTTCCAGTTATTAGTCACTCTTGCTGATTTTGTTCTAAAGCTAATATTAGGACCTTCTTCATACTTTCTACAAGCAGAAATACTTACCGTGATAATTCCAAAAATTAAAAATAATTGAATGAGTCTTTTCATGTTTAATTAAATCAAAGCACTAAGGTAATATTTTTTTTAAATTTTGCTAACTTATTTGATGAAAAATCGAAAATATTACTACATCTAAGCTTTTTTTTAATTTTTTTGTAAAAGAATTTTTTTTAATAAATCATTTTAACTAATATTATCCTCGCAACTTACATTTTAAAAACATGAAAAAATATAATCTTTTACTTCTTGTTTGCTTATTCTCTTTTACTTCGAGTTTTGCAGGCGGATTTAAATTAGGCCTACAAGGGCAAAAGCAATTAGGGATGGGGCATACTGGAGTTGGCTTTGCTCAAGATGCTGCCATCATTTATTTTAATCCAGCTGGAATGAGTTTTGTCGGCTCTCAATTTTGCGGAGGAGTTAATGCTTTATTTCCAAACACAAGTTATTTTGATATAAGTACAAACAATGTCACAAAAGCAACATCACAAGTATTTACTCCTTTTGCTCTTTATGGAAATATCAAAATTAATAAAACATTTAACTTTGGGATGGCAGCGTACACTCCTTTTGGAAGTGGTGTTTTATATCCAAAAGAATGGATAGGAAGATATATTTTGACAAGTATTGATTTACAATCAGTTTATCTACAACCCACGCTTTCAATAAAGCTAACAAATAACTTTTCTATAGGTGGTGGCTTTGTCTATAGTATTGGCAATGTTAATATTGAAAAAGATTTGCCAATTCAAAGTGCTACTCAAGATTTTCAAGCTCACGCAAAACTAAACGGAAAGGCAAATGGAATAGGATATAATGTAGGAGCTTATTTAAATACAAAAAAAGCAGCGTTTGGGATTGCTTACCACTCCCGTGTGAATATGGAAGTGAAAGATGGAAAAGCTAATTTTACCAATATCCCAGCAAGTTTGAGTGCAAATTTCCCAAGTACAAACACTTTCAAATCAAAACTACCTTTGCCATCTGAAATTGCAATAGGAGCTTCTTATAATTTGTCAAAAAGAACAACAGCTGCTTTTGACTTTAATTATACTTTTTGGAAAGCCTTTGACACACTCGGTTATGATTATGGCGTGAATACCACTTCTTTGAGTGATACAAAATCACCTCGTTTATACGAAAATGCTTACTCGCTTAAAGCGGGAATTCAATATGATGCGACAAAAAATACGACAATTCGAGTTGGAGGTTTTTATGATCAAACCCCTGTAAAAGATGGATACGTTTCACCCGAATTGCCAGATAATAATAAAATGGGATTAACATGTGGTGCTACTTTTAGAATATGGGAACGATGCCATATTGATTGCTCATTGCTTTATGAAAACGTATTTAAACGAACTCAAAAAAACTTAGAAACACAACTCGAAGGAACTTTTCATACTAAAGTCATTGCTCCAGGAGTTGGAATAACTTATTTATTTCAAAAAAGAACTTATAAAAGAAAAAGATACTAATGAAAAACAAACTTTTACCATTCATTATTTTAGGGATATGTTTTAGTTTAAGCTCTTGTTACCCTGAATTAAAAGAAAAAGACATCAAAGCTGGCAGTGCTGATTTCAGTCGATATGTAGCTGTCGGAAATTCACTCACTTCAGGATATGCTGATGGAGCACTATATAAAGAAGGGCAAATTAACTCTTTCCCTAAAATGCTCTCTGAACAATTTGAGCTAGTAGGTGGTGGTCTTTTTAAAATTCCTTATATGGAAAGTGGAGGTGGAAATGATGGCTCCAATTCACCACGACGTGTTTTAGGCTATGCTACTTCATGTATGGGTGAAACCTCTTTGAGTCCGGTTTTTACAACTGAAAAATATACTCCACTCAATAATGTGAAAGCGGCTGGACCCTATAATTTAGTAGGAGTGCCGGGAGCGAGAGCCATTGATGCCAACTTAGGTTTATATAGCTTATTGAATCCATTTTTAAATCGATTTTGCTCCACACCCGGAATAAGTTCAATCATTTCAGAAGCAACAAGAATTAATCCAACATTCTTTACTTTTTGGCTAGGAAATAATGATGTGTTAGGCTATGCAATGGGAGGAGCTGTGCCCCCTCAAAATATTTTTAGCGCCTCATTGTCTGACGAGAATTTATTCAGATCTTCTATCCAAACATCATTAGAATCTTTGACGAAAAATGGTGCAAAAGGGGCTATCGCCAATATTCCTAATGTGACATCAATCCCTTATTTTACAACAATTCCATGGAATGGAGTAAAGCTCACTCAAGGAAAAGCAGATACACTTAATGCTTTATACAACCAGTTAGGAATTACAAATATTACTTGGACTGAAGGCAATAATGGATTTGTGATTGTTGACAGTGCCGCACCCAATTTTATAAGGAAAGCAACTGCTAATGATCTAATCATTTTGAGTACACCAAGCGATTCATTAAAATGTGGACAATGGGGAGTTCATCCACTTAAGCCGCTCAAAGATGCATATGTGCTTGATGAGAATGAAGTTAATGAAATCGTAAATCATACTGCAAAATTAAATGCAATTATTAGTGAGTATGCAAATACTTTTGATTTAGCTTTGGTTGATATGAATACATTTATGAAATCTCTCAAATCGGGAATGGTATATAATGGCGTTTCTTATAGTGCTGTGTTTGTGACAGGTGGAGGGTTTAGCTTAGACGGAGTGCATCCCAATCCTAGAGGATATGCAATGATTGCAAATGAATTTATTAAAAGTATTAATCAAAAATATGGAGCTCAGATACCGATGGTGAATGCCAATAAATACAAAGGAGTCTTATTTCCATAATATAAATTTGGGGGATTAAAAAGATAGAATTATCGAATTATTTTCTGCCAAAATCTGCTGGATTTTCACCCCAATATTTTGTCTCCCATTTAAGAATTTTATTTGGATAGGAATTATGATTTAACCAATTTAAAGCTCTCTTGATATGCTCAAAGAGTTTTTGATTAAGAATTGAAGGTTTTAAAGCTGTTTTAATTTCTTTTTTAAGTACCCAATTAATGGCGATTTTACTATCAGAATATATAGCAAAATCTAAATTTCGTTGTTTGCAAAATGCAAGTGCATGAACGATTGCAAGAAATTCCATCAGATTATTTGTGCCTTCTGCATAAGGTCCTTGTCTGAAAATTTCGGCACCAGTAACGGTGTCAACGCCTCTATACTCTGCAATGCCAGGGTTTCCACTGCAAGCCCCATCCACGCAAAAGCTGTCCTCTAAAGGTTTTGAAGGAATATGAGTAGGTCGGTCAATTTTTATTGTTTTTTTTGCTGCTTCTCCAATAAATTGGAAATGCGATTTAGAGAAGGCATCCTCAGCCTCAGCCAAGGTGTCGAATGATTTATATGCAGCTCCTTTATATCCATCAATTTGTTTTTTGCATTCGCTCCATTGCTTATAAATGCCGGGTTCAAAACCATACCACACTACATAATATTTTTGTTTTTTTTCATTGATAAAAATAAAATACAAATTACGAATAAGAAATTTTGAGAGATAGGAATTTAGAAAAAAGACTCATAAAATGAAAATAATAAATAGTTGTTTTTGAATATCCGCAATTCATTTGAGTGAGTATTTTTTTATGACAAATAAATGAAAACTTCACTTTGATTAAAACCGAGTTACAAGTTTTAAGTTAATCAATCGGGAAGTTAAGCGATTAGGCACTGCGTACACTTTGTTGCTGGTTTGGTCCTGAATCCATAAATATGAAATGGTATTTTGAATACCTAAAAGATTAAAGACTTCTAAGCTAAGCCACATTGTTTTGATATTTTTAAAATAGCTATAGCGAGGTCGTTCTTTTTTTTCTGCGTCTAAAAGCAATGCCATAAAACCAACGTCCACTCGTTTGTAGCTAGGCAATCGAAGGGTATCTTCATATCGTTTTTGGTCGGGTGGACCGAAAGGAAGGCCGGTAGAGAAAAGTCCGTTTAAAAATAGTTTGAAGTTTTTATTTCGAGGTAAATAATCTGAAAAGAATAATCCAAAACTCACTCTAGAATCGGTAGGGCGAGGGATGAAACCCGGATAAACAACAGCACTGTCGGCACCTGCAATATTTAGATAATTAATTTGGTCATCTAATATATTCTCTGCTGTTTTCATCAATCCAAGGCTAATCCATGATTCTGCATCTTTTACAATATCTCCATACAAGCGAAATTCGGCACCGTAAGCATACCCAACAGCATCATTTTTTCCAAAATATCGAATCCGAACATTGTCATATTCATAAGGCACAATATCCCACAAATATTTATAATATAGTTCACTAGTCAGTTTGAAAGGTCGGTCTTTAAATGCTTTGAAATTAAAATCCATACCAAGCACTGCATGATATGATTTTTGAGCTTTAACATCATTATGCACCACTCCATTTAAGTCTCTCATTTCTCTATAAAATGGGGGTTGGTTATAGATGCCAGTTGCAGCTCTTATGATAATATCTCTTTCCCATTTAGGCTTCCAAGATAGCTGTAGTCGTGGACTGACAAGAAATTCTTTGTTTAGTTGATTATAATTTAATCTGACGCCTCCTGTTAATACCAGGCCAATTGAGTCAAATGAAATATTATCTTGCAAGAAAGCAGTATATCGAGTGTAAGATAAATTTTGTATCGATTTATAGCGTTTCGCCATATTCAAAGAAGTGTCTGAATAAGGTTGTGAATAACCGGCACTGTCTCTTCGTTCCCACTCATTTAATTTGTCAGAAATACCCACCATTTCTGCATTTATTCCCCATTGAATAAAATGCCTATTGGCATCATAAGAGCCTTTATGACCAAGATTCCCAACATTGACATTTAAAAAATTTCGAGCATAATTATGAATAACACCTGTTCCGATTGAATATTTCAAATCACCGAAATTTGTTTTTCCTAAATCGGTTTCTAATTCACCTAAAAGGTATTCGCCTTGTATATCGTAAGATTCGGATTCGTTTGTTTGAAAGCCAGATGCAATGAATTTCAATGTAGTTTTGGAATTGGGAGTATTGGTAAATGAAAGGCCTCCATATCGGGAGTCAAATTTATCAGTTTCTGCACCATCAAAATAAGTTCTTAATTGAAAAGCCTTATTGATTAGGCCAAAACTTTGAGTGGACTGCTCAGGTTGAAAGTCAAATCGGTTTCGAGCATAATTAATAAATAAATCACTTTGCCATTTTGGATTAATGATATAATTAAAATATCCTTGAACATCGGTGAATGTTGGGTTATAGACTCCTTTTGTTTGTTGAGATTGCAAAAGGTATTGATTCGATTTTTGACGAAGTCCAATCATATAAGAGAATCTTTTATTGAGCCCCACACCTTCGATGTGAGCTCCAAAACCTAAGAGGCTAAGCGATACGCTTCCTGCAAATTCTTTTGGCCTTTTGTAAGTAATGTCTAAAACGCTACTCATTTTATCTCCATATTTAGCTTGAAATCCTCCGGTTGAAAAACTTACAGCACTCACTAGTTCTGGGTTGATAATACTAAGTCCTTCTTGCTGACCGCTTCTGACTAAAAATGGTCTGTACACCTCAAAGTCATTTATATAAACTAAGTTTTCGTCAAAGTTTCCACCTCTTACATTGTATTGAGAAGTCAATTCATTATTATTACTTAAAAATATTTTCAATTGCCCTTCAATTCCACCAACAATGCTGGGCATTTTATCATATAATTTAGGATCAATTTTAACCATTCCGGCTTCGCCTCTTTTTCGATCATCTTTTTTGACTACAGTTTTAATATTGATTACATTGGGTTTGAGTGCAATCGTTATCGATGTTGTTTCGCCTTCCTTTAGTTTTTTGTATATTGTTTGGTTTTCATAAGAGATAGAAGAAAATACAATTGTAATATTTTTACCAGCAGGAACAGTTAAAGAAAATTGACCATTTTCGTTAGTGCGAGTGCCTATTGCGGTGTTTTTTAATTGGATAGAGACATGGTCAATTGGTTTGTTTTGCTCATCTATTACCTTACCTTTTATAATAGCTGTTTGGTTTTGAGCCCAAAGGGATGAGCCGATGAGCATACAGATAAACAACAATAAACGGTTTTTGAAATTCATAATAAAGAGAACGAAAATAATATAAAATAATTATCTACTTATTAAATTTAAAAAAATCATTTAAGGTAAAATTCGTTGCTGTTTTAATATTTCTTTCAAAATGCTTAATCTGATTTCACTTGTTTTCTCGATGCTTTCGTTGCTGTCAAAATTCATAGCGAAAAAATAAGGTTTATAATTTGTTTCTTCTTTTCCTTCCATGATTGTTTTTTGAGTTTCTTTTCGCTCTGCATATCCAACGAGCCAAGCCATTAAATGTTTTTGATTATTTTCAATGACTTCTTTAGTTCCAGTTTTATAATAAAGTTTATAGCCTTGTTCATCTTCTTTCAAAAGCATGGAACGCACGATTCGTTGAGTTCTTTGAGACATAGGCAGTTTGTCGAAATAAAGTTTTTTTATAAACCCAACTTGCTCGTCTGCTGTGATTTTCAATGAATCATTTAGCCAAAATTGTTCGATTGAATTTCCAATATTTTTATTCCCATATCGAATAGTGTCTAAATATTTTTGCATTGAAATTTTTCCGATTTTTTTTGCTAACTCTTGAAAATAATAAACATTGCTCACATTGAAAGCCTCACGCATATCCATATCCTTATCCCATTCTGCGTTTCGCTGTTGACCATCCCATTTAATGATAAATTTTTCATCTGGAGCCGTGCTTGTTTCCAACGCAATCAACGAGTTCATAATTTTAAAAGTAGAAGCAGGTGAAAAACGCTTACTAGCTCTTTCTAAGTTATAAACATGCACGATATCGTGATTATTATCAACCAGTTCAAAGCAGGCAGAATCAATTCCATATTTTTTAAAGACATCGCCCCATTGGTTCTCATAGGAAATATGATTATTTTCACACGAATAAAAAGAAAAAGGAATAATAAAAAAAAGAAGCCAAACATAATGTTTCATTTGGCAAAATAACTTAAAAAAAATCACTTATCCCACATCCAGATGCATAATATTAAGTAGAATATTTATTTTATCAAGAATCTAATATAAATATAATAGTTTCCTTTTATCGGTTTAGAAATACCATTTATAAAAAACAATTTAATAATTTGATAATTGACGTTAATTTTGAACCATAAAATAAAAAAAATTAAATATGCGAAAGATTTTTTTCTCATTACTTGCTTTATGTTCCATAAAAGCTAGTTTTGGACAATCTGTAAATATTAAATTTACAGAGTATGACTTGCCCAATGGCCTACATGTCATTTTACACGAAGACCACACAATTCCTACTGTTGCTATTTCAGTTCTATATCATGTAGGTTCTAAAAATGAAGATCCATCAAGAACAGGATTTGCTCACTTTTTTGAACACTTACTATTTGAAGGTTCTGAAAATATCCAAAGAGGAGAGTATATGAAACTCATTCAAAACAACGGAGGCGTTATCAATGCAAATACAACTTTTGATAGAACTTTTTATTTTGAAACCCTTCCTTCTAATAAATTAGAGCAAGGATTATGGATGGAAAGCGAAAGAATGTTGCATGCAAAAATTGATGACATCGGTTTAGAAACTCAACGCAAAGTAGTGAAAGAAGAGAAAAAACAACGATATGAAAATACACCTTATGGTCATTTATTAGAACAAATTTTCAAAAATGCTTACACTAAACATCCTTATCAATGGACTCCAATTGGAGAAGCTCAATACATCGATGAGGCTACATTACCCGAATTTATCGACTTTTATAAAACCTTCTATGTTCCAAATAATGCCACACTTAGTATTGGTGGCGACATTAATATAGAACAAACAAAAGCATGGGTTCAAAAATATTTTGGAGATATTCCAAAAGGAACAAAACCAATACCACGCCCAAATATTGTAGAACCTGCACAAACACAAGAAAAAAGAGTTACCTATTATGACAAAGTGCAACTTCCCGCAGTCGTGTTTGCTTATCATGCACCTGCTCAAGGAACAGCAGAATCCTATGCTCTAGAAATGGTCGCCAAAATATTATCAGACGGAAAAAGTTCTAGACTTCAAAAACAAGTAGTGGACAAAGAACAAAAAGCAGTTGCAGCTGGAGCTTTTAATTTGCCATCAGAAGACCCAGGATTAGCCATGATGTTTGGAATTGCAAATATGGGGGTGAGTGCAGAAGATCTAGAAAAAGCAATGAATGAAGAAGTTGAAAAAATCGTTACGAAGGGAGTGACCCAAGAAGAACTCAATAAATGTCGAAATCAAATTGAAAAAGACTTTATAAGTCAAAATCAAAGAGTATTAGGCATCGTAGAAAATCTAGCAAATTATCATGTATATTTCGGAAACACTAATTTGATTAACACAGAGCTTGAAAGGTATATGAAGTTGACTACAACTGACTTACAAGCCGCTGCGAAAAAGTATTTTACAAAAAACAATCGTCTTGTACTATATTATTTACCTGATAGCAGTAAAAACTAAAAATTAAACAAATTCATAACGAAAACTTAAAAAAAATATTCATGAAACATAAAATCATATTTTCAATATTTAGCTTATTCCTTTTTAACCAAATGGCAAATGCACAAAAACTAGACAGAAGCATCAGACCTAAGGCAGGCCCAGCTCCTGAAATTCAAATGGGAACCCCACAATCATTCATTTCAAGCAATGGAATCAAAGTGTTTGTAGTAGAAAATCATAAATTACCCATCGTTAACTACTCGATCGATTTTGACATTCGTCCCGAACTTCAAGGCGACATGACAGGGTACAAAGAAATGATAGGAGAATTGCTTACAGCCGGCACAAAAACAAAATCAAAAGACAAATTCAATGAAGAATTAGACCAATTAGGAGCTTCACTCAGCGTAGGCAGCGACGGAATTTATATGCAAACATTAAAGAAAAATAGTGATAAACTGCTTGCCTTAGCAGGAGAAATGCTGACACAGCCAAACTTTAGCCAAACTGAATTGGATAAACTAAAAAAACAAACCAAATCAGGATTGGCTCAGCAACAAGATGACCCCGAAGCAATGAGCCGAAATATCACTCAAATTTTAAACTTTGGAAAAAATCACCCTTATGGTGAAATTACCACAGAAAAAACAGTTGATAATATAAAACTCGATCAATGTAAAAAATATTTCGAAACCTACTTTAGACCAAATGTAGCCTACATGGCAATCGTAGGAGATATCACTTTAGAAGAAGCCAAAGCACAAGTAGAAAAAAACTTTGCAAAATGGCAAAAGAAAGATGTGCCTCGTGCTACTTATCCTGTTCCCGAAGCTCAAAAATCACCAACAGTGGCAATTGTTAACAAATCAGGTGCCGTACAAAGCGTAATCAATGTCACTTATCCAATCAATATGAGTAAAGGACATCCTGATGAAATCAAACTCAAAGTAGCAAACGGAATATTAGGAGGAGGTAGCTCTGGTCGTCTATTCCAAAACCTTAGAGAAACACACGCTTGGACCTATGGAGCATACTCCTCTTTCCAATCAGACGAACTAGTAGGAGCAGGTCACTTCTCTGCATCTTGCAATAGCACCACATCTGCTACTGATAGCTCAGTTGCCGAAATTATAAAAGAAATGAAAAAAATGAGCTCCCAAAAAGTAAGTAAAGAAGAACTAGATGGATATAAAAATTATATGTCAGGCACATTCGCTTTAGGTCTTGAAGACCCCAAAACAATAGCTCGTTTTGCCATTCAAGAAAAAATGTATAATATGCCAAAAGACTATTATAAAAACTACTTGAAAAAACGTGGAAGCAGTGACAGCAGAAGATGTAATGACTGTATCTCAAAAATACATAGCACCCGATGTGGCCCATATTACTGTCGCAGGAGATAAAAGACAAATAGCAGAAAAACTAAAACAATTTGGCCCTGTTACAATTTATGACATCTACGGAAACGAACAAAAAGACGAACCAGCACCAAGTGTGCCTGCAAACTTTACCCCAGAAGATGTAGTTAGAAAACACATCGCATCAACAGGTGGAGAAGCCAAATGGAAAGAAGTGAAAGACATGACCATGGTAATGACAACCGAAATGCAAGGAATGCAAATCAATATTCAAACCATCCGAAAAGCACCAAACAAACTTTCTTTAGATGTCAATGCAATGGGACAATCTTTCCAAAAAGTGGTCTTTGACGGTACTAGCGGATACATGACCATGCAAGGACAACGAAAAAATATGGAAGAAGCTGAAATAAAAGAATATGCAAGTGAAGCATCTATGATTCGCGATTTAAACTACTTAGACGGAAAACATACTATCTCATTAAGAGGCGTTGAAAAAGTAATAGACAATGCAGCCTATCAAATCGAAATCAAATCTGCAGACGGCGATATTGTCAATGAATATTATGATTTAAAATCAGGATTCAAAGTAAAATCAGAACAAGTAGAAAATACACCACAAGGACCAATTACCCAAACAACTTACTATATGGACTATAAAGATGGCCCTCTTGGATTAAAATTTCCAAATATGATAAAACAAACCGTAGGTCCTCAAACGATGGAAATGAAACTAAAAAGTATTCAAATCAATACAAACGTAAAAAGACGAAGTATTTAAATAAAATCAAAATCTTCAACTAATAAATAGGCTGTTTCTTAAATAGAGACAGCCTATTTATTTTTAAAAAAATACTTTTTTCAAAATAAATTACAAAAAAATACACATCAAAAATAAATAGAATAAACCCCAAAAATGAAAGAAAAAGAGTACACTTGACCCAAAAAATAAACAAAGTCTAAAAAAATAAATAAAAAATTTCAAAATTCTTTTTAAAAAAAAATTTGAAATATTAAATAAATAGATTACTTTTGCACTCCCAAAAAAAATCATAGGGTCAAAAATATGTCACAAAGAATTAGAATAAAATTAAAATCTTACGATCATAATTTAGTGGATAAGTCAGCAGAAAAAATAGCTAAAACTGTCCGAGCTACCGGTGCATTAGTAACAGGTCCTATGCCCTTGCCAACTGATAAAAAAATATTCACCGTATTGCGTTCTCCATTTGTAAACAAAAAATCAAGAGAACAATTTCAGTTGCATACTCATAAAAGACTAATGGATATACACACATCATCTGCCAAAACCGTAGATGCATTATCTAAATTAGATTTGCCATCAGGAGTAGAAGTGGAGATAAAAGCATAACAACAAAACAAAACAAAACAAAACAGATCATCGTTATCCACATTCATTTGTGGCGCTAACTAAAAAAAATAAAACAGAATGAAAGGAATAATAGGAAAAAAAAGTTGGAATGACCAGCATTTTCGAACCTAACGGAAAGCAAACCGCTTGCACCATCATAGAAGCAGGTCCTTGTACAATTACACAAGTGAAAACACCTGAAACAGATGGTTATAGTGCTTTGCAAATTTCTTATGGAGAGAAAAAAGAAAAAAATACCAATAAACCATTATTAGGACATTTTGCAAAAGCAAACACAACAGGAAAAGCAATTGTGAAAGAAATCAGAAACTGCTCCATTGAAAAATCAATAGGAGATTCTATCACATGTGAAATTTTTGAAGAAGGAGAAGAAGTTAGTGTGATAGGCACTTCAAAAGGAAAAGGTTTCCAAGGGGTAGTAAAACGTCATGGATTTAGTGGGGTAGGTGAAGCATCTCATGGTCAGCACGATCGTCAAAGAGCACCAGGGTCAATTGGTGGGTCTTCATACCCATCTCGCGTTTTCAAAGGAATGAGAATGGCAGGACAAACTGGTGGCGACCGAGTAAAAGTAAAAGCATTAAAAGTAATAAAAATATTTCCTGAAAAAAACTACATATTAGTAAGTGGTTCAGTACCGGGTCATAATGGTTCAATCGTATTAATCCAAAAATAATCATGCAAGTAGAAGTATTAAATATAAAAGGAGAAAAAACAGGACGCAACGTAGAATTGCCAAATGAGTTTTTTGGTATTGAACCAAACGACCATTTGATTTACCTATCAGTTAAACAATTTTTAGCAAATCGTCGTTCTGGTACTCATAAAGTAAAAACAAGAGCAGAAGTACACGGAGCTTCTCGAAAATTACACAAACAAAAAGGAACAGGAGGAGCAAGAAAAGGGAATATTCGAAATCCGCTTTATAAAGGAGGTGGTACAATCTTTGGACCAAAACCACATAAATACGATTTTAAATTAAATAAACAAGAGAAAAATACCGCCTTTTACTCAGCTCTTTCTTACAAAGCAAAAACAAATGATATTGTCGTAATCGAAGACATTCAGTTTGATGCTCCTAGTACAAAACAATTTGTAGGAATGGTCAATAATTTACAATTGAATAATGCCAAAGTACTATTCCTAATGGCAGAAGAAAATGATAATCTATATCTTAGTTCAAGAAATTTACCAAAAGTAAAAACAGATATATTTTATAACACAAATACTTACGATGTTTTAAACGCTAGCAAACTATTGTTAACTGAAAATGTAGTGAAACAATTTTCAGAATCAGAAATGGAAGAAGTAGCTTAATTTAAAAAAAGAAAAAACAAAATGAAAGCTTCAGAAATAATAAAAAAACCAATCATTACCGAAAAGGTAAACAAACAAACAGAAAAATCTAATCGATATTGCTTTGTAGTCGATAAAAGAGCTAATAAACTTGAAATCAAAAAAGCAATTGAAGACTACTACAATGTGAGAATAGTAGATGTGAACACCTGCATCGTACCAGCAAAAAATATCACACGTATGACAAAAGCTGGAGTATTGAGTGGAAGAAAGTCTTCTTACAAAAAAGCAACAATATCATTAGTAGAAGGAGAAACAATCGATTTATACGCATTTTAATAAATAAAGAAAATGGCATTAAAGAAATATAAACCAGTCACAGCAGGAACTCGTTGGAGAATCGGAAACGCATACGCAGAAATTACCACAAGTACACCTGAAAAATCATTACTCGAAACTGTTAAAAAAACAGGTGGCCGAAACGCTCAAGGTCGTAGATCTATGAGATACATTGGAGGTGGCTCCAAAAAAATGTATCGTTTAATTGATTTTAAAAGAAATAAAAAAGACATCCCCGCAACGGTAGCTTCAATAGAATATGATCCCAATCGTACTGCATTCATCGCATTGCTATCTTATGCTGACGGAGAAAAACGATACATTATAGCACCTCAAGGGTTAGAAGTTGGAATGAAAGTTATAAGTGGAGAAAATGTAGCTCCCGATTTAGGAAATACTCTTCCAATGAAAAACATGCCATTAGGTACTATTATTCACAATATTGAAATGCAACCCGGACAAGGAGCAAAATTAGTACGAAGTGCAGGTTCTTCAGCTCAACTTAACGCAAAAGAAGAAAAATATGCCGTACTTAAAATGCCATCTGGTGAATTAAGAAAAATATTAATAAATTGCAATGCAACAGTAGGTACCGTATCTAATTCAGACCATGCACTCGAATCAATGGGTAAAGCGGGTAGAAATAGATGGAAAGGAATCAAACCGCGAAATAGAGGTGTTGCCATGAATCCAGTTGATCACCCAATGGGAGGAGGTGAAGGGCGTGCATCAGGTGGTCACCCTCGTTCAAGAACTGGTAAATACGCAAAAGGAGAAAAAACACGTAAGAAAAAAGGTTCAGATAAGTTAATCATAGTACGTAGTAACGGAAAAAAATTAGTAAACTAAAAAATAAATTATAAATGGCTCGTTCAATAAAGAAAGGTCCCTATGTAGATGTAAAACTTGAAACAAAAGTTTTAAACATAAATGAAGGAAAAACAAAAAAAGGAGTAATTAAAACATGGAGCAGACGCTCTACAATTACCCCAGACTTTGTAGGACACACATTTGCTGTTCATAATGGAAATAAATTTATTCCAGTATATGTTACCGAATTTATGGTCGGTCATAAACTAGGTGAATTTTCTCCAACAAGAAACTTCAAATCACATTCAGGAAGTAAATAATTATTAAAAATTTTAAAGTAAGTAAAATAAAATGGAAGCTGTAGCAAGATTAAGAAATTACCCAACATCACCTCGCAAAATGCGTCTTTTAGCAGACGTGATTAGAGGTATGCAAGTCGAAAAAGCTTTAGGTTTTTTAAAATATAACGCACAACATTCTTCAGTCCCTTTAGAAAAACTATTAGTGAGTGCTATCTCAAATTGGAAAAATAAAAACGAAGGCGTTGATGAATCCGACTTAATTGTAAAAACAATATTTGTTGACGAATCTCGCACACTAAAAAGAATGATGCCTGCACCACAAGGACGTGCTTATCAAAAAAGAAAAAGAAGTAATCACGTAACAATCATCGTAGATAAAAAATAATTAACTAACAAACTCTGTAAAAAACAGTAAGAAATAAAATTCAAATGGGTCAAAAAACAAATCCAATAGCAAGTAGATTAGGAATTGTCCGAGGATGGGACAGTAGTTGGTATGGTAACAAACATAACTATGCCAATAAACTAATAGAAGATAACAAAATCAGAAAATATCTGAATGCAAGGATCAACAAAGGAGGAATTGCAAAAATCGTTATCGAAAGAATGCTTGACAAACTGATAGTGACTATCCACACTTCACGTCCGGGAATCATCATCGGAAAAGGTGGTCAGGAAGTAGATCGTATCAAAGAAGAATTGAAAAAACTTACTGGAAAACCAGATGTTCAAATTAATATTCTAGAAATTAGAAGACCCGAATTGGATGCAGTTATTGTAGCCGAATCAATCGCAAAACAAATTGAAGGTCGTGTCAACTACAAAAGAGCAGTGAAAATGGCTATTCAAAACACAATGAGAATGGGAGCAGAAGGAATAAAAGTAAAAGTAGGAGGTCGTCTAGGGGGTGCTGAAATTGCACGCTCTGAAGAAATCAAACAAGGAAGAACCCCTCTACATACTTATAGAATGGATATAGACTATGCAAACTTATTTGCACTTACAGTATATGGAAAAATAGGAATAAAAGTATGGATTTGTAAAGGAGAAGTACTTTCAAAAAGAGATTTAAACCCAAATTTTGTATCAAACAACGATAAAAGAGTCGGCTTTGATAAACCAATGGGAGGAAGAGATAGAGACGATAGAAGATCATCAGGTAATAGACGTAAAAAATAAACAACATTAATTAACAATTCTTAGATAATTAGAACATGTTACAACCAAAAAGAACAAAACACAGAAAAGCTCAGAAAGGAAGAATTAAAGGAGACGCAAAACGTGGTGCAACTTTAGCTTTCGGAACATTTGGATTAAAATCTTTAGAGCCAAAATGGATAACCAATAGACAAATCGAAGCCGCTCGTCAAGCCATGACGCGTCACATGAAACGTGAAGGGAATGTATGGATTCGAATTTTCCCAGATAAACCAATCACCAACAAACCAGCCGAAGTGCGTATGGGTAAAGGGAAAGGAAATTTGGAATATTATGCAGCAGTCGTAAAACCCGGAAGAATCATGTTTGAAGTAGCAGGAGTACCGATGGACCTTGCAAAAGAAGCCTTAGCTCTAGCAGCTCAAAAATTACCGGTAGCAACCAAAATTGTAATTAGAAGAGATTTTGTTCAAGCTTAAATAAAATTAAAAACATTTCAAAATGGCAAAAAAATCAAAAAAAGTTAATAAAATTCAAGAATTTCGTTCAATGAGTGAACAAGATCTTCAATCAAGCATAAATGAAGCAACTTTGCGTCTAAAAAAAATGACCTTTAGTCACGCAATTACTCCAATCGATAACCCAATGGGGATTCGCATCAATAGAAGAGAAATTGCACAAATGCAAACAGAACTTAGAAGAAAACAACTTGGATTTTAATAATATTAAAAAATAAAATATGTCAGAAATTACAAATATAAGAGGCCGCCGTAAAACCCGTATCGGAATTGTGACCAGTAATAAAATGGAAAAATCAATTACCGTTTCAATCGAACGTAAAGAAAAACATCCGATGTACGGAAAATTCGTTAAAAAAACGAAAAAATTTATGGCCCATGATGAAAAAAACGAATGCAATATCGGTGATCTTGTGAAAATCATGGAAACACGCCCACTTAGCAAAAACAAGTGCTGGAGACTAATAGAAGTAATTGAAAAAGTAAAATAAAATATTTATACAAATTTGAACAAACTTCAGATTTTAAACATTAATAAAAATGATACAACAAGAAAGTAGATTAACAGTAGCAGATAATAGCGGAGCTAAAGAAGTTCTTTGCATAAAAGTACTTGGTAACTCTGGTCAAGATTATGCACATATCGGCGATAAAATTGTCGTAACTGTGAAAGACGCAATGCCTGGTGGCGGTGTAAAAAAAGGAACTGTTGCTAAAGCAGTTATCGTAAGAACAAAAAATAAGCTTCGTAGAAAAGACGGTTCATACATCCGTTTTGATGATAATGCAGTTGTTATACTCAACCAAGCCGACGAACCTCGTGGTACTCGTATTTTTGGACCAGTAGCTCGTGAATTGAGAGATAAAGGATACATGAAAATTATATCATTAGCACCTGAAGTGCTTTAAATAAATTAAAACTATCTAAACGTGAAAAGTAGATTTAAACCAAAATATTCAATTAAAAAAGGCGACAAAGTGTGGTGATTTCTGGTGCTGATAAAGACAGAAAAACTCCAAGAACCGTTCTATCTGTTATACCGGACGAAAAAAGCCCAAAAGTATTAGTAGAAGGTGTTAATATTAAAACAAAACATCTAAAGCCAAATGCTCAAACTCCTCAAGGAAGCATCATTCAACAAGAAGCACCTATTTCTTTATCGAATGTGCAAATCTGGGATGCCAAAGCTGCTGGACCCACTAAAATTAAAAGAGAACGCCAAGACGGAAAAGCAATTAGAAAA
>LNFQ01000047.1 GCA_001567165.1 Bacteroidetes bacterium OLB11
AAAAAGAGAGTATAAAATAGTATGAAATTTGATTTTTTACCAATTCAAAATTAGGAATTTAAAAGACAAGCCGACAAACTCAAAAAATGAGTATTTGGAAAAGTTTCTTTAAAATATTTTTCGCTCGTTTTTTTAATAGCAAATAGTTCCACCATGTTTTCACGAGGTATCTGAGTCAATAAATGTTCATCATTTTCAATGTCATGTGTGTGTTGAAAATAAAGCGATTGATGTTGTTTTGAATAAATAGGTAAAGGGACAAGCGTGTTTTTTATTTGGTCGTAAACGATATAAACTTTGTCGCAATATTTCAATAATTGATGATTTAAAATGGGTTCAATCTGCTCATTATTTACAATTGATTTTTCTGAAAGTAGAGAGCATAAATAGTATATTTTTTTTAGTACAAATTTGGTAAAAGAGATATTGGATATAATTTTTTCCCAAACAAATACATAGTGTCAAGTCATTTTTTTTGACTTATAAATTGAGGTATTATCAATAAAAACATGTTTTTGAAAACTCATTTCACAATATTACTTCAATTTTTTATTGTGAAAAAGAATACACAATAAAATCATCTGATAAATTCATAATGAAACAAAATACCTTTGTCCAACATTTTATGGAATCAACTTTAAATTATACTGTTCAAAACAACTTTAAAAATATTTTCAAGTTAGCCATACCCATGGTGATAGCCATTTTGATTCCGCAAATAAATTTATTGACGAATACTTTTTTCATTGGTAATTACTCCCCCAGCAATGAAGCATTATCCACTCAAGAAATACTTTCTGCGACCGGATTGTCGGGAATTTTTTATTTAGTGTTAGCCATGATTGGCAATGGCATGTCATCGGGGGTATTGATGCTATTGAGCAGAGCTGCTGGAAAAAATAATCCTTCAAAAATAAGCATCCTATTTTCAAACTCATGGATCATCACATTTTTATTAAGTCTTTTTTTACTCATTTCTTCGCTCATTTTTGTCCCAATTATTTTTCAAAATGTTGTACAAAATCATTTCATCAAAGAAGCGACTATCTCCTTTATGAATATCAGAATTTGGGGGCTTCCTTTTTTGTTGTTGACACAAACGATTAATTCATTTTTTTTAGCAAGTTCAAATTCCAAATTGATTATTATCAGTTCAATTTTCCAAACAATTGTCAATATTATCCTCGACTATTGGTTGATTTTAGGTAATAATGGTTTTCCTGAATTAGGTTTAAATGGCTCTGCTATTGCATCTGTCATTGCAGAAATGGTTTATTTTATTGTTTCGCTTTTGGTTTTTTATCAATTATTGAAAAAAAAGAATCTAAAAATTTCTATTTTCAAACATGCAAACAAGCGTATCATAAAGTCAATTTTTATAAAATCGTCTCCTTTACTTTTTCAATATTTATTAAGTGTCGGTTCATGGGAAGTCTTTTTTTTATTTGTCGAACATTTAGGGAAAGCAGAGTCGGCGGCATCACAACTTTTAAGAACCGTTTTTGGTGTTGTTGGAATACAAGCATTTGCCTTAGGTGCTGTTGCAAATTCCATGGTGAGTAATTTGATAGGTCAACATCGTGAAAAAGAAATTTATTCTCTTTTATTGAAAATAGTGAGTATTAGCTTGACAACGGCAATATTTACAGGGAGTTTGTTAATTTTTTTTCCTGCACAGTTTTTAGGAATTTTGACTTATGATATGCAATTAATTGAAAAGAGCATTCCAGCATTGAGAGTTATTGTGGTGTCAACTTGTGTGCTGTCTGTTGGCACCGTTTTGTTTAATGCTATTTTAGGAACTGGCAATACGAAAGTGAGTTTTTTAATTGAATTTATAGGAATTGCTGTTTATTTGATTTACAGTTATATTGTCATTGAACAACTCAAATTGAATCTATCATGGGCTTGGGGTGCAGAGTTTGTTTATTGGATTGCATTGCTGTTGATGAGTTTATGGTATCTCCGATCGGGGATTTGGCAAACTAAATTGAATAATTAAGGTTTGATTTGATTCCTATATATTTGCACATTTTATGAAATACACTCAAGAAATAAATTCTAGAAAAACATTTGCAATTATTTCTCACCCTGATGCAGGAAAGACAACATTGACTGAAAAAATTTTTACTTTTTGGAGGAGCTATTCAGACAGCAGGTGCCGTTAAGTCTAATAAAATTAAAAAACATGCCGCATCTGATTTTATGGAAATAGAAAAACAAAGAGGAATTTCGGTGGCTACTTCCGTGATGAGCTTTCATTATAAAGGAAAATTAATCAATCTACTCGATACGCCAGGCCACAAAGACTTTGCTGAAGATACTTATCGAACACTTACCGCTGTGGATAGTGTAATTTTGGTAATTGATTGTGTAAAAGGGGTGGAAGAGCAAACTCAAAAATTGATGGAAGTGTGTAGAATGAGGAATACGCCGGTGATTATTTTTATCAATAAATTAGATAGAGATGGACAAAACCCTTTTGATTTATTAGAAGAGGTGGAAAAAAAATTAAATATAAAAACACAACCATTGACATGGCCAATTAATATGGGACGTGATTTTAAAGGGGTATATAATATACATAACAAAAGTTTACTTCAATTTATTGCCAATCAAAAAGCGAGTGATGATGATTTGATTTCATTACCTGATTTATCTTCGGAAGTTATAGTGGAGCTTATTGGGAAAAGGGATGCAGATAGCTTGAGAGAAGATATGGAATTGATTTTGGGAGTGTATGATTCGTTTGATAAAAATGAATATTTGAATGGAGAACTGGCTCCAGTATTCTTTGGAAGTGCAGTTAATAATTTTGGAATAAAAGATATGCTCGACACATTTATCGAAATAGCACCTTCTCCAAAAGCACGAATGACAGACAAGCGTGAGGTGAATCCTGTTGAAGAAAAATTTACGGGTTTTGTGTTTAAAATTCATGCAAATATTGACCCACGACATCGCGACCGTGTAGCCTTTTTGAGAATATGCTCCGGTAAATTTTCTCGAAATACTTTTTACCATCATGTGCGACTTGATAAAAATGTACGCTTTAGTAATCCTTATACTTTTTTGGCAAGTGAAAAAAATATAGTAGAAGATGCATTTCCCGGAGATGTTGTCGGTTTGTTTGACACCGGAAATTTTAAAATAGGAGATACCTTGACAGAAGGAGAGGAGTTGAATTATGTTGGTATTCCAAGTTTTTCACCTGAAATATTTAAAGAGCTTGTCAACATGGATCCAATGAAAACGAAACAACTCGAAAAAGGAATTCGTCAATTGACAGATGAAGGAGTAGCCCAATTATTTACGCAACATGGAGGCTCTCGAAAAATAATCGGATGTGTGGGGGAATTACAATTTGAAGTGATTCAATATCGACTACTGCATGAATATGGAGCGGCATGTAGCTTTAAAACGTTGCCTTTTTATAAGGCCTGTTGGATAAAATCCAGTCCGCAAATAATTGATAATTTTATTCGTTATAAACAAGCAAATATTGTGCAAGACAAAGAAGAAAATTATGTTTATCTTGCAGAAAGTGAATGGTATTTAAACACAGAAAGAACAAATAATAAAGATATAGAATTCTATATTACAATGATTATAAACATTTGCTAAACTAATTCTTTAAATTAAATTTTAAAAAAAATCAATAAATTCTAATATTACCAAATTGTTACGAATCATTATCAGGCTATAAAATGTAACAAAAATGAAACAATTTTGCTCTTGCAAATGAACAAAAATGAGTTTAAATAACATTTTAAAATTTTTTCAACCAAAAGATAGAATATTTTTCAACCTTTTTGAAAATGTAGCAGACACCGTCGATTTGATGGCAAAAAAAATAAAAGAAGTTTCGTTAGAACCGGACTATTCAAAAAGAGCAGCCTTGATAGCTCAAATTGAAAATTTAGAACACGAAAATGATAACTATACCCATCAAATATTTCAAGAGCTAGGGCGAAACTTTATTACTCCATTTGACCGAGAGGATATTCATTATTTGGCAACTGCCTTAGATGATATTGCAGATTATATTCATGCCTCAGCCAAGAAAATTAATTTTTATAAAGTCGATCCTCGTGAACAAGGAATTCAAAAATTAGCAGAATGTATTGAAATGGGAACGACAGCAATGAAGGTAGCCATACAAGAACTCAGAAGTTTGAAAAATGTTTCAACAATTACGAATGCAATTGTGCGAATTAATAGTTTGGAAAATCAAGCTGATGATATTTATGATTTAAGTATCGAAAAATTATTTGAAACTGAAAATGATGCAAAGGAAGTGATTAAGAAAAAAGAAATATATCAAGTCATGGAAACGGCTACGGATAAATGTGAAGATGCCGCAAATGTTATAGAAAGTATTATTATTAAATATGCTTAAAAATTCCATTTCATTTACCTCAAAACGCTTTTAAGTAGGATGTCATTTATCATTATTATTATTGCCTTAGCACTTATTTTCGACTATATTAACGGATTTCATGATGCAGCCAACTCAATAGCAACAGTAGTTTCAACAAAAGTACTCACCCCATTTCAAGCGGTGTTATGGGCTGCATTTTTCAACTTTATCGCTTATCTAATTTTTAAAGACCATGCAGTTGCCAACACAATTGGGAAAACGGTTTTCAAAGAATACATCACACTTCCTGTTATTTTTTCCGGCTTGATTGCTGCTATTATTTGGAACTTAATCACGTGGTGGTTTGGTATTCCTTCTTCTTCTTCACATACTTTGATTGGAGGATTTGCAGGTGCTGCACTCACTCATGCCATTTTTGTTTCATTTACAGATGGTAGCGAAATTCCAGCTCTTAATACCATTATTGATTATGGTAAAATTGGAAAAATCATTGCCTATATTTTCTTAGCACCTATTATTGGAATGTTCTTTTCAATCTTTTTTACTTTAGTAACCATCAATAAAAATTTATGGCTAAAAGTAGGGCTTTTATTGGCTTCATGCGTTGTGATATGGATTTCGTTCATGCGTTTTCAGCACAACAAAATCGATGGGAACATTTCAAAATACTTTAAAATTGACAAATTTGAACATGACTTAGAAAAAGTGCAAGGAGAATTGTCAATGCACAGCTTGACTAATGATAAAAAAATAATCTTAGAAAATCAAAAACAAGAATTAGAGAACCAATTAAATGATTCAAAGAAAAGTGTAGAAATGGCTCATCAGTTTGTCAGTGATTATGAAATGAAAGGTTCGAAATACGTAGCTGAAAAAATTTTTAACTAAAATAGACACCACTCAAATATCCATTTTAAAACTTCAAGATAAGTTAAAACTGTTTTTGGAATTAGACCGAAAAATAGCAATTAAAGATAAAAGCAAACAAAATTTCGACAATTATCTTCTCACTCAAAAGGTATATGACAGCACGATAATCTATACTACTCAACTTCCTAAAATTGGATTTGATAGTGTAACTCATTTGATGTCACAAAAAATTATATCATTAAAGTATGAGTTCAGTGTTGCAAAAATTGATTATTTTAAAAAGAATTTAAGCTTGGATATTAAAAGCGATTTAATCAAAGAAATAAAACGCTCAGATAAT
The DNA here is from genome assembly GCA_001567165.1 of Bacteroidetes bacterium OLB11. Classification (GTDB taxonomy): domain Bacteria; phylum Bacteroidota; class Bacteroidia; order Chitinophagales; family Chitinophagaceae; genus OLB11. Next base: position 5,592 of record LNFQ01000047.1, read on the forward strand.
TTTGTGTTGAGAGTAGCAATGGTTTCAATCATTTTCCTTTTTATTTTTGCTTTTATTTACAATGCTAAATCAAAGAACCAAAGTGCTGCCAAAACAGGTAATATGTTTAAGCGTTTTCAGCTTTTAACATCTGCTTCATTAAGCGTTGGACATGGTGGTAATGATGCTCAAAAAGTGATGGGAATTATTGCAGCTGCTCAAATGGCAAATGGTGATATTGCTGATATTTCACACATGGACAATTGGGTGCCGTTGGCTTGCTATCTAGCTATCGGGTTAGGAACTTTAAGTGGAGGCTGGAAAATAGTGAAAACAATGGGAAGTAAAATTACAAAAGTAACACCATTAGAAGGAGTATGTGCTGAAACGGCTGGCTCAACTACTTTATTTTTAACCGAACAAATGGGGATTCCTGTTTCTACAACGCATACCATTACGGGTTCAATCATTGGAGTAGGGGCTGCCAAACGCTTAAATGCAGTGAGATGGGGAGTCACAGTCAATTTACTATGGGCATGGATTCTCACGATTCCAATCAGTGCATTATTATCTGGAATTGTTTATTTAATTTATAATTTATTTGCATAAGTCTTCATTCAATTTTTTCTTTTCTTTATCATTGATATATGCAAAATATCATCTTCTAAATAAGGCGACGAACTGACGGTGAAACCAAGACTTTCATAAAATGCTTTTAAGTATAATTGAGCACTGATTTGAATCGATTCTTGAAAAGAAGTTTCACAAAATGAAATTGCTTCGTTCATGATTTTTTCTACTAAAATTTTTTTCGTCGATGTGTGCTTTTTGTGAGCACTCTACCTATAGAACTATAATCATTATATGAAACTCCCGGCGGTAATATTCTAGCATAAGAAACGATTTGTACATTTTCGCACATCAAAATATGAAATGCAGAAATGTCCTTCATATCACAATCTAAATATGGGCAATTTTGCTCCACAATAAAAACCTCATTTCTCAATTTTAAAATCGAATATAGCTGAAAAGTACTCAATTCTTGAAAAGATTTAATCTCTATATTTACACTCATATTACATAAATTGAATCGGTTAATGTTAAATGAGTAATAGCCTCATAGAGCTTGCTCACAGCAGCTTTTCCAATAGGTCCAATATCTTTTGAAAAATCGTTTACATAGAGTTGAATATGACTCTTCATGACATCATCTCTCATTTCTTGAGCATGACAACGAATAAAATCGCTACTCTCAGACTTGTTTTTATGAGCTATGTCAATACTTTTTTTGATTAAATAATTGATTGATTTTTTCAACTCGAAATCTAAAGTATTTTTAATTGCAATACAACCTAATGGAATGGGGAGTTGGGTTTGGCTTTCCCAATATTCTCCTAAATCGATGATTTTATTCAATCCTTTTTCTAAATAAGTAAAACGATTTTCGTGAATAATCACTCCAGCATCTACTTCTTGATTTAAGATAGCTTGTTCGATATTTTCAAACGAATATTCAATTTTATTTTTAAAATGAGGCTGAAAAAAATTTAATAAAAAATGAGCAGTAGTTTGTTTACCCGGAATAGCTATTTTTAAATCGGATAAATTATCATTTGGTAAATATTTTTTTTGACTGATTAAAAGTGGCCCAACACCAAATCCCATTGCTCCACCACTGTTTAACACTTGATAATCTTGCATGATAGAAAAATAGTGTGCATAACTCACTTTGATAATATCCAATTTATTTTCCAAAGCCAACTCATTTAATTTTTGAACATCATGAAAAACAAATTCAAACTCTATCTCTTCTAAAGAAACCAATTTTTTTAAAAATAGCCTCAAATATATAGGTATCATTGGGGCAAGGAGATATTCCGATTTTTAATTTCATTTTTTTAATTCGTTTCAAATATGTTTTAAGATTTGATTTAAATGTAAAGCATTATTTTCAAGAGCTAATTCGATATTCCAATTTGCTTTATTTCTAACTTCTACATAATTTGAAATTGATTTCAACTGTAAAAAAGGGATATTGTTTTTTAAACAAACATAATGCAATGAAGCGCCTTCCATTGATTCCACATCTGGGTGAAACTTTTTGATTCTTTTATGAATGGTGTCAATTGTGCCAGAACAAATCTGAACTGTGAGAGCATTTACTTTTTTAAAATCTGTTTTCAAATTTTGCACAAATTGATTTGGAAGCATTTTGTGTTCAAAAGGGGAGTCGTTGGGATTTAAAAAATGTAAATCAAAAAGATCTTCAATATGATTTTGATTTTCTACGCCTACTTCAATCATTTCATTTTTGATAAGTACAGAATCACCAATATTCAAATCGCGACGATAAGCACCCACAATGCCGCACTGAATGATAAAATCAGGCTTCAATTCCAACACCGCCTTAGTCAATTCATACACACTCGACAGCAGTCCAATTCCATGAACTAGTTTAATGAAAAAGTGCTTCTCTTTCGATTGAATATCTATTTTAGAAAGTTCAAAAGAAGTAGCAGCTGCCAGGATAATTTTCATTTAGCAAATTTGAACTAATTTAAACATAAAATAAAAAATTATGCATAATAAATAGATAAAAAAAACATTAGAAGTAATGAAATACAATATACATTCGCATAAACAAATAGGACATGGTTTATACAACTCGTATAGAATACTTCAATGCAGCTCACAAACTCTGGAATGAAAGTTGGACAGCAGAACAAAACAAAGAAGTCTTTGGAAAATGTGCGAATGAAAATTTTCATGGACATAACTACGAATTGTATGTCACCGTCAAAGGAGAGCCAAATCCTGACACTGGATTTGTTATTAATGCCAAAGACTTAGGAAAGATAATTAAAGAAATAGTTGTAGATAAATTAGACCATTTCAATCTTAATTTGGATGTTGATTTTTTAAAAGGAAAATTTACATCTGCTGAAAATGTAGCTATTGGAATATGGAATGAGCTATATCCATTCATTCAGGAAAAAGGCTCAACTCTGCATTGTGTGAAGCTGGTGGAAACAAAAAGCATCTATGTAGAATATTATGGATAATACATTTAAAACATAAATATGTCATATAAAAAAAATAGAACAATTTGAAGAACAAAAAAGTCATTGATTTAAGTCAAAAATATAAAGAAATAATAGAAAACTTAGGAGAAAATACCCAAAGAGAAGGATTGTTGAAAACACCAGAACGTGTAGCCAAATCGAATTTATATTTAACACAAGGGTACAAAATGAATGCTGTGGAAATTTTAAACTCCGCAAAGTTCAAAGAAGATTACAACGAAATGATCATCGTCAAAGACATTGAATTATACTCAATGTGCGAGCATCACATGTTGCCATTTTTTGGCAAAGCCCATATTGCCTACATACCAAATGGCTACATCACTGGATTGAGCAAATTAGCACGAGTAGTAGATTGCTATGCAAGAAGATTGCAAGTGCAAGAACGCATGACACACCAAATATTAGATGCCGTAAAAGAAGCATTAAATCCATTGGGAGTAGCAGTGGTTATAGAAGCAAAACACTTATGCATGATGATGAGAGGCGTGCAAAAACAAAACTCATCCACAACAACTTCCGCATTTTTTGGAGCATTTGAAATGGAAGAAACAAGAGGAGAGTTTTTGCGTTTAGTGTCCTTAAATTCAAACTAATAGAACTATTAAAAATTTCATTTAATATAGGAGTTTTGTTTTGAATTTAGCTTATTTCTATTTAACATAATATAAATTATAGGAAAATTATACTATTAAAAATATAAATATGATTTTTTAAAACACACATACAAATCAGATTGAATAAAAATTAAAACTAAGAAGACAAAAATGGAAATCTATTTTACTTCAGAAAGATAATATAGCAGAGTTAAAAAACGATAATGTAAATAAGATAAAACAAGTTTTATTTTATAATTTAAAAAAATCATCTATATTTGATAAAAATAAAGTCTAAGTATGAAAAAATTATTATTTGTATTTTCTTTTTTAGCATTCGCTTTTAATTCTCAAGCCCAAAACATACAGCCCACTGATTTTAAAAATAACGGAAATAATAGACCCGAAATTGATCGTATTTTTAAAACTGCTGACGGTAGTTTGTCATTAATTTATTATATTGATGCTACTGTTTCTTTTTACAATAATGATAAATACACCGATATGTTTATCGTCCATAACGAAACTGCTCCTTGGAGAATGACGATTGTGAGAGATGATTTAAATCAAAATAATGATGTGTTATATTATTCTGAAGCAAACCAATCTTATACTGACAATATCTCAGGTCGAGTGTATATTGTTGACCCTAATAGCATCAGACTATCAAATAATAGCTACTAATTTTATGTAGAAGTCGTTTCTAATTTATATTTTAGAATTTAAGGACGACCAAGCTCCCCCATTATATACATTTGCATAACCTGCAGATTTTAAAATTGATTTGGCACTTGCACTTCGCATCCCCGATGCACAACAAGTGATGATTGTTTTATCTTTATCTTTCAATTTATTTAGATTTCGGCCTAGCTGATCCACTGGAATATTGATTGAGCCTTTGATATGTCCCGATGCATATTCACTTACACTTCTGACATCTAAAATGATTGCCCCTTCGTTCACTAAATTTTTTATAGTCAACCGTTGCCCCCATTCCTAATAGTTTTTTTTAAAAAAATTGAGCATTTTTATTTGATTAGTTTTGTGATTGTATATAATTGACATCTAGCCATGAACCTGCATTGTATGACTCTACTCCTGATTGTTGCAATATCTGTGTGGCTACTCCACTTCTACCGCCCGATGCACAGCATAAGATAATTGGAGTTTTATGATTTTTAATTTCTTCGAGTCGTCCACTTACTTCTTGTAATGGAATATTGATTGACCCGACTACATGCCCCCCTTGAAACTCTTCGGGAGTTCTTACATCGATAATTGTTCCTTTGTTTTCTTTAATTAATTCTTCGATTTTCATTTGATATATTTTTTATACTGCAAAATTGCAATCTAAACTTTGTTTTTAAAGTTAACATTTGTCACATTGAAAAAAAAAAATAAGCCGACTTAAAAAAATAAAGTCGGCTTATTATCTCTTTTTGATTTTTTTCAAATTACATACGTGATTTGACAACCGCAATATCATCAATTCTTTTTTGAGCAATTCTCATTGCAGCTTCTTGTGTGATGATATTATCTTTTTCTGATACTTTAAATACTTCTAATAATCGGTTGTAAATTTTCTCAACATCATTAGTTACTTTTTCACGATTATATGCTCCACCAGCTTCGGCAGCTACATTGATTAATCCTCCTGCATTGATTAAAAAATCAGGGGCATAAATAATTCCTCTTTTTATCAATTCACGACCATGTGTTTCTTCTATTTCCAACTGATTGTTAGCAGCACCTGCAATGACTGCACATTTTAATTTAGGAATAGAATCGTTATTTATAACGGCTCCTAAAGCACATGGAGCATAGATATCAATATCCATGTCATACATTTTTTCGGGGCTAACATATTCTACTTTATATTTTTCAGTCGTTTCTTTTATGCGTGTTTCATTGATGTCGGTGATATACACTTTTGCTCCGACTTCAACAAGGTGTCCAACAAGGTATTGCCCTACATGGCCAACACCTTGCACGAGTACTTTTTTGCCGCTTAAATTATCATTGCCCCATTGCTTAAATGCAGATGCTTTTATACCTACAAATACGCCATAAGCTGTAAAGGGTGATGGGTCACCACTACCGCCCATATATTCGGGTATCCCGGTTACGTGTTTTGTTTCTAAGTGTATAAATTCCATATCACGAGCGGAAGTATTCACGTCTTCAGCTGTAATATATTTTCCGTTTAGAGAGTTAACAAAGCGACCATATCGACGCCAAAGGGCTTCGCTTTTTAAGGAAGGGTCACCAATAATAACAGCTTTTCCGCCACCTAAATTTAACCCTGAAATGGCTGCTTTGTAAGTCATTCCTCTAGATAATCTGAGTGCGTCTATCATTGCATCATCGTCAGATTTGTAATTCCACATTCTTGTGCCTCCAAGTGCTGGTCCAAGGGTTGTATCATGAATAGCGATGATTGCTTTTAAATTAGAATGAGGATCATTGCAAACTACAACTTGTTCATGTTTAAGTTCGCTCATTAATTGAAAAATAGTGTTTGACATGTTTTATAGATATATATTATGAAAATTAGTTTTGGGGTTCAATATGACTTTCGATTGTTTGCTTTTGGGTATCCTCACTTTGAGTATTTGGTGGGATATCTGAATTGTCTTGATTATTATTTGAATTATTTTTAGTTGCTTTTTTGGGTGGTTTTGAAAAATGGTGGAGTTCGTTTTCGTCTAAATTTAGTTTCTCTTTTACTTCTTTTACTTTATTTTCCAAACGTACAATATTTTTTTTCACTTCTTCCAACACTTCTTTCAATTCTTCTCTTTTTTCGTAAGAGCGTAAGGTCGCTGGAAGATTTTGGATACGATACTCGATGTCGGCTTTTAAGTCTATTTCATTTTGTAGTTCTTTTGTAATTCGATTAAAAAACGATTTATTTTTTCCTAGTCGATCAGAAATATTTTTAGAAATTTTCTTGTCTTCGTTTATTTCTGTTTTCATCCTTTCTATCAAAAAAAGGCGTTTTGCTTTTAGAAATCGCTCCCAAAGTTCATCACCGTATTCTTTCGGCACACGTCCTATGAGTTTCCATTCTTCAAACATGTTGGTGAATTCGGTAGTGCCTTGGTCAAAATCGTTTGTGTCTTGCAGTTCTTCTGCATGTTTAACGATTGCCATTTTTTGGCGTAGTTATCTTCAAGTTGCGATTTTACATTGGTGTAATGAGCATCTTTATTTTTGAAAAAGTAATTTTTAATTTCACAAAATTGGGCCCAAATTTCTTCGCTTTTTTCAAAAGGAACTCTTCCAATTTTTTTCCATTCTTCAAGGAGTTGGGCAAAGGCTTCACTGGTTGCTTTCCATTCTGTGCTATCTTTTAATGCATTTGCTTTTTCGATGAGAGTTAATTTCAATTGAAGATTTTGCTCTTGTTCTGATTTAATTTCGTTAAAATGATTTTTTTTGTTATTGAAAAAAATATCTTTTGCTGTATTAAATCGAAACCAAAGTTCTTCTCCTCGATGTTTTGGAATGATGCCTACCTTTTTCCATTCTTCATTAAGCTCATTATATGCTAAACTTGTTTTTTTCCAATCAGTTGAGTGTTGAAGGGCTTCAGCGGCTTCACAAATTTCAATTTTCTTTGCCAGATTGTCTAAAAGTTCTTGACTGAATTGGTCGTGAATTTCTTGTTTCATTTTAAAAAATTCATCTTTAATTTTTTCAAATTGATTTCTCAATTCTTCATCTTGTATATCAGGAACTACCTTCAAATCTTTCATTCTTTTTTGAAGTTCTCTCAACTGATCTGTTGCCAGCTTTAGGTCATTACTATGTAGCAATTTCTCGGCTTCTTCACAGATAGCTTTTTTTTGAGTAAGGTTTTGTTCTATTTCTTTTTTAATTACCTCTTCAATATTTTCAATCAATACTAAAGGCTTTTCAAAATCCCCGATTGCTTTGATTGTAGTTAGGTAATTTTTTTTTCTTGATATAAGTCCTGCAAATTTTATTTTATCGTCTGACTTATCAAAATCGGATTTAATTTCATCGAGTTCTTTTTCAAATTCTTGAAATTTTTCAGTATAAAAACCAATGAGATTATCTTTGTTTTGTTCGTTGTAATCGGATATTTCTCTTTCTTCTATCCATTTATTAGTCGGTAAAATTATTTTGTTACCTCTTAAAATATACAATTCATTTTGACTCATGACCTTGTTTCTCTTGATGTACTTTTTTTTTAAAATATTTATTGCAAATGTAAGTAAATTTCAAGTATAGAACAATTTAATACTAATTTATCCAATTTACTTATTTTTTTGGTTCATTTCTTTTTTGTTTAAAAAAATCTTTTATAATTTGGGAACATTCCTGAGCTAAAACACCAGATATGATTTCTGTTTTTGGATGAAAAATGGAATGGTTTGTTTTGCACTTAAAACCATATTTTTCATCAGAGGCTCCATAAATCACTCTTTTAATTTTACTCCAATATAAAGCACCTGCACACATCACACATGGCTCTAAAGTGACATACATACTAGCATCCATAAGATATTTTGCTCCTAAAAAATTAAATGCAGAAGTAAGGGCTATTATTTCAGCATGAGCTGTGACATCTTGCAAAATCTCTGTTTGATTATGACCTTTGGCTATGATTTTATTGTCAATAACGATAACTGCACCAATCGGGATTTCGCCTTTTAGATAAGCATTTTGTGCTTCTTGTAATGCCATTTTCATATAAAATTCGTTTGAATGCTCCGTCATGTTTTATTGCTCTTTTATTGAAAATTCTACCTTCCCATCTCCTACTAATGGTTTCTTCACTTTCATCACCAATAAGGTGTAAACACGCCCCTCATAGTTGAAAGATACCGCATCTTCTTTTTCTAATAATTTTTCTTCTATGATGCGATCGTTTCGAATAATACTTATGTCTGCTTTTTTGCGAGTGACCTCTCCTATTTTTATTTTAATATTTCCTTTTGTGCCTTCAATTATTTTTTCGGTGTTAGACTCCATTAAGCTATGAATCCCTGTTTCTGGGATATTCAGCTTTTCTTTATTTTCTTTTGGTTTTGAATTGCTTTTTGATTCATTGTTACAAGCGACAAAAGCATAAGACAAAAACAAGATGAATATATAAGAAATGAATTTCATATTTTTACATTGTTTATTTAGTAAAAGTAAATTAGTAATTTGAATTTATATTTAAAAAAAAGAAGTCAATAATGAAACTTATAAAAAATTTAGGAGTACTTACTTCGGGTGGTGATTCTCCCGGCATGAATGCTGCCATAAGAGCGATTGTTCGCACGGCTCTCAACAAAGGATTAGTTCCTTATGGTATTAAAAGAGGTTATCAAGGAATGATTCAAGGAGATATTGAAAAAATTAAAACTACAGATGTTTCCAATATTATTCAAAGAGGAGGGACTATTTTAAAATCGGCTCGTAGCAAGGAGTTTATGACAGATGAAGGAATGGAAACTGCTTATAAGCAATTGCAAAAACATCAAATAGATGGTTTGATTATGATAGGTGGCGATGGTACATTTAGAGGAGCTGCTGCTTTTTCTGAAAGGTTTCAAATTCCCTCAATTGGAGTTCCTGGCACAATTGATAATGATTTAAATGGAACCGATTTTACGATTGGTTTTGATACGGCAGTGAATACTGCAGTTTGGGCAATTGATAAAATCAGAGATACAGCAGAGTCGCACGAGCGTGTTTTCATTGTGGAAGTGATGGGGCGAGATGCGGGATATATCGCTCTTTACAGTGGAATTGCTTGTGGTGCTGAGCATATTTTTGTTCCTGAAAAAAAAGAAAGTTTAGATGAATTTCTCAATGATTTATGTGATGACAGAAGAAGAAAAAAGCTGACCAATATTATTGTCATTGCAGAAGGTGATGAGTTTGGAGGTGCAAATGAATTGGCAAAAGTTATTGTTAAAAGATTGCCCATCGAGCCTAGAGTTACAATTTTAGGACATATTCAACGAGGCGGCTCCCCTACTTGCTTTGATCGAATTTTATCAAGCCGTTTAGGCCATGCGGCTGTCGAAGCTATTGTACAAGGTGAACGTCAAATGATGGTGGGACTAGTGAATAACAGAATTACGTTGACGCCATTTACAAAAACGACAAAATTGAATAAGCCATTTCCAAAGGATATGGAAAAAATTATTCAAGTGCTTTCAAGTTAGTTGTTTTTTTTATTTTGAAATACTAGTGTAATTCTTTCTTTAAAAATAATCCGGTTAAACTTTTTTTGGATGCGGCAATTTGTTCGGGAGTGCCTTTTGCTACGCACGTTCCACCTTTTTGCCCTCCTTCAACACCAATATCAATAATATAATCCGCTACTTTTATTACATCTAAATTATGTTCAATTACCAAAACTGTATTTCCTCTATCTACTAATTTTTGAAGGACTTGAATGAGCATTTCAATATCACTGAAATGCAAGCCAGTTGTGGGTTCATCTAAAATATAGAATGTATGTCCTGTGTCTTTTTTTGATAATTCTGTTGCAAGCTTTATTCGTTGAGCCTCGCCACCACTCAATGTTAATGCACTTTGCCCTAAACTAATATAAGATAATCCAACATCAACGAGTGTTTTTATTTTTCTGTAAATAGAAGGAATATGTTTAAAAAAATCAGATGCCTCAGCTACAGTCATCTCTAAGACATCTGCGATTGATTTTCCTTTATATCGAATTTCTAATGTTTCTTGATTAAAGCGTTTCCCATTGCATTTTTCACATAAGACATGCACGTCTGGCAAAAAATTCATTTCAATTGTTTTCATTCCATTTCCTTCACACACTTCACATCTTCCTCCTTTCACATTGAATGAAAACCGCCCCGGTTTATATCCTCTAATTTTAGCCTCAGGAATTGTTGAATAGAGCTGTCGAATATCATTAAATATATTACAATAGGTTGCAGGATTGCTTCGAGGAGTGCGTCCTATTGGAGATTGATCAACATCGATTACTTTGTTGATATGGTCCAAACCACTTATCGAATGATAAGGCAATGGAGGAGTTTTGCTTTTGTAAATATGCTGTGATAGTATTGGGTAAAGGGTTTCATTGATTAAAGTGGACTTGCCACTTCCAGAAACGCCAGTGACACAAATAAACACACCTAAAGGAAATTCAACTTGAATATTTTTTAAATTATTTCCTTGTGCTCCCTCTAATTTTAAACTGAATCCATTCCCATTTCTTCTTTTAATTGTGCCTTCTTTTTGCTTAGACTGGGTTAAATATTTTGAAGTTAAAGTCTCGGTTTCCAAAAATTCTTTTAGGCTTCCTGCATTAATGATTTCCCCACCATATTTTCCTGCACCCGGTCCGATATCAATTAAGTAATCTGCTGCTAACATTATATCTTTATCATGCTCAACTACGATGATTGTGTTTCCAATATCCCTCAAAGATTGAAGTGCTTTTATCAATCGTTCATTATCTCTTTGATGAAGCCCAATGCTAGGCTCATCCAGGATGTAGGTAATTCCTTTTAGTTTTGAACCAATCTGAGTTGCAATTCTAATTCGTTGACTTTCTCCACCACTTAATGTCTTGGAAGTTCTATCTAGTGATAGATATCCTAAGCCTACTTCTAGTAAAAATCCAAGCCGTTCTCTGATTTCTTTTAGTACTTCTTTTGCAATAATATTTTGTTTTGGACTCAATTTTTTTTCAATATTTTGAAACCAGTTTTGAAGCGATTGCAAATCCAATTTACTCAGTTCTGCAATATTTTTATTATCAATTTTAAACCAAAGACTTTCTTTTTTTAAATGCGTTCCTTCACATAAAGGACAAGTGCACTCTTTCATAAATCGTTCAGCCCATTGTTTCACATGTTGGCTGCCTGTATCATGAAACCAACGGACAAGCATATTGATAATGCCTTCAAATTTTGTAGAATAAGCTGCATGGCTCGACTCAAAATCAATCTCTAAATCTACTTTAGCATCTTCACTTCCCCAAAGCAAAACGTTCAAAGCTTTTTCATCAATTAGTCGAACGGGTTTATTAATATCCACTTTATATTTTGCGGCAATTGCTTTTACTTGTTTGTAAACAATTGTGTCTCTTTGCAAACCTAGAGGAGCAATACCTCCATCAGCAATACTTATTTCTTTATTTGGAATCACTTCATTCAAATCAATTTGATATACCGTTCCAATCCCCTTACAGCGAGGGCAAGCACCATAGGGTGAGTTGAATGAAAAAGAATTAGGAGAAGGCTCATCATAACTGATGCCCGTGTCTTCACACATTAAATGTTTTGACAACAGATGCGGTTTATTTTCATTTTGATTATCAATAGTATGTTCTAAAATCATGATTTGATCATTGCCATGTTTCAAAGCACTTTGTATACTTTCTACTAATCGATATTGATTTTCTTTATCAATTTTTAATCGGTCAATGACAATTTCGATATCGTGAATTTTATATCGATCCACTTGCATTTTAGGTTTCAGTTCCAACAGTTCACCATCCACTCGGACTCTTAAAAAGCCTTGTTTTCTTAATTTTTCAAAAAGCTCGCGATAATGACCTTTTCTCCCTTTTACAATAGGAGATAAAATAATTCCTTTTTTATTTTCAAAATGTTTCAGAAGGTATTTTATAATTTCCTCTTCACTATATCGAATCATTTTTTTACCTGTATTATAGCTATAAGCCTCCCCTATTCTAGCAAAAAGCAATCTCATAAAATCGTATATTTCTGTAACTGTCCCAACGGTTGAACGAGGATTTTTATTTGTTGTTTTTTGCTCAATTGCAATGACAGGCGAAAGCCCATCAATCTTATCAACATCAGGACGCTCAATATTTCCAATAAATTGTCTAGCATAAGCCGAAAAGCTTTCCATATATCTTCTTTGACCTTCGGAATGAATGGTATCAAACGCTAGAGATGATTTTCCACTGCCACTGACTCCGGTAATAACCGTAAGTTTATTTTTAGGAATTGAGCTATTTATATTTTTTAAGTTGTGAACTCTTGCTCCAATGACATCTATCGTCTTTTTCATAAGTGTAAAGGTACATGAAAGGCTTTTTTCAAATATGATTTATGTTAGATTATTCTTCAAACATTCAAGTCCCAATTGCTTACTTTATTGTCCTAATAAAAATCGAATCATTACGCCGGCTCTTGTGGTGGTAATTGGAAATGCGTTGGACACATAAGGTATGCTTTGCCGTCTATCGTAGAAAAACCGCAGTGTAAGACTTTGTGTAAGCATATAGTCAATCGATGGTGAAATGTTGATGACTCGCTGTCCTCGTGTCGGTTGATGTATATCTTGATCGAGACGATTAAGTGTGGTCAAATCGTCTCTAAACCCTAAATCTAATTTGATATTGACATCACTTTTATATTTGTTCAATCCAAAATAAGGAGTGTTAATGGTTACGTTTTTCATACGATATCCTCCTCCAATTGCTATTTCTTTACTTCTTGTTTCGCTAAGTTGGAAGTCAATCAAACTCAAACTCAAGATTCTTGATTTTTTATATTCTACGTGTAAGTTTAAAGAATTTTTAAATGTTGCATCTACTCCTAATAATGGACTGAAATTTTCATTAATGGTTAAATTAGGAACCATAAAATAAGGAATATAATTGGAAGAAATTGAATCAATAAAAGATGGGAATCCTAGTGCATAGACATCTCTATATAATAGTGCTGATGTAAAACTATTCATGCTTAATGTTCCGGTATAGCTATGATTCAAGACGAAACTTTGGAATATTTCTTTGAAAGCTGTTGTTCTTGCTAAACCTGAATAATTTATTCTCCAATTAGGCAAAGGCATTAAATTTTTAAAAGGATTGGAACGAACACTTTCATTTGAAGTGTTTACTAATGGGAATGTTTTAGGATCTTTTTTAGTGTAAGCTGCTAAAAATGCCGGTATCAAAACGTCTTGTGAATATCGATTATATCCTTTATAAAATTCAGGGTCATTAGGGTCTCGAACTCCTGCTGTGTAAGGGTTGATAATACCTAATCTTTCTGAAATAATTTTTCGATTATTACTAAATTCAGCAAAAGCTCTAGAGGATCCTTCTATTGAGTTTGCTTTTTCAAACATTGTTTTGATAGCAATGTAAGAAATTGAAAATCCTCCGTTTTCATAAGGGTTTAAATGGGCATATTCATTTCCTCCTCCAAGTGTATCTTTGAATAATTCGGTATAACCTTTATTAAAAGTCTTATTCCAATTGAGGTCAACTTTAAAATCTTTGAATGGTTCGAGATTGACCATGGCATTGAAAGTTTGCGAATATTGTTGTTCAAACTGGGCATTGAAAAGTGAGTCTCTTGTCATCACATTATCGTTCCCTTTTCCTTCAAGCCAGTAACGGTCTGGCTGATAGCCAAACGCAAAAGGTAATCCACTTCCATTGGAGTGTCTTAAATTAGCTCCGAAGAATTGAGTGCTATCCATATAACCTGGCAATATGGTTCCCATATTTTCAGTATAATTGAATGTTGCTCTTTTTGCCATCATCAAAAATTTCCCTACGAAACGTACTCCGTCAGATGGATTAGGTACAGCCTTTTTCTTGAGTGCTTTTTTGGCTAAAGCTTCTTTCTTTTTTAATTCTTTTTCTTGCAGTCGAGCTTTTACAATTGAGTCTTTTCTTGCGAGGTCTCTTTCTTTTACATTTTCGATAAATGCTCCCGGATTATTATTTATAACATTGGCATTATTTTCATTATTTTTTGATTTTTTATCCTCATTTTTTAGGTTGTTTTTGCCGTTGTCATCTCCTCCACCTGTTGAGCCACCGGAGCTTGCCATACTACCTCCATCTGTATCGCCTGCATTATCATTTTTGCCTTTTGGTGAATTTCGATCTACTTGTTTTCCTCCGCTACCTAATGATTTTTTTTCTGGTAAAATGTTTGTTTTAGGCGATTTTCCAGTAGGTTTTGGCATATTAATAGCTTTCAGTAATTTCACTTTATTGTATAAAGTATTAAAGTTAAGTTCCCCATTGACTTGACGAGTTTGTGTATTGCCTTCAATATTTCCCAAATCTTTTGCAAGAAGAGAGGCCGCAGTCCAATTGAAAGTACTTCCGTAAGTTGCTCTTGCGGTCACCCAATCTAAAAGTGGGAATTTGTTTAATGGCACATTATAGCTTGCATTGAATGATTGATTGAAGGCCGTATTTCTGCCTAATCTTTTGACATTATTCCAAAAAGTATCTTTCTTTTCTTGAGTGTTTAAAGGTCCATAAGGTTCATCGATACGAGCTAAGTTAGTGGCATTATAATCAACGGATATTGATTTTGTCAAATCCCAACGAAGGCTGTATGTTCGATTCCAAGTAAAAAATTTATAATAGTTAGGATCAATTTTATAAGGTCCTTCATCAATATTTCTAACTTTTGTTTCACCTAAGGTTTTATTTAAAGTGTTTCTCATGTTGAAATTGGTTGGGATAAGCCCTACATTGAAATCTCTTATTAGTTGATAATATTTCCTTTTGGGTGGAATCAGCTTTTTGAATGGTTCGAAGGTTACTGGTTTGATGTTGTAAGCGTACCCTAAGCTAGCAGCATGTTCGGTCAATTGGTCTTTTTCGATAAGGGGAGTATGCTTATCGGTTTGTGTGAATGAATAGCTTAAATCAAAATTTTGCAAATCCCAAGGTTCTTTTTTCTTATTTTTAGTTGGATTAATACGCACATTTTGGAAGTTGACACTTTTGATAGAGGTAAAATCTTGAGCTATACTTTTAATAGAATCTTTTTGTTTTCCTGAATATTCTTTTGCCTTATCTTTTAGTTTAATATCTAAATCATAAGGGTCATAAATTGGGTTGCTAACAGTTTGAGAGTAGCCTGCAAATACGGGTAACTGCACTCCCCATGATTTTGGTGCAAGTTTTCCGGCATTGATATTGGCTGATATATCAAATTGTGAAAAATTATCACGAAATCGTTGGTTCAGTTTTTGGTCAATATTTCCATAGCCTGCGGTGTGCATGCTACCACTCATTTTCACATTTCCTAAATCGGCCAACTGAATTTCTGCTGAGCCTGTAGCTGCAGAGCCTCCTTGTTCATCTAGGTTTGACAGTCGAAGTTCGTTAAACCAGACTTCGGCACATTTTTTCGCACCATCATCGCTTGGGTCATTAGGTGTTTTTTGAGGATTTAATACTCCTAACATTGCCATTTTTGCATCACCGATATTTGGATTTCCAACTACTTTTATATAGTTTCCTTTAGAGTCTTTTGTTTCAAAAGGAAGTGCATAATTGACTCCTTTTTTATTTCTGGTAAGTTTTGCATTGACAAGGTCTTCTATTTGGATTTCAAAATTATTTGCTTCTGGCCAAATCAAGTAAGGGTCACGACTGCCCCAATCTGTGAAAGTAAGAGGTACTTGATATTCGTAGTAGTTTGAGACAAAGTCGCTACCTAAACGAATGAACGCTCGTAGGTCTCCTTTTTTGAGTGGTGATGTTTCTCCATTTTCTGCATGGACAAACATTTTTATTGTTTTAAATTGTCTTAAATCCATACCAAGCGATTTGAACACACCTCTTGAATCTCCATCTTCAAGTCCACATACTTGAATGGAAAGTGATTGTTCATTTTGTTTTATGGATTGCCCATTTGATACTTGTTGTAGTTGTCTGTCTATTCCGGGAGGTGACACATAAGGAATAGGAGCACGGCTACTATTTTCTTCAACACTGACAGAATAAAGGTTGAAAGATGTAGCATCATTGTCATTATTTGGCACGAGTTCGCCGGGTTTTTTAAGAGAGAAATTATATTTTCTCCATTGATTTCTTCCTAATTCAAGTCTTGCAAAACGCAGGATGATACTGTCTTGGAAGCCAGTCAAAAACATACGCACGAATCGAATTGATTTAAAGTCGGAAATACCTCCTACTCTATCGGTATATTCATTAATTGGAACTTTAAATTGATACCATGTTTCATTTTCTACATTTCCATTAGCGAGTTTGACAGGCGTTACTTGTTTGTTGACTATATAATTTGTGCCAACCTGCATATTGGGTTTAATGTCAATTCGATATTGGAAATATTGTTCATTTTCATTCAGCGTATTATCTCTGTTTAAGTCTTCAGATTCAGGAATATTCGTTGCTGCATTGGAGTATTGAGAGTTATTATCAGTAACGGGAGAGTTTCCTTGTGAGTTATTATAGTTGCGATAGCGTTTGATAATGGGCATTGCGGCATTGTCATAATCTTCACCTCTAAAATGATGAAAGTCGTCACCAGATGGGTCATTAGATGCATTCAAATAAGCTTGAGAAGTGAGTCCAAAATTATTTTTCAGTTCATCTAAATAATTTAAAAAATGTTCTGCTTCTTCATTATTGTTTAAGCCATCATATCCAACATCTTGAGCTGCTCTAGCTGATGGGTCATTATCAAATGCGGGTGTTATTTGTTGTTGAAAGTTTGGAATTTTAGACCAAATTGTATTGGTTGTTTTTCGATTATCTTGAGGATAAGGTAGTCCGTTTTCAAAAAACTTTTTTGAATCCTTTAATATATCTTCTGAAATATTACCGAGGTTAATATAGAATGAGCCACCGGGGTTGGAGGGGTCTTTAATGTATGGATCCATTACCCAAAATTCGACAAATTCCACATTGGCTGTTTCAAAGTCACTATTATCAATGGCTCTCATTATGCCTCCCCAGCGTTTTAGTGGGTTTAGCAGTTCACCATCAGCAGTAATATTTGTTGCATCAAAATTATATGGACCTCTTTCTTTTGGATAAAATCCTAAATCAAAAGTAGGTAGATTTCCTTGAAGGGTGGTATAGGATTTCAAAGGGAAAACATCCTGTTGTTGCACTAAACGCAGATAGTGATTTGAAAGTTGAGCTGTATCTTTTTTAAGATGATCAGGCATACAATTTTGAGCAGGATCTACTAAACATGGGTCTAGATTATACCATGCTATTTTTGCTCTGTTTTTTCCATAATTCAAATTATTGACGAGGGTTGCTTCAGGAAATAAAATATTTCCATATTTGTCGGTTGCTTCTTGTGGAGCACTTGAAATAGCCCAGCTAGTAATCGGAAACCTTAAATCATAACCGCTTTTTGTTCCTTCAAAATCATCTATATAAATATTCCCTTCTCCATTTTGGTCATTAATCATTTTATTATGCCCGGGTTTAAGAGTTGCCACTTCTCCTCTAGCATTAATCATTGATGGTGTGTTGGTTGAAATGAGAGGTAGTTTATCAATGAAACGGGTAAGAGCGGGTAAATCACTTTGATAATTAAAATCTAAACCTAATACTGTGTTTTTTATGGGGTCATCTCCATAAGTAACTTTTGTGTTATATGGTCTTTCAGAAAGCCTGAGCATGGTTCCTCCAATGGTCAATTTATCATTGATAAAATAATCTAATCTTGTACCGGTAAAGTTTTGAACTTGCATTCCAAAGGTGGCACTGTTTTCAAAAGACACGTTGATTGGGATTCCTGAACTTAAAACGCCAGCGTTGATAATTTTTAATTTTCCAATTCCATAATCTACCGTAAAATCAACGTTTTCAGTCAATTTTTGTCCACCTGCATAAACCGTAACCGAGCCTTGTGGAATATTGAATCCACCTAAGAATATTTCAGAGCCACTTGCCGATTTGTAAGTTCCTTTAAGTAGGAAGCGATTGTATTGAGGGAATTGAATTGCAATGTTTTTGGTTGAATCATAAAGAATTTGATAAAGGTATTTTTTTTCAAGTTGAATGCTACCTCCCAACATTGGTTTCAGGTCTTCGCCAAATGGTTCTAACACAGGAAACATGACTTTTCCGGTTTGTGAGTTGATCGTTACGCCTTCCACAAAGTCAAATCGACCATCGGGTTGTGGGTCGTTTTGATTATTTAATTTATCTAAGTTTAATAAAGTCAATAATGGAATACCAGCTTTAGGCCCTTCTGGTAAATATCTTTTTTCTCCACCTCCTGGGTCTAAATACATGACGTTTAGAACAAAATCTTCTTTACTTACTCCTGAAGCACCAAGCGAATAAATATTTTTCATCATTAAATCCCAAATAGGAACTTTTGGGTCGGGTGAAGTTGATTTCAACATTTTTAAGAAAAGTACTTTAGGGCTAATGCTGTCTGGTGGCAAGTCCTGAGCAAATTCACCGACTTGATATACTTTGCCATTATTGGTGTATTGATAGGCAACTCCAACTACATCATCGGGTTGCAACATCGAGTTGATCGATACAAATCCAAGTTGTGGATTAAAAGTAAATTCGGATGGATTCAATTTTCTTGCAAAAGTTTTTTCAAAATCTACTCTTCCTTTTAGTCCTAATCCTTGAAGGGAGCTAACCACATTCCCAATTTCACGAGTGCCATTAGTTTGTATGATTTGAGTGTATAAAGTGTTGGCATTGTTATCTGCTTGACCATTTGATGATTTGTAGAAAGAGTTTTGATATGGCTGAGGTTCGCCTATATCTTGGAGAGCAACGACATCTCTAGCATTTTCAACAGTTCCGGTTTTATTAGTGACCCAAACTTCTAAACGTGTGATATTATTTAATGAGTTGACAACCGGGTAATCTTTTAAGGCATTATTGAAATTGTTTCTAAATGTTTGTGCTAATAAAAAGTGTCTAAATTCATCGTAATTGTCTCCTGAAATTGAAAAGTTTTGGGTTTGAGTTCCCCCTTTTAATGAGAAGCTTTCTTTTTTAGATTTTTGTTGAGAAATAACAGTATTGACCATCAATCGTCCAAACTGCAATTGAGTTTTTACTCCGAATAAAGATTGCACACCTTGAATAAGAGATGTTCTTAAAGGAAAGCTAATATAACCGGCTTCTATTTTTTTAATAATATCATCTTCTTGTCCGGTATAATTGAGTTTGAGTTGGTTTTCAAAATCAAAAGTTGCTTTGGTATTATAATTAAAATTGAAACGCATTTTTTCACCTACTTTTGCAAGTAGATTTACGTTCATATTCATATCAAAATCGAATATTCCATATTTTTGAGCTCTTTGAACTAAGGTTGGATTTTTCACATTTTCCCAGTTTCCTCCAAAAGTCAAATCGACATTTCCTTGAGGTTTTACCTCGATAGTATTTCCTCCAAAAATCCTGTCAAATATGGCATTTCCTAGGTTTACCTTTGGAATGATTCCTCCATTTTTTGAGATTTGCATGAGCGAGTTGGCTCTTTTTTTGAAATAAGCTTCTTCGTCTTTTTGGGCTTGATATTTCAAAAATTCTTCAAAAGTCATATAAGAAGGAGCTCTGTAATATTCTTTTCCTACTTTTTCTGTAATAAAATATTGTTGAGTAGCAGGGTCATAATCGACATCTGTATTGATGTTTTGGGGATCTTTTAAATCAAATTGAGCTGGAGGCTTGTCATTATATTTATCTCCAACACGGTCTTCAATTGGGAAAACGAGATTCGGATTATCTTTTTTATTTTCAGGAGTATCTATGTTTGGAGTTTCATAATATAAATGCTGATATGGCTTTGCTGTACTTAGATACATGCCAAAAAAGGTCATAGCAAAAATGACAATAAATTGAAATAGATATTTTAAAAAAGAATTCAAATGCGGATTAAATGTTTTTCAATGATAATTTAATAAGTGTTTCTAATTCAATATTTGTTTCAGTTTTTAGCACCTTTTGTATTGCATTGTAAGCAGTATTGCGAGCAATACCGAGGCTTATTAAAGCATTTAACGCATCACTATCTATTTTATTGTTAACCGTTAGCGGCATATTTTCAATCGGTTTATTTTTTATCAGTTTTTCTTTTAATTCTAGGATTAATCGTTTGGCAGATTTGGGTCCTATTCCTTTGATTTTACTAAGAAGTAATTCGTTTTCAGTGACTATTGCTTGATGAATTTCATCGGGTTTCATGCTTGAAAGCATCATTCTAGCAGTGGATGCACCAATTCCGCTGACTGTAATTAAGTGAAGAAATAAGTTTCTTTCTTCTTCTTCAAAAAAACCGAATAGTGTATGGGCATCTTCCTTTATTTGTAAGTGAGTGTATAAAATACCACTTTGTAAATGTTGGATTTGAGAATAGGTGTTTAATGAAATATTGACTTCGTAGCCAATTCCGTTTACTTCTATCCAGACATAAGTTGGCGTTTTTATAATATATTTTCCATTTAAAAAACAAATCATAATAAGGTTTACAAATATATATTATTATATTAAATTCTATCAATTGATTTTAGAAAATTGAGTGCTAAGAGAATTTATCTATTTTGGTGATTGGTTTTATATTAAAAAATAGGGCCTTGAAAGCGTGGAATTTATAATATGAGTATTTTGAAAATGTTATTTATTTTCTTTGAGCCACTGGATAATTTCATTTTCGTTCAAAGTGATATAATTCGGTTCTTTGATGACTGTCGTGTCTTGCACCCATTTAATAGAAGGCAATGTGTATCCTCCACTCATTTGGGTGTATTCGTCAGCCCCATTAAACATCGAGTAAGGGATATTGGACATTCGAGTTTCTCTCATGAATGTTTCTAGATCAGACGATTCTCCGTTTAAGATTGCATAAAAAGGTATTTCAGGATGTTGCTCTTTCATAATGCGAACTCTTTTGGCTGCTTTTTTACAATATTTACATGTCAAACTCAAAAATAACAATACATGTTTTCCTTTTCTTAGTTCAACTTGTGGTGGTGGATTATTTTCTGATTGATATAAAATACTCAAAGGAATGGGCTGATTTAATTCTTTTTCTTTTTCATTTATATAAATGCTTTCTGGTGGGCTCCATAAAAAAGGGGTGATGAGTGTGAAAATGCAAAGAGCAAATGATAAATTTTTTTGTTTTAACTCCCATTCAAAAGTAAAAAAGTATAAAAAAACAATTAGTAAAATGAGGGCTACATTTTTGATAATGGACTGAATGGGTGTCATTGTAATGACTTCGCCAAAGCAACCACAATTACCATCATTTCCTTGGGTTTTTAAAACCATGAACAAATAAATCGTAAATGTTATTAGCAGGAAAATTGAAGCTGGAATGGTATATTTTTTGACATATAAACGAAAGACAAAAAACACTCCGATTAATAGTTCGATACCGATTAATAAGCGAGCCCCCCACTCTGCTAATGCCCAACTCATGTGGGTTGTTTCGACAATTGTCCAACCAAATTGCTCAAGCGTTGGCAACTTGGAGATTGCTGAAAAGATGAATACAAAACCAATGACAATACCAGTTATGATTCCGATTGATTTTTTTAATATTGGGTTCATTCTAATGAGTTGATTTTTGTTTTTTTACATAAGCATCAACGGCGGCAATAGCAACCATATTCACGATTTGTCTAACAGTGCTACCGAGTTGTAATATATGGACCGATTTGTTGATCCCCATTAAGATTGGGCCAATGGCTTCTGAGTTTCCTAGTTCCATCATCAAGTGATAAGCAATATTTCCTGATGCTAAATTAGGAAATATTAAAATATTTGGAGGATTGTCAACAAGGGTACTAAATGGATAATTTTCTTTTAACAATTCGCTGTTAAAGGCAACGCTAGCTTGTATTTCACCATCTACGATTAGTTCAGGATAATTTTTATGAAGGATTGAAACTGCCTCTTTTATTTTTCTTGATTCTTCAAGTGTACTTGCTCCAAAGTTAGAGTATGAAAGCATTGCAATTCGAGGAGTCATATTAATGCTTTTAAGTTTTTCTGCGGCTAAAAGGGTGATTCCCACAAGGTCTTCAGTACTAGGAAATTCATTAATTGTTGTGTCGGCAAAACAGATGGGTCCTCTTTTGGTTAACATCACATACATACCAGCAATTTTTTTGATATTGGGTTCAACTTTTATAATTTCAAGAACTGGTTTTAATGTATCAGGATAGTTGCGAGTTAAGCCACTAATAAGGGCATCTGCTTCGCCTTGTTCAACCATCATACATCCGAAATAATTTCGTTCTCTCATTATTTTTTTGGCTTCATAATGATTATATCCTTTTCGATTTCTTCTTTCAAATAAAATTTCACCATATTCATTTCTTTTGTCTTCAAATTCATCCGATTTAGGGTCGATGATTTCGACATCTTTTAGGTCTAAATTATTTGATTTAATTAATGATTTTATTTTTTTGACATTTCCTAATAAAATTGGGATTGCGATTCCTTCATCTCTCACTATTTGAGCGGCTTTTAATGTTTTATAATTTTCAGCATCTGCAAAAACCACTCTTTGTTTGTGTTGTTTTGCTTTATTAATAATCACTCTCAAAATATTATCATTATTGCCTAATCTATTTTGAAGTTCTTCTTCATAAGATTTCCAGTCTTTGATGATATTGGTAGCCACTTTACTTTTCACAGCGGCTTTTGCTACGGCTAATGAAATGACGGGGAGTAACCGTGGGTCCATTGGTTTGGGAATAATATATTCGTGACCATAGGTCATATTTCTTTTTTGATATGCCATATTAACCAATTCTGGCACAGGAGATTTTGCTAATGTAGCTAATGCTTTCACGGCTGCTAACTTCATCTCTTCGTTGATGGTAGTGGCTCTCACGTCTAGTGCTCCTCTAAAAATATATGGAAATCCTAACACATTATTGACTTGATTTGGATAGTCGCTTCTACCTGTTGCCATAATAATATCAGGACGAGATTTGATAGCAGTTTCATAATCAATTTCCGGGTCGGGGTTTGCTAAAGCAAAGACAATCGGATTTTTGGCCATTGACTTGAGCATTTTAGAAGACAAGATTCCACCTTTTGATAATCCAACAAATACATCAGCTCCTTTCATCGCTTCTTCTAATGTTTTTGATTTTGGATGATTGGCAAATTTACTTTTTCTTTCGTCTAAATCGGTTCTTTGTTTGGATACCATTCCTTTGCTGTCAAACATGGTAAAGTTTTCGATTTTTGCACCTAATTTGATATACAAATCGCAACAAGCTAAAGCAGATGCACCGGCACCACTGACAATGATTTTTACCTTTTGAATATCCTTACCTTGTAGCTCGATAGCATTTAATAATGCAGCTGATGAAATAATTGCAGTGCCATGTTGGTCATCGTGCATGACAGGAATTTTCAATTCTTTTTTCAATCTTTCTTCTATTTCAAAACATTCTGGTGCTTTAATATCTTCGAGATTAATTCCACCAAAAGTGGGTTCTAATGATTTTACAATTTTGACAAAATCATCTACATTATTGGCATCTAATTCGATATCAAAAACATCAATATCTGCATAAATTTTAAATAATAACCCTTTTCCTTCCATCACTGGTTTTGATGCTAAAGGGCCAATATTTCCAAGCCCTAAAACTGCTGTGCCATTCGAAATAACGGCTACTAAGTTACCTTTGCTGGTATATTTAAAAACATCTTCTGGATTCTTTTCAATTTCCTTACAAGGCACTGCCACTCCTGGCGAATAAGCTAGAGCTAAATCTCTTTGTGTTTTGGTTTCTTTTGTGGGGACTACTTCAATTTTTCCGGGTCTTCCATTGGTGTGATATTCCAACACGTCACTGTTTCTAATATTTTTATGCATGTCGTTTTTCTGTGTTATGAAAATAATTTTGTGAAATTACTAATTAATCTATGAAACCAAAAACAAGATTCATTGACTTAAGATCTTCTTAAAATATTTTGGGGCTATTATATTGTTTTTTTATGTTTTAGAAAACGATTATTTTTCGTTTTTCGTTTGTCTCTTTTGTTTCGATTTTTTCATCTGCTCCTTTTAAATAAGATGGAAGATTAAGGCCAGCCATATTGAATAAATCATTCAGAGGCGGCACCGTTTTCATCATTCCAGAAACAAAATTTGCTGTTGAAGAATTGCCATTTTCACCTTGGCCATTTGCAGAATCCCATACTGTAATTTTATCAATTTTAATGTTCTTAACAGCTTCCACTTGCGTTCTTACTAATTCTGGTAATTTTTCAATTAATAAAAGTTGGAATGCTTTGCTAGGGTCACCACCTGCTGCTGCTACGACTTCTTTATACCCTTCTGCTTGTTTTGTCAAAATTTCAAAAAGCCCTTTTGCTTCTGCTTCCATTTTGGCAAAAATAGCATCGGCCTCCCCTTTGGCGTTTTCTCTAATCGTTTCAGCTGTTGCCTGTGCTTCTATTATGGCTCGTTGTTTCGCAATTTCGGCAGGGACAACTACATTTGCTATTTGTGTTGATCGCTCTCTTTCAGAACGAGCCATCTCTGCTTTTTGCTCTGCAAGATAAGCCTCTTCTAATGCTTTAGCTTGTTGCACTTTTTCTGAGGCTAATGCAATTCTTAATGCTTCTGCTTCTTTTTCTCTTCGATTGGCTTCGGATTGAGCAATAGCAATTTTTTGCTTCGTTTTCTCCTTTAATAGCGACAGCGTTTGCTTCAGATGTTTTGACTCTTGTATCTCTTTCTGCTTCTGCTTTTCCAATAGTTTCATCTTTTACCGCAGTTGCTATACTGATTTCTTTATCTTTTTGGGTGATGGCAATTTTCACATCGCGATCTCTATGCGTTTCTGCAATTTGTGTATCTTTTTCTCTATCAGCTAATGCTTTTCCTGTTTCTCCAATTTTTTCTTGTTCGGCAACACTCACTTTTGCTTCATTGATTGCTTTTGCGGCGGCCTCTTTTCCTAATGCTTCAATATAGCCTGATTCATCTTTAATATCAGTCACATTGACGTTGATTAATTTTAAACCTATTTTCTTAAGTTCACTATCTACGTTTTTGGAAATATTATCTAAAAATTTATCACGGTCTGAGTTGATTTCTTCAATTGTCATAGTGGCAATCACTAAACGTAACTGTCCAAAAAGAATATCTTTTGCTAGTTCTTGAATTTGCTCAGATGTTAAGCCCAACAATCTTTCTGCTGCAGTGTTCATATTGTCAGCTTCGGTGGAGATTGCAATCGTAAAACGACAAGGAACATCAACTCTAATATTTTGACGACTTAAAGCATTTGTCAGATTAGCTTCAATAGATAATGGTTTTAAATCTAGAAAAGCGAAGTCTTGAATAACAGGCCAAATAAAAGCACCACCTCCATGAATACATTTTGCTGATGAGCCTCCTGTTCGCCCATAGACAACTAAAATTTTATCAGAAGGGCAACGCTTATACCTTGCTACTAATGCTGAAATCGTAACAAATAGAACGATTGCAGTTACTACGATTATTAATACGGGTGTCATAATTTTTTTTTAAATTTTTTCTACTATTAAAATATTATTGTTTTCAATTTTTACAACTTTGACTGTTGAGCCTGATTGTATTTTTTCATTTTCAGTCATTGCATCCAATTCGTGTAATGACCCATTAACACTTACCATTATTTTTCCTTTGCCTAATTTATTTTCAGGGATTGTCAAATATACTTCGGCTGATTTATTCAATGTGTTTGCAATCTTAAATGTGTTATCTTCTGCTAATTTTTGGACTTGACGAATTACAAGAAAGAATAGATATACAAAAAGTCCTCCAACAATTAATGATAAAAAAATAAGTACTGCTTTGTTTGCAATTGTTGTGTAAAATGAGATTCCAGTCCAACTAAAGCCCAAAAGAAAATGGATGAGGTTTCTTAGTGAAAATAATTGAAATGGGGCATCTGTGCCACTAAAGTCTCCATCAAAATCTGCTTCAATGCCATCAGAGGTGTCTGAACCTAAAAAAAGTCAGGATTGTCTGAATAATGAATATCAAACTTGCTGGTATTGCTACAAACCAAAAGGTTTTTAGTAGCGAATCTAGATTTTCAAATATTTCCATTTTCGTCAATTTAAAAATTTGTTTTAAAATGCTTGCTAAATCAAGTCTATCTTAAAAGAGGCTGATTAGCTTTGGATATCAAATATAGTAAAAAAATATGGAATTCCAAGGAGTTTTAATTATGCTCAATGACTTTCAACGAATGACTCGAAATATGTGAGAAAAAACTTTATCTTATTATATATTTTATTAAACGATTTGTACATAAATTTTGAAAAAAAATAAAATGAAAGATGACTGAAAAAAACAAAAGAAATTGGCGAATGAATTTCGTTCTAAATAATGAATGGATAGGATCACATGAAGTAAAAAACCTAAATAAACTTTTCAACACAAGATAGCAGAATTGAAATTTAGTTCTACACATGCAAATATTGACGTTCCAATGTTAACACAAGGGAATTTTTAGGTCAGAAGATAAGAAAACATAGAGAAAATCAAAACTTTCTTTTGAGATAATTGGAATGCTCATTGATATATAAAAATGAGAAACAAGTAGAAGTGGAAAAACCCTAAGCAGCGTTATCTGCTTAGGGTTTTTAGAAAATGATTTATCTATATTTTATTTGTCTCCGATTAGCTCAAAACTCCTTTTGACGAAGTTGGTCAAATCTTCTCCTTTCAATAAATTTTGAGAAAGTTTGGCAATGTCAAGGGCTTGTTTGATTTGCAATACCTGGCTTTCTTTATTTTCGTTTTTCAAAATCTGTTGTACTAATTTACTTTTTGTATTCACAACTAAATTATACATATCCGGCATATTTCCCATTCCAAACATTCCACCTCCATAAGCACTCATTTCTTTCATTCTTCTCATAAATTCTGGTTTGGTAATTATGAAGGGAATTGCATTTTCATCCATTTGCTGAAATTGAATATTAAATGATTTATCGGCAATGGCTGTTTCAATATTTTCTTTCAATAAATTTTGTTCTTCCTCACTTAAATTGTTTTTTTCATCTTCTCCTTTTTTAATCAAATTATCAATATGATCTGAATCCACTCTCACAAATTGAAGGTCGTTATGATCTGATTCAAATTTTTGAACTAAGTGAGCCACAATAGGTGAATCGAGCAACAATACCACATATCCTTTTTCTTGGGCTTGAGAAATATAAGTATGTTGTGCTTCTTTGTTGGCGGCGTATAGAACTATTATTTTGTTGTTTTTGTCAGTTTGATTTTCTTTAATTTTATCTTTTAATTCTTGAAGTGTCAAGTATTGGTTTTCGACAGTTGGAAACAAGAAAAAATCAGTTGCTTTCTCATAAAACTTAGGCTCAGACAACATTCCATATTCTAAAACGATTTTAATATCATTCCATTTATTTTCAAAATCAGTTCTATTTTCAGTAAACAAAGATTTCAATTTATCGGATACTTTTTTAGTAATATAATTTGAAATTTTCTTTACGTTTCCATCGGCTTGCAGATATGATCTGGACACATTCAAAGGGATATCCGGTGAGTCGATCACTCCCTTGAGCATAGTCAAAAATTCGGGCACAATTCCTTCGACATTATCTGTCACAAACACTTGGTTTTGAAAAAGCTGAATTTTATCTTTTTGAAGTTGGATTTCATTGCTTAGTTTAGGGAAATATAAAATACCTGTCAAATTAAATGGATAATCGACATTCAAATGGATATGAAATAATGGAGATTCAAACTGCATTGGATAAAGTTGACGATAAAAATCTTGATAGTCTTCATCTTTCAAGTCTGACGGGCTTTTAGTCCAAGCCGGGTTAGTGATATTGATGATATTTTCAACTTCTATTTCTTCGTCTTTTGCCTCTTCTCCTTCGCCTACTTTTATCATTTCTTTTTTCATTCCAAACTGTATGGGTATTGGCATGAAACGATTATACTTTTTCAATAATTCTTCGATGCGATAGTCGTCCAAAAACTCTTCTGAGTCTTCTGCAATGTGCAGAATAATTTCGGTTCCTCTTTCGTTTTTGGTTGATGGGAGTAAGTTAAATTCAGGACTTCCATCACAAAGCCAATGAGCAGCCGGTTCGTCTTTATAGGATTTTGTGATAATTTCTACTTGATGAGCAACCATAAAAGCGGAATAAAATCCAAGTCCAAAATGTCCTATTATGCCTGCATCTTTGGCAGAATCTTTATATTTTTCTAAAAATTCTTCTGCCCCTGAAAATGCCACTTGATTGATATATTTTTCAACTTCTTCGGCAGTCATACCAATTCCTTGGTCAATGATATGGATTTTTTTTCCTTCTTTGTCAACTTTTACAATGATTTTCGGATCGCCAATATCGCCTTTTGCTTCACCTATATTATTGAGGTGTTTTAGCTTGATTGTTGCGTCCGTAGCGTTTGAAATAAGTTCTCTTAAAAAGATTTCATGGTCGCTATACAAAAACTTTTTGATGAGTGGAAAAATGTTTTCGACTGAAACATTAATTTTACCTGATGCCATAAATATTATTTTTGTAATGTATAACTCAAATAAGATACCAATTTGAATTTGTCTGACAAAAAAACAGTTTTAACCTTTTAATCGCATTTTTTTTGAAGCTATAAAAAAATGCATATTTATTTCTTTAAAAATTTACTTGAAAAATGTCCTTAAAATGTTTTTTAATTTTTTCTTCTACTTCCTGCACATTCAATTCATATCCGAGTTCTTTTTGCATACTGGTAACTTGTTTGTTTTGGATGCCACAAGGAATAATCAAATCAAAATAACTTAAATCAGTATTGACGTTTAATGCAAAACCATGCATCGTAATCCAGCGGCTCGTTTTGACTCCCATAGCACAAATTTTTCTTGCTTTGTGTGGAATAGATGTGTCAATCCAAACGCCTGTTTCTCCTTGACTTCGTTCGCCCTTTATACCATATTCTGCAATAGTTCTAATGATAATTTCCTCTAAGTTTCTCATATAAAGTACAATATCGGGTTTATTTTTTCTAAGTCTAAAATAGGATATCCCACGATTTGTCCTAATCCATGAAAAGTAATATCCCCACCCCTATTTGTTTTAAAAAATGAAATTCCTTTTTGTTTTTAAATATTCATTATTTACTAATAAATTTTCGATATGTCCGCTTTTCCCTAAAGTAAAGACTGGCAAATGTTCGCAAAGAAAAAAATACTGTTTTGTTTCTTCTTTTTCATCATCGAGATGTTTCAATTCTCGATCTCTATTTCTCTTTTTTATTTCTAAATTTTCAGCCAAATATTTTTCCTGTAAATCCCATGCTTGCTTGTATTCTATTGTGTATAAGTGCTGAAATGTTATATTTTCCATTTTGATATAATTTTAAATCATTCTTTTTGTTTTGCAATAAGCTCTCCATTTTTCAATCAACTGATGCATATCATCAGGCAGAGCACTTTCAAATAAAATTTTTTCGCCGGTTGTGGGATGCACAAAGCCGAGTGTTTTAGCATGCAACGCTTGCCTTGGACATAAATCAAAACAATTATCAACAAAGGCTTTGTATTTATTATAAATAGTTCCTTTCAGTATTCTATCTCCACCATACATCAAATCATTGAAAAGGGTGTGCCCAATATGCTTCATGTGAACTCTTATTTGATGAGTACGTCCCGTCTCAAGCCTACATTCTATGAGGGTTACATAATTCATCCGTTCTAGCACTTTGTAATGAGTGACAGCATATTTTCCTTTTTCATCATCCTCTTGATACACAGTAAATAATTTTCTAAAACGTTCATGTCTTCCTATAAAACTTCTAATCGTACCTTCATCATCAAGTATATCACCCCACACTAGAGCTTGATATTCTCTTTGTACTGTGTGATTCATAAATTGTTCTGACAAACTCATCAAGGCTTTTTCAGTTTTTGCCGATTACCAACAATCCACTCGTGTCTTTATCTATCCGATGAACTAACCCAACGCGTGGCATCAATTCCTTGTCTGGTGTTGTTTTCAATAAATGATGAGCGATGGCATTTACTAAAGTTCCAGAACGATTTCCATGTCCGGGATGTACTACCATTCCATAAGGCTTATTCACAATAATCAAATCATCGTCCTCAAAAACAATATCAAGCGGAATATCTTCTGGAACAATTTCAGTAGTCTCTTCTTCATGAAAACCATATACCAACAAATGGTCATTGGGTCTGATTTTATAATTTGATTTGACTTGTTTTTGATTGACTAACACTAAGCCATTTTCAATAGATTGTTGAATTTTATTTCGTGTCGTTTGTGGAATACGATGCAAAAGAAACTTGTCAATTCGTAATAGTTCTTGTCCTTTATCCACTTTCAAATTGAGCAATAATACTTTTTGAAAATATTCACTTTCTTGAAAATCTTCATCCTCCCATCTTTCTTTGTTTGTAGCCTTGCTGTTCATTGAAATACAAAAGTAAGTTTTTATGTTTTAGATAGTTTATCTATATTTTAAATGTTCTATTTTTTTATCAAAATGAAAAAGATGGAAAAGATACTGTCAAGTATTTATTTTGTAGCCCTCACAGAATAAAGAAGCGTCAGAATAGATAGTAAAAGAAACATTGGAATGATTTGATGAATTTGTGCAAAAGTTTCAAAAGCTCCAAAGCCATTTCGAACCGTATTGTTAGCATTTATAATGGTTAGAATACCCACTACAATTTGTAACAACATTAAAATAATTGGATAAAATTTGAATTGATTAAACAAGTTAGAATCCTTAAATCGATTTGCTTTCAGGGTAAAATAGGTGATGATAAATAACAATAAATAAGCGAGTGTTCTATGTATAAAATGAATGTTGATTTTATCATATAAAAAATCCCCATTTGCAAGACTATCTGGGAAATAACTTCCATTGATAGATGGCCAAGTAGTGGCGGCTGTGGCAGCTTTTAGGCCAGCCATAAAAGCACCATAGGTTAATTGAATCATCAAAAAAGTAAAATAAAAATTAACCAATTTTTCATTTTTGGATTTGATAAAATTTGCTTTTGGGGTATCATCAAGGTCAATGCAAACCAAAATGTGAATGCAACTAAAATTAAAGCTGAAATAAAGTGGACAGCCAAGCGAATATGACTGACATAAAGATTGTCATCATTCAAGCCACTTTTAACCATAATCCACCCAATCAATCCTTGTCCAACGCCTAACAAAAACAATGCAAATAATTTTATAATGATATCTTTATTGAATGCTTTTTTATAAATAAAATAGAAAAAAGGGATTAAAAAAACAATGCCAATAAAACGTGCCCAAGCTCTATGAAACCATTCCCAGAAATAGATAAATTTGAATTGAGATAAAGTAAAGTCGTTGTTTAAATATTTGAACTGCCCAGTTTTTTCTTGATACATCTGAAAAGCTTGACCCCATTGTTGTTCATTCAAAGGAGGGATAAGTCCCAAAATTGGCTTCCATTCTGTGATTGACAAGCCGGAGCCTGTTAATCTGGTAACACCTCCAATTAAAATTTGTACGATTAACATGCCAACTCCAATCATCAGCCAAATGGCAACTTGCTTGTTTTGATGTTCTCTTTGTGATTCCATGTTTGCAAATTTACTTTGTTTCAGTCCAAAATACATAATATGATTTAGCTAAAAAAAATATCTAAAATTGAGAAAAAAATATGGATTGATTTATTTGATTGATTTGTCGTTGAGATATGTATATATTTACTAAAAAAATGTTGAAATCTTTTTTATCAGAAAATGAAATTGAAGCAGGATGTGATGAAGCCGGAAGAGGCTGCATTGCTGGTCCAGTGTGTGCTGCAGCAGTTATTTTATCGAAAGATTTTTATCATCCGTTTTTAAATGATTCCAAAGTTTTATCAGAAAAAAAAAGATATGAATTAAGACCAATTATCGAGTCGAATGCGATTAGTTTTGGTGTTGCATTTCTAGATGCAGAAGAAATTGATAAAATGAATATTTTAAAAGCTTCTCTCACTGCAATGCATCACTCATTGGATCAATTGAGCGTTACTCCAACTCATGTTTTAATCGATGGAAATCGTTTTATTCCATACAAAAAAATCAAACATACTTGTATCGTGAAAGGAGATAGTTTGTTTGCTTCTATTGCAGCTGCTAGCATTTTAGCTAAAACCTATAGAGATGATTTTATGAATGAAATTCATAACCAATTTCCGATGTATCATTGGAATCAAAACAAAGGCTACCCAACCGCTTTACATCGAAGTGCAGTTCTAAAACATGGGCTATCTATTTACCACAGAAAGACATTTGCTTGCTTTCCAAAATTGAATACTTAGGAATATTTCCTTCATTAATGTATACCATATTCTATATTACAAAAAATAATAACAGATTGAATGATGAATTCAAATTACAATTGAATATTGCCTGTGAAATTTGAGTTTTAGTAAACATGTTGCCCACCATTGATGCTATAGTTAGCACCAGTAATAAAGCTAGTTTTGTCACTTGCTAAAAAGGCAACAAGATGTGCCACTTCATGTGTGCCTCCCAATCGTCCAACTGGAATTTGAGCCACAATTTGATCTCTCACTTTTTCAGGAACAGCCATCACCATATCAGTTGCAATATACCCGGGAGAAATTGTGTTAACCGTGATTCCATATTTTGCAACTTCCATTGCTAGTGTTTTAGTGAACCCATGAATACCGGCTTTGGCAGCTGAATAATTGGTTTGTCCAAATTGCCCTCGTTGCCCATTCACAGAAGAAATATTGATAATGCGACCAAATTTTCTGTCAATCATTCCTTCGATCACATTTCGTGTGCAGTTGAACACACTGTTCAAATTGGTATTAATAACATCGTTCCAATCCTGATGACTCATACGAGCCAAACGCCCATCACGAGTGATTCCAGCATTGTTAACCAAAATATCAATAGTCCCAAAATTCTTTTCAATTTCTTCAATCATTCTTTTTGAAGAATCGAAACTACAAACATCACCTTCGACAATATCAATTTGATAACCTTCTTCTGCTAATTTTTGTTTCCATTTTTCAGCCTTCTCTTTATTTCGATAATTTCCGACTACATGATAGCCATTTTCAAAAAGGTTTTTACACATAGCAGTTCCCAAACCTCCTGTAGCTCCGGTCACTAATACAATTCTTTTATTTTGATTATCCATTGTTCATAAAATTTGCTATGAAGTTACGTATTTTTTTAAAAAAAATATATTTTATAAATATGTTTTTACTTTTCTGCTATCAAACAAATATCAACCAAAACATGATCATTCATAAAAAAACTATTCTCACCTACTTCCCACATTCGACGATTAATATCCAATTGTGTTTTAAAAAATTATTTTTTCATTTTCATAATCTACATAAATGGCACTTTCTGTTTTTTTAGCAACTCCTTTCATCGTCAAACTCCATACCACCTTATATTCTGTCAAATTCACTTTTTGAATTGACAATGATTTAATGTTTATTCTAGGATATTTTACAGTATAAAAAAAACTCATTCTTTTCTTTAAGATGTAAGTCTCGTTTTTCATTTTTTGTATTAATAGAATTGACAATCACGCTGCCTTGAAAAAACGATTTTTCTAAATTGTTTTTTATCAAAAAAATACTAGCTTCGGTTCGTGAAAATGTGCCATGGATATATCTTCCAAAATTTTTAATTTTGAACTTTACTTCCAAACTCTTCACTTGATTCCACTGGGCAAATAATGAAAAACATGAAAACAGAAAAAGCAATAACACAATCATTTTTTTCATATTGCAATGCTAAAATTTTTATTTTATTTTCTCCTCAAATATTTTTTTAAACTTTTCAATTTTAGGTGTAATTACAAATCGACAATAAGGCTGTTCCGTGTTTCCCTCATAATAATTTTGATGATAATCTTCAGCAGGATAAAAGGTATCAAGTGGTTCTATGGCAGTCACCACTTCACTTTCATACACTTTAGCTGCTATCAATTTTTCTTTTAATTTTTCAGCAATTTCTTTTTGATTTTCATTTTGATAAAAAATCACTGAACGGTATTGAGTTCCTATATCATTTCCTTGTCTGTTAATTTGTGTTGGGTCATGTGCTTGCCAAAAGGCTTCTAATATTTTTTCTATATTAATTTGATTTTGATTAAACACAACTTTGATAACTTCTGCATGACCGGTGAGACCTGTGCAAACTTCTTTGTAAGTAGGATTTTGAGTTGAACCTCCTGCATATCCCGACACGACAGTATCTACACCTTTCAACATTTTCAATTGAGCTTCTACGCACCAAAAGCATCCACCGCCCAAAACGATTGAGTCTTGATTTTGTTTCGTTGATTGTTGATTCATATTTATTTTTAAATTTTGTGTTGATTTATTTTGATTCTGACCAATGCAAGCATTGATTGACATAAGAATTAAAATGGATAGTAATATTTTCAATTTGATTTATTTTTTTCAAAATCCAAAACAACAGAGTTGATGCAATAACGTTTATAAGTTGGTGCAGGACCATCATCAAATAGATGTCCTAAATGTGATTCACAACGCCCACACAAAACCTCTGTACGAATCATTCCAAATGATTTGTCATCTTTATAAATCATACTTTTTTCATTCAATGGTTCAAAAAATGAAGGCCAGCCACAACTGCTTTCAAACTTTGCATCTGACTGAAATAAAGGATTGCCACAGGCTTTACAATAGTATGTTCCTTTCTCAAAAAAGTTCCAATATTGACCTGTGAATGGTCTTTCAGTTCCTTTTTTTCGTGCTACTTCATACACTTCATTTGATAAACTTTGTTTCCAAATTTCATCACTCAATTTTACTTTTTGAGTATCCATTTTGGAATAAATTTCATTCTTTTTAATTGACATATTATTTGAGTTTGTTTGACAGTTCATCGAGCATTGAGAGCCTAACAATAATAACAATAAAAATGATATTTGTTGTTTAAAAGGATATTTTGCTTTAGCGAACACACTGTTATTTTATACTACAAATTTGAAGTAAAAAATTTCATCTATTTTTATAAAAATTTTTGAATGATAATAAGCGGAAAGAATATTGTTTATTTCAAAACAATATTCTTTCTTGCAAAGCTCAAACCAAATGATGTAATTCAAATTTGAGTTTAATATCGAATGCTTAAAAAGTTACTTTTCTCTAACGCATAAACAACAATTCTCTGTACTTAGGTAAAGTCCATAAATTATCATCAACAATGAGTTCCAACTTGTCGGCATGATAACGAATGATATCAAAATAAGGTTTCACAACATCACAATATTCCAAAGCTCTTTTGTGCATCGATTCAATATTATTAGCTACTTTTCTTGCTTCAATCATTGCTTCTACATTTTTGCTAATGGCATTGACATGCCTTGATATCACTGAAATTATTTCCAATTGAGCACTGTATGTTTCTTCTGGGAAGTTCAATTCCTTCAAGCCTTTCACATTTTCGATTAATTTATTTTGATAGGCAATTGATGGTGGCAAAATATAATTACTTGCCATGTTTCCGACAAGCCTAGCCTCAATTTGAACTTTTTTGACATAGTCTTCAAGCATAATTTCATGACGGGCATCAATTTCAATTGAAGAAAATATTTTATGTTTTTCAAAAAGAGTTTTTGCTTTTTGATTGCTGAAAAGTTCAAGTGCTCGAGGAGTATCTTTAAAATTACCCAAGCCTCTTTTTTTGGCTTCTTCAACCCATTGTTCAGAATAGTTGTCGCCTTCAAATCGAATAGGCTTGCTTTCTTTTATGTATTTTTTTATGATATGCAAAATTGCAATTTCTTTCTTTTCACCTTTTTGAATTAAGGTATCAACTTCACGTTTAAATTCAATGAGTGCATCAGCCATAATGATGTTGAGGATAGTCATAGGCCATGCACAATTAGCAGCAGCTCCTACAGCTCTAAATTCAAATTTATTTCCGGTGAAAGCAAAAGGGCTTGTTCTGTTTCGGTCTGTATTATCTAACAATAACTCTGGGATATTTTTATGAATATCCATTTTCAAAATCACCTCATCTTGTTCAGTGAATTTTCCGATAACTCTTTCTTCTACTTCATCCAACACATTAGATAATTCTGAGCCAATAAACACAGAAATGATAGCAGGTGGTGCTTCCCCCGCCCCCAATCGGTGGTCATTTCCGGCAGATGCGATGCAGGCTCTTAATAAGTCCGAATGATTATGAACAGCCTTTAGAACATTCACAAAAAATGTTAGGAACATTAAATTAGTTCGAGGTGTTTTTCCTGGTGCCAACAAGTTAATTCCGGTATCGGTTGCTAAGCTCCAGTTGTTGTGTTTTCCACTACCATTTACTCCTTTAAAAGGCTTTTCGTGAGTAAGCACTTGCAGCTTATGTCTTTTTGCTACTCGTTGCATGATATCCATTAAAAGAGAATTATGATCAACAGCGATATTGACTTCTTCAAAGATAGGTGCACATTCAAATTGAGAAGGCGCTACTTCATTATGCCTTGTTCTTAGTGGGATTCCGAATTTGTATGCCTCTTGTTCAAAATCTTGCATATAAGCAAAAACTCGATCAGGAATTGCTCCAAAGTAATGGTCTTCCAATTGTTGGCCTTTGGCAGGAGCATGGCCAAAAAGAGTTCTTCCAGTTGCTAAAATGTCGGGTCTTGCATTAGCAAATAGTTCATCAATAACGAAATATTCTTGCTCCCAACCAAGTGTAGGCGTAATTTTAGTGATGTTTTTATCAAAATAATTACATACGTCCAATGTAGCTTTATTGACCAAATCGAGTGATTTTAACAAAGGTGTTTTAG
>LNFQ01000048.1 GCA_001567165.1 Bacteroidetes bacterium OLB11
GTTGCCATTTTTTCAAAATCATCTGTAGAAATGGTAAACAACATTTCATAATCTTCGCCACCATTGAGTGCACAAGTAATAGCTGCAATCTTGAACATTTCTGCATTTTGTCTAGTTTGCTCATGAATAGGTATTTTATCTTCGTATATCACGCAGCCACATTCACTTTGCTTACAAATGTGTAAAATTTCTGAGCTTAATCCATCGCTAATATCAATCATCGCACTCGGAACGATTTGATGCTTATCGAGCCATTCTATCAACTCTTTTTGTGCTTCTGGTTTTAAGATTCGTTCGATGATATATGATTGATTTTCGAGATCGGGTTGCACGTTGGGCGATTCGATAAATATTTTTTTCTCACGTTCGAGAAGTAATAATCCAGTGTAGGCTGCTCCTAGATTGCCGGTCACGCAAATGAGATGATGTTCTTTTGCTCCTTTACGAGTGGTTAATTTGTTTTCGTCGAGTTCTCCGATTGCGGTGATGCTAATGATTAATCCTGATGTTGAAGTGGTGGTATCTCCTCCAACTAAATCAACTCCATATTTTTTACAAGCTAAATGAATTCCGTCATAAATTTCTTCTAATGCTTCCACACTAAATCGATTTGAAATAGCAATGCTCACCGTGATTTGAGTTGGATTCGCATTCATGGCATAAATGTCTGAAAGATTTACGATGACTGACTTGTAGCCCAAATGCTTTAGTGGCATATACATCAAATCAAAATGAACTCCTTCTACTAGCATATCTGTTGTCACCACAATTTGTTTTCCAAAACTATCAATGACAGCAGCATCATCTCCGACTCCCATTAAGGTGCTGGCGTTATATATTTCAGTGTTTTCGGTTAAGCGATTGATCAAGCCAAATTCTCCCAATGTTCCAACTTCAGTTCGATTTTTTTCCATTTTATAAATAAATTAAATATGCTAAGTTATTCAATTTATGGGAATTTATTCATCCTCTCTATATTTAAATATCCATGATGAAGGCTCCTTGCTTAGCTACTATATGATAAGGGATATTTTTTGATTGGAGCTGCTCTGCCCAATTTTCTATTTTCCAAAATGGAACACTCGCATCAATGACGATTTGCTTTGGATTGATTTGTTTTAAAATATAATCTATGTTTTCTTCACATTTTTGACTAATGATTAAGATGTCAAGAGGAATGGGAGTTTCACAATTAAAATGACATGATTCAATTCTTCCAATTGTTTTTTGTTGGAATCGAAAAAGCTCAATTGGGGTTGTTTGATTTTGTGCACAAAGGGGAATATTATTTTTTTGGCTTTGATAAAAAATATGTGCCGGTATAAGTGTGTAAAAACTATCTTTCATTGAGATACTAGCACTTTGGTCTGCAATAAATTCATATTGATTTTGATATAAAAATTCTAACGATTTTTGTTTCGAAATATTGTAAACAATGATTTTATTTTGTCTGAAAATTTGAATGCGTTGCACCATAAAACTAACGCTTAAAATGAAGACAATAATTAATGAGTAAATAAAATAATTGGCTTTTTTTTGCTTCAACCAAACAACAAATAATGTGAGGAAAATATAAAGTAAAATGGTTTGTGCGAAATTGATTTGGATTCCAGACCAAACACTGAATTTTAAATGACTTAAATAAAAAACAAATTCATTAAGTTTTAAAATACTCTCATTAATTAAAATGCCTAAAACAGCACCTATACTTGTAAAGTAGCTTAAACAAATTAAAAGAATTTCTAAATATAAAATAACCGTCGTGAGTGGAACAGCAACCATATTCGTAATGAGAAACAGCAATGGAAACTGATGAAAATAAAAGATACAAATCGGAAATGTCAATATTTGTGCAGCCAATGTAACAGCGGTCAATTGCCATGCTAAATCGAGTAATTTATTAGAAACATTTACCTTCTCATAAATAGGTTGATAAAATGAAATTAAACTTAAAACGGCTAAAAATGATAGCTGAAATCCAACATCAAATAAAAATGAAGGATTTGCACACAACATAAAAAATGCAGATGCAAAAAGCATATTTAAAGTGTTTGATTTTTTATCTTGAATATCACCAAATGCAATAATGGAAAACATACAAGCAGCTCTGACCACAGAAGCCGGCAATCCTGTAATACAAGCAAATGTCCACATCAATAAAACGGAAAGAATAATAGCCCATTTTTTATTTTTTATTGTTGGTATCAACAATAGTAGCCATAAAACCGATTTGTAAATCATTGCCATGTGCATGCCCGAAATAGCGATGATATGCACAATACCAGTATTCGTATAGGCTTGCCATGTGGTGTCGTCAATATCGAGTCGATAGCCTACTAATAAGGCTTCTGCAATGCCGAGAGCATCTGGATTTTTGATATATTTTTCGAGGATGATTCTAGATTTTTGATTTAAAGATTGAAAAAAAGAACTTATTGTTGAAGCAAGTGTATCCACGGTTATCCATTCTGAACTTTTCAAGAAAGCAGTATGATAAATATTTTGATTTGCACAATAGGCTGCATAGTCAAATGCTCCGGGGTTTCCTGTAGTAATAATTTGTTTCAATTGATTTCGAACTAAAAGAAAATTACCCGAACGAATCTGTTGGCTTTTTTCATTTTTTTGTAAATAAAAAAAGGCTGTTCCTTTCACCTCTTTTGATTGATGTTCATTTTTTAATTCAAAAATTTCAGCTTCTATTTTATATGTTTTTTCTTTTTCTTCTGGTGGAGTTTTTGCTTGAATTAATAAATAGTCATACCCTTCAAAGCTATGTCCATACCATGTTTTATCATTTTTTACATCATGATATCCGCAAATTAGAATAGCACAAAATAAAATCAGAAAGTGAAATAGAATACCTTGTACCCAAGCCAATTTTAATTGAATAAAATCTTTTAAGCGATTAAATAAGAAGATTGAAACGAGTATCAAAATGCAAATTACAGCCGTCGTATTTACAGAAAATTTCCAACCCAATTTGTAAATTAATATTCCGAAAATGATAGGAAATAACAATCGGATAAATGGGGATTCTTTCCAAAGAGGGAACATGTGATGAGTAGGTTATAATGAGGCTAAAATACTTGTTTTTAATAAACTAAAATTAATAAATCTTAAAATTTATTTAAAATTTTATTATAAATTCTAAATATAAAAAGTTATCTTCGTTAAAAATTTACAAACTATGAACAAATATTTCTTTTTTAAAAAAATAAGACAGTTGTCTTCATTGAAGAGGTTAAACGCTGCATTTATGAGTTTAATTTTCTTAATTTTTTGTAATACAAGCTTTGCCCAATTTTCAGGAATTTACGCACCGGCCAACTGGTCTATCGTTCATGTAAATGGGGGAAATGGTTCTGTAAATGCAGGTGGAGCACCAGTTAGTATTGCGTTGACGGGACCAGATAATGCAGCTGGGGCATGTTATACAAGATATGAGATTACAATGTTATCAAGTGGTAATGTGTCGTTTAATTGGTCTGTTAATCATGGAGACCCATACTACGATGATTTTGGTTACTATAAAAATGGAACTTATACAATTTTAACTTCTGCTACGGGGAGTGGAAGCACATCAGTACCAGTTCTTGCTGGAGATGTATTTGCTTTCTATGGCTATACGCACGACGGTTGTTGTGGCACATTTACTGCAACGATTTCAAACTTTGTAGGTCCTGCTTTACCACCTCCTACCATAGTATCGTTTACTCCACCTAATGGATGCTCTGAAAATACAAGTTTCACAATCACAGGAACTAATTTTACAGGAGCTACAGCTGTTACTATAGGAGGAACGAATGTTCAATCATTTGTAGTTAATAATGCTACCACTATTACTGCCGTAGTAGGAACAGGGACTACCGGAAATATTGTAGTGACTACACCAGATGGAATTGCAACAAGTGCATCTGTTTTCACGGTAAAACAATCGCCAACAGTGTCAATTACAGCTACTTTAGATCCTGTTTGTGATGGAGATAGCACTGTATTGACAGCTTCGGCAATCAATATGGGAGGTGGAGGCACTTATATGTTTTTCCCTGGACCTGTACCAGGAAATGTACTCACCGTTGCTCCTTTAGTTAATACTGTTTATACCGTAATTGCAATTGCTGCAAATGCATGTTCTCATACATCAACAAAACTAATTTCTGTTAGTCAACTTTCTTCACCTCCAACTTCTGTGCTTGCAACACCTCAAGTTGTTTGTTCCGGAGGGACATCTAATTTAAAATCTATAGCTACAGCAGGTTCAACTCAATATTGGTATAGTGATTCTGTTGGGGGTACATTATTAGGCTCAAGTATTAGTGGTGTCAACTTTCCAGTAACTCCATTAATTACAACGACTTATTATGTAGAAACCCAAGAGTTAACTCCACCAGGAAATTATACATTTAGCTATACCGGAGGAATGCAATCATTTGTTGTGCCGAATGGAGTTGATAGTATAACAGTTGATGTGATAGGCGCTAAAGGAGGCAAGGGGCATAATCCATATAGTAATGGTGGTGATGGAGGAAGAGTTCAGGCAAAAATTCCTGTTGTAGCTGGCGAAACCCTTCAAATATATGTAGGTGGTCAAGGTGGAGACGGAAGTGCTGTAGCAGGAGGTGTAGGTGGATATAATGGTGGTGGCACTGGAGCCCTTTATAGCGGAAGTTATGCCGGCGGTGGCGGTGGTGGAGCGTCTGATATCAGACGAA
>LNFQ01000049.1 GCA_001567165.1 Bacteroidetes bacterium OLB11
AAATAAAAAAGCTCCAAAATAGGAACCATAAACATTTTTTATTTTTAAGAAAACAATTTATATTGATTTTATTGATATAAATTCGCACAGCAAAACAAATTATAAAGGGTAAAAATATCATGAAAGACTTTTCATTTATTACGAATTCACATCCTAGTTATATAGAACAACTCTATAAAGATTACTTACAAACTCCGGAATCGATTGACCCAGAGCTTAAAAAATTTTTTGATGGAATTGATTTTGCATTCAATACATTCAATATAGAAAATCAAAAAAAAGAGAATAACCAACTAAAAATGGACACTGTTCCATCACAGGATATTGATATTTTAAAAGAATTAGGAGTTTATCAACTAATAAGAGCTTATAGAAAAAGAGCTCATTTGATCAGCGATACCAACCCTATCCGAAAAAGAAAAGAGAGAAACGCTCATTTAGACCTCGTGTTTTTTGGCTTGTCAGATGCCGATTTAGAAAAAGAATTCTATGCAGCTACCTTTTGCGGAATTCAATACAAAAAACTGAAAGACATAATTGATTATTTAAAAAAAATATACACTTCAACCGTTGGCATAGAATATACCTATATCAATAATGAAGAAATATGCAAATGGGTAGAACGAGAATTTGAAAAAATAATGCAAGAAGAACTACCCATGATCAAGAAAAAAAGAATTTTAGAAAAACTCAATCAAGGTGTGATGTTTGAAAAATTCTTACATACAAAATTTATAGGACAAAAACGTTTTTCCTTGGAAGGAGGTGAAAGCACGATTGCCGGTCTAGATGCAATTATATCAGAAGCGGCAGAGCATGATGTGCAAGAAGTGGTGATGGGAATGGCTCATAGAGGAAGACTCAATGTACTAGCAAATATCCTTCACAAAACTTACGAACAAATTTTCACAGAATTTGAAGGAAATGCACCAGCAGACACCACCATGGGAAGCGGTGATGTGAAATATCACCTCGGTTTTAAAAGCGATGTGACTACTTTACACAATAAAAATATAAATTTACAACTAGCTCCTAATCCATCACACCTAGAGGCTGTAAACCCAGTTGTAGAAGGTTTTTCTAGAGCGAAAGCCGATATTCTTTATCAAAGTAATTTTAAACAAATTTTACCAATCTTAATTCATGGAGATGCCTCTGTTGCAGGGCAAGGCATTGTGTATGAAGTTCTCCAAATGAGCGATTTGAAAGGATATGATACAGGAGGTACTATTCATTTTGTAATCAATAATCAAATTGGATTCACAACCAACTTTGATGATGCTCGAAGTGCTGATTATTGCACTAGCTTGGCAAGCATGATTCAAGTTCCAGTGTTTCATGTCAATGGAGATGATCCCGAAGCCGTGGTGAAAGTGTCAGAATTAGCTTTGCGTTTTAGACAAAAATTTAATAAAGATGTTTTCATCGATATGGTCTGCTATCGTAAACACGGACACAACGAAGGCGATGATCCAAAATTTACACAACCCACGCTTTATAGCATCATCGATAAACACCCAAATCCACGTGAGGTTTATATCAAAAAACTATCAGAGGGTGGTGATTTGAGTGAAACATTTGTAAATGAAATGGAAAAAAATTTTTGGAAAGACTTGCAAGATCGTTTAGATGAAGTGAAACAAAAACCCTTACCTTACACAAGACAAGCGCCAGAGCTAGCTTGGGCTTCTCTCAGAAAATCCACAGCTGAAGATTTTCAAAAATCAGTTTCAACCAAATTAAAAAAAGAAGAAATAGAAAAAGTATTTCATGCAATAATGAAAATTCCTTCAGACTTTGTTCCCCTGAAAAAAATTCAAAAACTACTAGACGATAAAATAAAATTATATAACGAAAAACAAACTATCGACTGGGCTACCGGTGAACTAATTGCTTATGGA
The DNA here is from genome assembly GCA_001567165.1 of Bacteroidetes bacterium OLB11. Classification (GTDB taxonomy): domain Bacteria; phylum Bacteroidota; class Bacteroidia; order Chitinophagales; family Chitinophagaceae; genus OLB11. Next base: position 1,902 of record LNFQ01000049.1, read on the forward strand.
ACACTTATAGCAGAAGGACATGACGTAAGGCTGAGTGGACAAGATGTTGAACGTGGCACATTCTCTCACCGTCATGCTGTTTTATATGATGAAAATAACAATACCCGTTATAACCGTCTTAGCCATATCAGTGATCAGCAAGGAACGTTTAGAATTTATAATTCGTTATTGAGTGAATATGCAGTGTTAGGTTTTGAATACGGTTATGCAATGGCTAATCCAAACTGCTTAACAATATGGGAAGCCCAATTTGGAGATTTCTGTAATGGAGCTCAAACAATCATCGATCAATTTGTATGTAGTGCCGAAACAAAATGGGATAGAATGAGCGGCGTTGTTTTACTCCTACCTCATGGTTATGAAGGACAAGGTCCAGAGCATTCTAGTGCAAGAATGGAGCGGTTTTTACAACTTTGTGCTGACAATAATATGTATCTAACAAATTGCACTACTACCGCTAATCTCTTCCATGCCCTTCGAAGACAAATTAAAAATGAATTTAGAAAACCATTGATTAATTTTTCACCGAAAGCAAACCTACGTTTAGATAAAGCATACAGTAAAATTGAAGAATTTACAGAAAGAGATTTTCAAGAAGTGATTGATGATTCAAGTGTTATTAATATAGCTGATATTAAAAAAGTAATCCTTTGCTCAGGAAAAGTGTATTATGATTTATTAGATTATAAAACAAAAAATGAAATCAATAATACGGCAATTATAAGAATGGAACAGCTTTATCCCATGCCAACAACCCAATTAATTCAATTATATTCAAAATATAAAAACGCAAAATGGATGTGGGTGCAAGAAGAGCCAAGCAATATGGGTGCTTATTCTTATCTAAAAATGAATATAGACGCCAAAGTGTTTAACATTGGTTATTTATCAAGACAAGCAAGCGCGTCAACAGCAACAGGCTATTCCAAAAAGCATGCAGAAGAGCAAAAGCTCTTAATTGAAAGTGCTTTTAAATAATACTTAATTTTTTTATAAATTTTTCTTATGAAAAATAAAAATAAATAAGGTGAATATTAGATATTTACTTTAAAATTTTACAATTTCAAAATAAATTTTTTATATGAAAAAAAATTTTTTATTATCTATATTATTATCTATATTTTTTTAATAAGTTATACTCACAATGCGTTCCCACAGTAGGAATCACAGGAGCGACAGATGATTATATTAATAACTTCACATTTGGAGCTATATCCAATTTAAATTCAGGTGACAATCCAGCTGATTATGCTTTATACCCTATGACTGGTACCTTTATTCAAAATAACACATATCCTTTTACAATAGAAACGGGTGATCCTCTATGGGGGCAAGGTTTGGGTATTTGGATAGACTATGATGGAAATAATAGCTTTTTAGATCCAGGTGAATTTGTCTGGGCATCACCTACTTCTAATAATGTAGCAGGAGCTGTATTATCTGGTAATATAGTAATTCCTCCTGGTGCATCGCCTGGGACAAGGAGAATGCGTATCGCTTGCTGGTTTTCCAATCTGGTAACTCAATCAAATTCATGTGGTATTTCGGGGTTTGGTGAGTTCGAAGACTATAATATTACAATTGTTCCTAATACTCCTTGTTCAGGAGTTCCATCGGCAGGACAAGCGAGTGTATCCCCATCCAATCCATGCCCTTTAACGAATGTTACTTTAAACTTAACAGGTCAAACGAATGCGGCTAATTTAACTTTTCAATGGTTAGTTTCACCAACCGGATTACCTGGAAGTTACACACCAATATTAGGAGCAAATACAGTACCATATACTTATACGCCGTCACCAGGTAGCACAAATTATTTTCGTTGTATTCTAACATGTACAAATCCTGGAGGAGGAAGTGATACTTCAATTGCTTCAAGTGCATGCATTGTTCAGGCATGGAGCCCAACGAACAATTGTTGGTGCATACCCACATATTTGTATGGAGGTACGAATGATTTAATTACACAAGTAGAATTAGGAACATTATTAAATAATACAGTTGCTGCGGGGAATCCATCACCTTATTGGGTTGATTATACAGCTCAGCAAGTAGCCAATAATTTACCAACACCTATACTTTATGTTGGACAAGCATCAACCCTATCCGTAACAGTAGGTTCGGACCCGAATCAGTATGTTGGAGTATGGATAGATTATGATCATAGTGGGTCATTTGATGCTTTAGAATATTATAGTCCTAATGTGAATGTCGGAGCTAATGGTACAGCATCGATATCTATTACTCCACCACCTGCCGCTGGTTGGGGGGGTAACTCGTATGCGAATTCGTGGAGGAGATGATAATCAAATGACATCATTGCAGGCGTGTGGAGCATCCAATTCAGGTTGGGGAGAAGCTGAAGATTATTTAGTGAATATAATACCCGCCTCTCTGCATGATCCGGCAGTGACTTTGATAAGTGGGGCACTTGGCAATTGTTATACAGGAAATCAGAGTTTTGTTATATCAGTAACAAACTATGGTTCAAATGCAATTAATTGTGCTACGAATCCGATTACTTGCACCTTAAAAGTAGATGGCCCATTAGGAGTGGATTATTATTATGGCACTGTCAATCCAGCGATTACTTTAAATCCTTACGCAGCGAATAGTGCAGCGGTATTAATTTCGGGAGTTAATATGTTTGCAGGTGGTAATTATTTGATTAATTCGAGTTTGTCAATTGGAAATGCTGGAGGTGTAGTGAATGGTAATTTAATGAATGATTCATTAGTATCGCCCTTAGTCCGTTTGAATTATCGTCCAACCGCAGGCCCTGATTTTAATGTATGTCAAGGTGAAAACATTGTATTTGGTCAAGGATTAACAGTATCAGGGTGTTCGACACCGATAAATGATTCCGTTACGATAACGTTTTCAGTCACTCCAACACCTGATAATGTAGGAGCAACCTTAACCGGGACATCACAAATAGTACCTGGGGCTGCTTGTGCAAATCAGTATGCAGGAAATTTTGCGAATGGGATATTGCCTACATTACCAGCTGGAGCGACCTTTACTCAGAATGCAGTATTGACTTTGACGAATTTATCAGGGACATATTATACAGAAAATCGTTTTATATTATATAGTGGAGCAAATAACCCGATACCGAATCAAAATATTTATGCTCCATGTCCTCAAGGTTATAATATAGGAGCTGGTAATTTATTACAAGGTGGACAAACGATAGGTAATGCGACAAACTTTACATATACACGCCATATTACCCCAGCTCAATTGGGGGGGATGTTTAGTGCATTACCAGGAGGTAGTACTATTAATATAGGATATTGGGAAACATATAATGACAATCAAAATGGCTCAGATATATCAGCAAATGCTGGTGGCCCTACTGTAGCGACATTAAAAATATATTATCAATATGTACCATCCTCATTTGAATGGTACACAGCACCGAGTGGAGGTTTAAGTTTATATGATTTATCACCTTTTAATCCGGTAGGCGTTCCAGGGTCAGGAGTTGCTAATACGAATACACCTGGTACTTACACATTTTATGCGGCATGCTTAGGTTCATCAACTTGTAGAGTGCCTGTGAATATGGTTATTCACCCGACACCTTCGGTATATCAAGATACGATGAGTTTGTGTGAAAATCCTCCCGGTAGCAATGGTGCTATATTTGATTTGACAACGATGAATGGAGCAGTTAGTGGGAATGCTGTTGGCGTGAATGTTAGCTATTATGGAGATCAAGGGTTGTTTTATTTGATACAAGATTCAACGAATTACTTAACTGCGAATTCATATATTTATTCAAAAGTATCGAATGCGATGGGATGTTCATCAAGTGATACTTTAATGTTGCAAGTTCATCCACAACCAGAGTTTCCTGCATTGTATGTAACGGGGAATGTATGTGCACCCGGAACAATAGATATAGCCAGTTTAATAGATCCCTTAACTACAGCCCCTCCGGGAAGTGATACCTTATATTATTCAGATGCCGCTTGCACGATACCTCACCCTAACCCACACAATATTTCAGTGAGTGATACCGTTTATATTGTAATAGCTACAAATACGATACCAGTGTGTGCAGACACTGCAATAGCATTAGTGGAAGTATCAACTGCAGGTACGATGATAGCAAATCAAGACCCACTAAACTATTCAATACCTGGAGCTGTGGGTTGTAATAATTTTGTATTGACAGATGGTGTTACAGACACATTATATAACCCATTAGATTGCAAACGAATTGTAAGCATAACAGACGTAGCAGATGCGACAAGTTTAGGCAGTACTCAGGTTTGTGAGTGGATAGAACCTACAGTGCAAACGCATAATGGTCAGCCTTATGTGAATCGTCGTTATCAAATTACGCCAAGTGTACAAGGCAGTGCGATTGTATGTTTATATTATTTGCAAGATGATATTGATCAGTTCAATGGTTATTCGTTTATCAACGGATGGCCGATGATTACTCCTGGAGTAAACATGTCTATCAGTCAAGTTGATAATGGAGATATTGTAGATCCGGGTCATATTGGGAAAGAGATAAATCCAGTTGACATCACAGCTACATACGATCCATTAAATACGGTATGGACAGTATGCTTCCCAGTAGATAGTTTTTCATATTTTTATGCCCATGCTGACAATGTTGGGAATGTACCATTACCAGTAGAAATGATATTGAAAGGAAAAACAGCAGGCCTATCAAATGAGTTATCATGGATGACATATCGCGAAGTGAATAATCAATATTTTGAAGTGGAACGCAGCCGAGATGGGAAACGTTATGATGTGATATCAGCTCCAATTGCAAGCCAAGGTGAACATGGCAATAGTTCGCAAGAATTGCTTTATGGATACATGGATGAGTCACCATTTAATGGAAACAATTATTACCGCATAGCCCAATATGATATAGATGGACACAAGCATTATAGCAATATTGTGAGTTTGTATCAAGGAATTGGCACACGAGTTCAGACCTATCCGAATCCAGTGAATACGACTTTCACGGTGAATATATCAACAGAGAGAGTAGGGAATGCAGAGGTAAAATTGATGGATGCCACAGGGCGAGTGATAAAAATTATCAGTATGCAATTGCAGGTAGGAGAGAATAGAACAGAGCTAGAGATGAAAGATTTGGCAAGTGGTATTTACATGATAAAAGTAAGTAATGGTAAGGACCTTAATTACACCCAAACTATCAGAAAAAACTAAAATGATTTAATCATTTGTTTTAAATAGACATGGTATTAGAAATGGTATTTTGTATTTTAGAAATAAAACACAAAATACCATTTCTAATTAAAAACTAGAAAAAGGAAACCACGATCATTTTCACTTCAAACAAAAAATGGATTTGACTTTTACCGATTTATTAATAAAAATATTTTATACTTTTGTTCTATATATATAAATTTAACTAAAAATGACACAGAGCAAATCTTCAAATTATATACTACTTGCGATAAGAGTTTTTGTAGGTATTTTATTTATTTTTTCAGGATTAATCAAAGCAAATGACCCATCAGGTTTGGCATACAAAATGGGTGAGTTTTTTGAAGTGTGGGCAAAAGAAGAATATTTACCATCATTAATGCATTGGTTTAATAATTATTCTTTAGAATTATCTGTATTAATGATTGCGTTTGAAATCGTAGCAGGAGTAGCATTGATAATAGGTTACCGATTTAAGATTTTTTCTTTTTTAATTTTATTATTGACAATATTTTTTACATTCCTCACAGCCTACGCCGTTTTTAGTGGAAAAATCAAAGAATGTGGATGTTTTGGAGATTGTATTAAGCTCAAATCATTTGAGTCTTTTATGAAAGACATTGTGTTACTTGTTTTAATTTTTATTTTATTTTTCTTCCGAAATAAAGTCACACAGTGGTTTTCGTTTAAAGTAGCAACCGGAATTATTTTATCAGCTTTTGTCTTTTCATTTTTAATACAATGGTACACGTTGAAATTTTTACCGGTAAAAGATTGTTTAGCATATAAAATAGGCAATAATATTTTAAAAGAAATGACACCGGGGGATGATTATGTTCCAGAAGAAGTGAAGACGATTTTGAGGTATAAAAAAGATGGTATTGTTAAAGATTTTGACTTGACAAATTATCCATGGCAAGATTCGACATGGGAGTTTGACTCTCAAGTAAATGAAGTAATTAAAGAAGCTCAAAATGAACCACCGATTAAAGATTTTGCAATTTCTAATTATGATGGAGAAAATGTGACAAATCAAATTTTGGAGTATAAAGGCAATTTGTTTATCCTTTTTGTAAAAGATGTTGATGAAGCCAATTTATCCAATATGAATAAACTGAAAGCTTTAATTTCTGATTGCAAAAGTAGTCATATTCCTATAATTGCGGTGAGTTCATCAAACGATATTCAAACCAATCAATTTAAAGAAAAGAATCAATTAGATATTGAATTTTTCACAATAGATGGGACGGTTTGCAAAACAGCAATGCGTTCTAATCCTGGATTAATGTGTATAAAAAATGGCAATATTATAGGGAAATGGAGTTATGCAAGCTATCCGATGCTCACAAATTTACATTTAGATTTGAATAATAATTCTGCTCCTTTGTTTGATAAGTCAACTATAAATGAATAAGGTTTTAAGCTTTCATTTTTTTGAAAAAATAAAATACATTTACACAAAAAAAAGAATTGATACAATTTGTTCTCAAACGGGTTTTGCAAAGTGTTTTTGTGCTTTTTGGAGTAGTGACAATTGTATTCGTTTTGTTTTTTGTTATGCTACCTGCCGACACTGCAAGGCTCACTGTGGGACAAAGAACTGATGCAAAGACCATTGACAATATCCGTAAAGAGTTGTATTTAGATCAACCGATATGGAGGCAATATTTTTTATATTTAAATGATTTGTCGCCACTTTCAATTCATAAAAATAATAAAGAAGAACATGAAAAATATCATTATCGAGAAATCTTTACTTTTTCTTCAAATGATGTATTGGTGGTCAAATCGCCTTACCTTAGAAGGTCGTATCAAACAAAAAAAGAAGTCAATGCAATGCTGATGGATGCATTTCCTGGAACGTTTATTCTTGCAACACTTTCTATCATAATAGCATCATTAATAGGGATGTTTTTAGGGATAATAGCCGCATTAAATCAAAATACATTTTTAGACACCGGTTCCGTTTTTGCAAGTGTGATAGGCATTTCAGCACCGTCATTTTTTGCAGGTATTGTTATTGCCTATATCTTCGGGTTTCTATTGTCTGATTACACAGGCTTGAGTATCGTGTCCCCAATGTGGGATTATGACCCCTACACAGGAAAGCATTTTATGTTGAAAAGTCTAATATTACCAGTGATAACGTTATCGATTAGACCAATGGCAATTATCACCCAAATCACACGAAGCTCGATGTTGGATGTGATGAATCAAGATTATATACGTACCGCTTATGCTAAAGGTTTGAATAAAACAAAAGTGATAGCAAAACATGCACTACGCAATGCACTCAATCCTGTGGTTACTTCTATATCGGGATGGTTTGCAGAATTATTGGCGGGTTCATTTTTCATTGAATATATTTTTGGTTGGAAAGGCATAGGGAAAATTACGGTAGATGCTTTGAATAAATTTGATTTTCCTGTGGTTGCCGGAGCAGTGTTGATGACTGCTCTCATTTTTATCGTCATCAATATTTTCGTTGATATTATTTATACTTTAATAGACCCTCGTGTGAAAATTTAAACCAAATTTCAAAAGGCTTTATTGAAAATGAGTAGCTAAAATTTCCTTTAATTTGTTTGGCATATCGACTCTCTTTTGGATGAGTGGATTGAAAAAGGTAAGAGTCACTTCAGCAAGGTGTAAAAGAGTATTTTCTTCGTTAAATAGTTTATGATGAAAAGTCATAAAGGGGTGTGGATGCAATTCTTTAATTGTCGTTTCGATTCGGATGAGTTGGTCATATTGAACTGGTTTTAAAAATTTAGAACTCATTTTTACGACAGGCATCACCACGCCATCTTTTTCCATGTTACTATAAGGATATCCAAATTCTCGAATCATTTCAGCCCGACCTACTTCATAATACAACGCATAATTTCCATAATACAAAAATCCCATCTGATCGACTTCGCCATATCGAACTCTTATAAATGTTGTGCTTGTTACCATTTTATTTTATTTCAATTTCAGGATAATTTAGTTCTGAAAATTTCTTTTTTTTCTTTAAAAAATAATCAACTAAAATACTCTGAGGATAGATTCCATTCTCATTTCTTTTAGTAACAAATATTTTTGCCTCTTTCCTTTTTTTGATACCACATTTTTAAAATGAATAAAAAAACTCCAATGTGCTTTTATAATGGTCATTACTTCCACCAAATTCCCTTTGAGAAGGCTTCTCATACCACTCACTCCATCAAGAATCAAGCGAAATGGGAGGATGTAAATGAGTTTGTTTGTAGGTAAATTTTTAAGTAATAAAACTAAGCTGTTTCTATAGTTATAAAAAATCTTTTGAGGGCTACCATAGCTAATCACGCTGCCTCCGATATGATAGACGGTGCTACTGCCACAATAAGCAATTCGATAGCCAGCATTTTTCATTTTCCAACATAAATCAACTTCTTCCATGTGTGCATACAAATCTTTATCCAGTCCACCCAAATGATGATAAACATCTGCTCTTACAAACATACACCCACCGCCAGCCCAAAACACTTCAATCTGATTGTCATATTGATGTGAGTCTTCTTCTATGTCAAAAAATATTCGTCCTCTACAAAATAAATAGCCCCATTTGTCAATAAAACCACCTCCAGCACCGGCATATTCAAACTTCGATTTGTCTTTGAAATATTTGATTTTTGGCTGACAAGCTGCAATGTCATCGTTGACTTCCATGAGTTGAAATAGAGGTGCAAACCAACCTTCTGTTATTTCAAAATCGGCACTGAGAAGCACATAATATTTAGACTGAATTTGTTTTAACCCTTCGTAGTATCCATTTGAAAATCCTTTATTGACTTTAAGTTGTACGATTTCAACTTCAGGAAAATGTTCTTTTATATATTTAGCGGTATCATCTGTCGAAGCATTATCAATAAGGAAAACTTGATATTGGTTTTGGGCTTCTTGAAGAAGCATCGGAAAAAAATTGCTGATGCAACACTTTGCCATTGTAACTTAATACAACTACAGCTGTGTCCTTTGAGCAAATATGCATTACTGCTCTAATTATTTATATACGGGGTCGTACTTGGTGCTTTCAGGAATTTGAACTTTTTCAGTACTTTTTATAAGAGCGTGTCCATAAGCCATAATTGCAACCAATGCAAAATACAAAAAATCCAAAAAAGCCCAAATAAAACAAGAACTTGGCTTTGCTTGGTTTGTTTAATTCAATATCTAATGGATTGTCTATTGGTTCTAATTTGTTTCCCATGTAAAGAATCTTTTTTGTTCGTGGAGCAAATATAAATGAATAAAATTACTTTTTATAACTTTTTTAATTCCATTATTTTTTAATGTTTATAAAAAGTTAATGAACATTAAAAAAATGTGTATAAATTAAATTAAATGTGTATAATTGTAAAAAAATTGTATGAATCAGAAAATAACAACCTCACTCCTTATCGCTTTTTTAATGATTAGTGTATCGTCTTGTAATAATTATACAAGCATGACGCAAGCTACTAAAATTAGTCAACTGAAAGGGAATCCTTTTATGTATAATGTATCAAAATCGGTTATTTCCAATTTGAAACAACATGCAAAATCAAGCGGATTAGATGTAAGCAACTTAACCTTATTAACGCCAGTTTCTTCAATATTTACTACCGATAATCAACTAGGTGGATTTAAAGAAATGTTGATGAAAAACTATCATATTCCTACATTGAAAATGAATAAAGGTTTTTCTTCAATTGTGACTATCAAAGATTTGATCAGATTTATTGCAACTAACGGGAGAGGATTTAATTTTTATAGTAATTAGATAATTTCATTATCGGACAATCACTTGTTATGAATCAGCATTAGCCTTTCTATTTCTGATTAGAAGGTGATGATACTATGAGATAATGCTTATTGTAGAAATGGGTATTATGGATTCCAATGGAAAAAAATAGCCAATCATAATAATCAAAAAAAAAAGCGTTTCATATTGAAACGCTTTTTTTGTACCTCAGGCGGGACTTGAACCCGCACGGACATTGCTGCCCACAGGATTTTAAGTCCTGCGTGTCTACCAATTCCACCACCAAGGTATCATTCTTTAAAATATCAAATTGATATTTCTAAATGGAGCGGAAGACCGGGCTCGAACCGGCCACCCCAACCTTGGCAAGGTTGTGCTCTACCAAATGAGCTACTTCCGCATGATGTTTATATAAAGAACTATTTAAGGAGTGCAAATATATAAGTAAAATTGTAATTTCCAAAAACTGAAATTATTTTTTTATTGATTCCAAAATTTTACTCCTCCAAGCTTGACTTTGATAGCATTGTAAATTTTTATTTTTCGAAAATCAGTATCATACTTAAATAGAAAAGCCACTAAATACAAATTTTCTTTTACATAAGCCTGAATATCCATACTTTTTAGTTGCACTTTTGTTATGGAGCTATCTTCAATTGCAGAGAGGTCAATTTTTTCTCCACTTAATGGATATAATGATTCCACTAATACTTGTTCATGTTTAAAGGAATTTCCACTTGGTACGCCTACCTGAAATATCGATTGGATACTGTCTTGCACAAGGTAGCATCCTAATCTCGTATCTTCCAAAATGGCCGAAGGAGTAGCAATGTATAAAGATGCAGAAGCAATTTGTTGTTCGTTGATTGAAGATTCAATTGCCAAGCTCATAGGAGGTGTTTGAGCGTAAGCTCTTGAAATGGCTAAATCCCAATTGATAGGAAAAAGAAAAGTGAAATTATCTTGATTGTAGATTGTGTTTTTCCCGATTAAACGATTGGATGCTGCAATTGGAATGGTAGAAATTCCACCGAGTAAATCAATCAATTCGTTGGTGGCAGGGGTTTCTAGCCAATCCAATTTATGAAAGTTGACATTGATTAACTGTGGATATTTTACTTTTAATGATTCGACTAAAAAATAATTTGAGAATGAAAGTTCAGATGATTCACTCACGATATTTTCCAATAAAACTTGTTGAGTAAGATGTTTTGGAAATACATTGAATGGATTTTTTTCAATCGTAAAATCGTCTTTATCCTTTTTGCAAGAACTGATAAATGCGACAAGAATCAAAATGAAGGTTACCCTTTGAAACATGATTTGTAAAAATAGTTCAAAAAACAATAAAACTAAATTAAAAAGCTACATTTTTGCATTTTATACAATATGTTATTATCGCTGAATAATATTACGTTTGAGTTTGGGGAAAGAACTCTTTTTTCAAATGCTTCTTGGCATATATATCCTGGAGAACGAATTGGCCTGGTAGGACAAAATGGTGCAGGGAAATCAACTTTATTGAAAGTGTTAACCGGTGAATATACCGTGTCGGAAGGACAGTTGAGCAGAAGCAAAGATTTATCTATTGGGTATTTTCATCAAGATTTGCAAGTGATTGATTTGGGTGAAGATATTTTGCATGTTGCGATGGCGGCTTACGAAAAGGCTTTAAAATTGGATGTTGAAATCAAAGAATTAGAAAATGAGTTGCACGAAAAAAGTGATGAAAAATCGTTAGAATATTTAGCGGATTTGTATCATCAGTTTGACTTAGCAGGTGGTTATGAAATGGAATACAAAGCAGCTGAAGTGCTGGAGGGGCTTGGATTTAAGACAAGTGATTTGTCAAGGCCATTTAAAGAATTTTCAGGAGGATGGAGAATGAGGGTTTTGTTGGCTCAAATGATTTTGCAACAACCATCCATTTTATTATTAGATGAGCCCACTAACCACTTGGATTTACCTTCGATTGAATGGATAGAACGATATTTAGAAAGCTATCAGGGAGCGGTTATTATTGTTTCGCATGACCGTTATTTTTTAGATAAAATGGTTGATAAAATTGTTGAAATTGCACAACAAACATTGAATCATTATTCCGGAAATTATTCATTTTATGAAAAAGAAAAAGAAATTAGAAATGAATTTCAATTAAGAGAATATGAAAATCAACAAGAGTTTATACAGCAACAGGAGCGGTTTGTAGAACGATTCAAAGCAAAAGCTACGAAAGCAAAACAAGCACAAAGTATTGTCAAAAAATTAGACCGATTAGAACGAATAGAGGCTCCAATTCAAGAAAACAAAAAAATCAATTTTCGATTTCAGTTGAGCATTCAACCCGGTAAAGTGATTTCTACATTTCATCAAGTTTCAAAAAAATATGGTGAAATTGAAATACTTAACCAAGCCAATGCTGAAATTTTGAGAGGCGATAAAATTGCATTGATTGGAGCAAATGGAAAAGGGAAATCTACTGTGCTGCGATTGATTGCCGGAATAGAAAACGCAGTCGGAGAAATTGTTTTAGGACATAATGTAGAAGTCGCTTTTTATGCACAACACCAAGTGGATGCACTCGATATGCAGCAAGATATTTTAGGTGAACTTATGCAAAGTGGTAGTGGGAAAACAGAGTTGGAATTGAGAGAATTATTAGGTTGCTTTCTTTTTAAAGGAGATGATGTTTTTAAAAAAATCAGAGTACTTTCCGGGGGAGAAAAAGCAAGAGTAGCTTTAGCAAAAACAATCATTGGGAAGTCAAATTTCTTATTACTTGATGAGCCGACAAACCACTTAGATATGAGCTCTGTCAATATGTTGATTCAGGCTTTGAATTATTATGGGGGTACTTATATTTTAGTTTCACACGATCGTTTTTTTATTCAACAAACAGCAAACAAAATTTGGGAAATAGAAGATGGATTGATTCATTTTTTTGATGGTAATTATGCAGAGTGGGAGATATTTAAGAAAAAGAAAAAAGAGAATGAACAGAAAACAACAAGTCCTATCATTGAAGAACCAAAACCTGCAGCAGAAGCTGCTCAGACAATAAATCCTCAAAAAGCAAAAAACAAAGAAGAGAAAAAACTTAGAAGCCGATTTAATAAATTAGAAGAAGAATTAAATCATTTGAATCTTGAAAAATCAAAATTGGAAATTGCATTATCTTCGGCTGATGTGTATGCGGATAAAGTGAAGTTTCAAACAACAGAATCCTCCTATCATATCATCAATTTGGAAATCGAAAAACGAGCTAGTGAATACGAACAAAATTTTTGAACAATTAATGAATCTTGAACTATAAAAAATATACTTTCAAAATTTTTAATAATTTATTTTATGAAAAAAATCATTTTCCTTTTTATCCTTTTTTCTAATACTGTTTTCGCACAAAAGAAAAACTTCTCAATGCAAGAAGCAGTCAATGGTTTGGCTACGAACTTAGCCGTGAAAAATTTAAGTCAATTAAGCTGGACAGGCTCTTCGGAATATTATGTGCAGGTGGTGGCGAATGATTCCGAAAATGTTATTATTGCCTATTCACCGCAAACATTTGAATCAGAGGTAATCACTTCTTTGGAAAAATTAAATAATGAATTAAAAGCAAAGCAAATACAAGAACTGAAAAGGTTCCCTCCATTAAAATGGATTAATCATACTCAGTTTTATTTTTTTCATGAAAATAAGTATATTCAATTTAATGCAGAAGCTAAAAATGTTTCAAATATTGAAGTCCTTTTAGATTTGCCTAAAGATGCCGAGAATGTAAATTTTAATGTAGAAACACAATCTGCAATTTACACACAAGATTATAATTTGTATTACAAACAAGGTTTGAAATTGCCAATCCAAATTACACAAGATGGAGCTAAAAATATTCTGTACGGGACCTCAGTTCACCGTGATGAATTTGGAATAAGTGGAGGGCTTTTTTGGTCACCAGATAATAATAATATCGCCTTCTATCGAATGGATCAAACGATGGTAGAAGACTATCCTGTAGTGAATTGGAGTAATGTGCCTGCTACTGTCAATATGGTTAAATATCCCTTTGCAGGTCGCACTTCTCATCAAGTGAAATTGGGTGTTTATCATTTTCAAACTCAAAAAACAATCTATCTCAATACTGGTGAACCAATGGATCAATATTTAACTTGTGTTTCTTGGAGCCCTGATTCTAAATCAATTTATGTTGCTGTATTGAATAGAGAACAAAATTTTTTAAAACTCAATCAATATGATGCAACCACCGGCGAATTGATTAAAACTCTTTTTGAAGAAAAAAATGATAAATATGTGGAGCCTCAACATGAGCTATATTTTATGAAAAGCAATCCATCGGAGTTTGTTTGGTGGAGCCAACGAGATGGATATATGCACTTATATTTATATAAAAATGATGGAACTCTCGTTCGGCAACTTACAAAAGGAAATTGGGTGGTGAATGAAATTCTAGGTTATAATAAATCAACCAATGAACTCTTTTTTACATCTTCAATAGATAACCCTTTGCAAAAAAATGTGTATGCTGTTTCTTTGAACTCAAGCAATATCCGCACGATTACTAAAACGAAAGCAACTCACACAGCCAATCTTAGTCCTGATGGAAACTACTTAATTGATATTTATTCCAACAGCAATACCCCTCGAAATATTGAGATTATTAATACAATTTCTTTAGACGAAAAAAGAATTTTTACTGCGTCAAATCCTTTAGCAGACTACAATACAGCAAAAGTTGTCCCGGTTACGCTCTATGCTGATGATAGCACTATTTTATATGGGAAATTGATGTTGCCTTCAGACTTTGATTCATCCAAAAAATATCCCACCATTGTTTATTTATACAATGGGCCTCATTTTCAACTTGTCAGAGATGTTTTTCCAAGTAGCCAAAACCTTTGGTACGACTACATGACACAGCATGGATATATCGTATTTAATATGGACGGAAGAGGTAGCAGTAATAGAGGGTTTGCATTTGAAAGTATTATTCATAGACAGCTTGGAACAGTTGAAATGCAAGACCAATTAAAAGGTGTTCAATATCTAAAATCGCTCCCTTACGTTGATAGCCAAAATATGGGGATTCATGGGTGGAGCTATGGTGGTTTTATGACGACTTCGTTTATGCTTCGTAATCCCGATGTATTCAAATGTGGCGTAGCTGGTGGACCTGTATTGGATTGGTCAATGTACGAAATTATGTATGGTGAAAGATATATGGATACTCCAAAAGAAAATCCGAAAGGATATGAAGAAAATGGATTGTTTGATAAAATCAATCGATTAAAAGGAAATTTACTTTTAATTCACGGAACCGACGATGATGTAGTGGTGTGGCAACATTCAATCAAAAATGCTCAAAAGTGCAGTGGACAATAATATCCAAATAGATTATTTTGCTTATCCAGGACACCCTCACAATGTGAGAGGAAAAGATCGCATTCATTTAATGCATAATATTACTAATTATTTTGATGAACATTTGAAAAAATAATGACAAAAAAGAGAGCCTCCATTTTCTTTTTTTATCCTAGAAAAAATAAAAATTGATAACTAAGAAAGATAGTTAAAAATAAATTGAGTCTTTATGATTTGTATCATAAAATAATGGTTTTTGAGCCTATTATCTTTACATCAAAATCTATAAAACATGAAAAGAATATTTTTAACATTCATCACATTCTTGTTTCTATTTTCTTGCAACAACAATGAATCATCACAAACCTCATCAGCCGACCAATCTTCAGCAAATGCAAGTAGCGAAAGTAGCGTAGGTCAATCAGGTGTCAAAGACGATGTCTCAAATCCAAACATCGTACAAGTAGCTTCCAAAAGTCCAGACCACAGCACATTGGTCAAAGCAGTTCAAGCCGCAGGATTAGTCGATGCACTGAGCAACGCAGGTCCTTTCACTGTATTTGCACCCACCAACTCCGCTTTTGATAAATTACCAAAAGGAACTTTGGAAGATTTATTGAAACCAGAAAAGAAAGACGAATTAGAAAACATTTTGGGTTATCACACTTATGTAGGTGTGCTTGATGGCGTATTACTTCAAGATGGAACAGAATACGACATGGTTTTGGTGGGAAAGTGAAAATTACTAAAAGCGATGGCAAAAATTACGTCAATGGAAGTGAAATTGTTGGTACAATCAAAACTTCAAATGGAGTGATTCATGTGATAAATGACGTGTTACTTCCAAAATAAAAAGTAGGATTCGATTTTTCATTTTGTTTTTAATTGTAATAGGGGCTATTTCTATAGTCCCTATTTTTTTTAAATGATGATTTTAGTAGCCATTTAGGTAGAAAATTGAATGAGTAATTTGGGTTGAAAAATATTAGAGATGCAGGAATGGAATATTCAAAGAGTAGAATACCATTCAAAATACTAGAAATTCATATAAATAAGGGGATTTATTTTAGTTTTTAATAAAATACAAAACATTTTTAAAAATATTATCAAAGAATTTATTAGTTTTGCAACCTTTTAAAACTCAATTGATAATTCTAAAATGGCAAAAAGAGATTTATATACTGCTTCCCGCAAAACAACCCAACAATCAATCGTTGATAATGAACCTACATCAGAACAAAGACTGAAATGGTTTGAAAATTGGTATCATTCAAAAAGTAAATTAATAAATAATATCCTAATTGGAGTATTAGCTGTGGTGGCAGGCTTTTTTGCTTATAATAAATTTTTTAAAGAACCAAAAATTGATAAATCAAATGACGCTATTTTTAGAGCACAAACTTATTTTGGTATGGACTCTCTCAATTGGGCTTTAAATGGTGATGGTGCTAATCCTGGTTTTCTTACAATTATCAGTAAATATAGTGGAACCCCAGCTGCGAATCTTGCAGAATATTATGCAGGAATTTCATATTTAAAACTTGGAGATTTTGCTAAAGCAGAAAGTCATTTGAAAAAATTTGATGGTAAAGGTACAATGGTTTCCCTCGTTGCAAAAGGAGCTTTGGGAGATGCCTACATGGAATTAAACAAACCAGATGATGCAATCAAAGCATATCAAGAAGCATCCAGTGATTTAAATAATGTATTGCTAAGCCCAATTTATATCGAAAGAAAAGCAATTGCTTACGAAATGAAAAATAACAAAGACGAAGCCATAAAAGCTTATAAATTGATTATTGATGAATATCCATCAAGTCCACAAGCTGCTTCAAGCCATAAAAGCTTAGCAAGGCTCGGCGTATTTAACTAAGGAAATGAGCTCAAATATTGAACAAAATACTTTACTCACTATCGACAACTTGCAAATATCCAAATCGCAAGTTGTTGTTGTTTATACCGAATGGAATGAATCTATCGTTCAGGAATTAAAGAATGGAGTTTACGATGTGATGACTCAACATCCCGAAGTAGAATTACAAGAAATTGCAGTGCCCGGCTGTATCGAAATTCCATTTGCAGTACAACAAATTTATAAAAAATCAAAACCCGATGCATTTATCGCATTGGGATGTGTGATTAAAGGAGAAACACCCCATTTCGACTATGTGTGCCAGTCTATCACACAAGGAATTACTCATTTGAACACACAACAAAGTTCACCGATAGTTTTTGGTGTGTTGACAGTTAACAATTTACAGCAAGCAATCGATCGAATAGGAGGAAAAGACGGTCATAAGGGGCAAGAAGCTGCCATCACAGCTTTGAAGATGTTACATCTCAAACAAAATATTATTTAGAACTGAGATAATTTTTTTTATACATTTGCTGAATATCTAAGTAAAATGAATGTACAACTATTTATTCCATGCTTTATTGATCAGCTTTACCCTGATGTGGGCATGAATACCGTAAAAATATTAGAAAAACTTGGCTGTAATGTTAGTTATAATCCTCAGCAAACTTGCTGTGGTCAACCTGCTTATAATGCAGGATATATGAATGAAGCACGTGCTGTAAGCGAAAAATTTATCGAAGACTTTACAGGCGACGATTATATCGTTGCTCCTAGTGGTTCTTGTGTAGGGTATGTGCGAGAAAGCTTTGCAAGTATTTTTGAAAATTCAATCTACCTACAAGAAGCAAATAAAGTGAGCAAAAGAAGTTACGAATTATCCGAATTTTTAATTGATATTTTAAAAGTGGAAGATATCGGCTCAACATTTAATGCGAAAGTGACCTATCATGATTCGTGTGGTGCATTGAGAGAATGTGGGATAAAATCAGGACCTAGAAAATTGCTATCAAAAGTAAAAGGATTGGAATTAATCGAAATGAAAGAAAGTGAAACCTGTTGCGGGTTTGGTGGGACTTTTGCCGTGAAATATGAACCAATATCCATCGGCATGGCACAAACAAAAGTGAAAAGTGCTTTGGAAACAGGAGCTGAATATATTGTATCAACTGATATTTCTTGTTTGATGCATATCGAAGGCTATATTAAAAATCAAAATGTCAATTTAAAAATCGCTCACTTAGCTGACATTCTAAGCCACGGTATTTAACGAATTAAAAATATGCTAAAAATACTCCGTTCTCTTATTTTTCTTTTTTTAATTTTAAAAATTGATAATGTCTATGCCCAACTTTTTTCAGAAGATATTATAGTTGGTGCTGAACGATTGGACAAATACCTTCCTAGTTTAAAAGGTAAAAAAGTGGCTTTGCTTGTCAATCAAACTTCTACTATTCAACAAACCCACTTAGTAGATACCCTGCTCAGTTTGGATATAAATATTGTAAAAATATTTGCACCTGAACATGGATTTAGAGGGACAGCGAGCGCTGGCGAAAAAGTTAAAAATGGAATTGATGTCAAAACCGGAATTCCTATCTCCTCAATGTATGGAGCATCCAAAAGGCCTACAAAAGAAAGCATGCAAGGGATTGACATTGTTATTTTTGATATTCAAGATGTGGGAGCAAGATTTTATACCTACATTTCATCGTTGCAATACATGATGGAAGCTTGCGCAGAATTTAATATACCTCTATTGATATTGGACAGGCCAAATCCGAATGGTTTTTATGTTGATGGTCCTATTTTAGAACCGAAGTATAAATCCTTTGTTGGAATGCAACCGATACCCATTGTGCATGGCATGACGGTGGCCGAATATGCTCAAATGCTCAATGGTGAAAATGGTTGGCAAATCAAAAAAAATGTCAATTGAAAATTGTTGAATGTGAAAATTACAATCATAAAAAATTCTATCAATTACCAATTCCTCCATCTCCAAATTTAAAAACGCCGACAGCTATTTTTTTGTATCCGTCGCTTTGCTTGTTTGAAGGTACATTGGTCAGTGTGGGGAGAGGAACTGATTTGCCATTTGAAGTTTGGGGAGCTCCAATATTTCAAAAAGGTGGATATTCATTTGTTCCAAAATCAATGGAAGGAGCTACAAAACCAATGTATGAAGGGCAAACTTGTTATGGTGGAAAACTACAAATGGAGCCAGAAGCTGCGTTGAAAATATTAAATCACAAACTCAATTTCACATTCATTAAAAATGCTTACTTCCTAACAAAAAACAAACCAACTTTTTTTTAATGATTTCTTTGAAAAGCTCTCTGGTACTTATTCTCTGCGATTGCTAATTATGCAAAATAAATCTGATGAAGAAATCAGAAATTCATGGAAAGAAGATGTTGAAAAATTTAAAACTATAAGAAAAAAATATCTCTTATACTCTGATTTTGAATAAAAAAATAAACACAGATGAAACAATTTTGGCGTGAATTTAATGACAACTTATATATTGACCATCTAATAAAGATGGGCTTACTTCCACGTTTGTTTTTTGCGGTTTTATTTGTGCTTGTTGCGTGGTTGGTAGGGACTTTTATAAATAAAATGTTTAAGTCTAGATTTTCAAAAAAGCTAGATGACCCGATGCTTCCTATTTTCTTTGCAAACATTTTGCGTATCGTCATGGTGCTCATCGGATTTGTGTTTGCATTGCAAATTTTAAAGATGGGTGACTTAGCCAAAAGTTTATTGGCAGGTGCTGGTATCACTGCTTTTGTGATTGGTTTTGCATTAAAAGATATTGGCGAAAATTTTCTTTCCGGAATATTGCTTGCTTCTAAAAAACCTTTTAGAGTAGGTGATTTAATCGAATGTAATGGCGTCAAAGGAAATGTGACCGCACTTAATTTGAGAGACACCGAAATCAAGACTGCTGATGGGAAAGATGTGTTGATGCCGAATAGTATTTTAATTAAAAATCCATTAATGAATTATACAATTGATGGTTCACATCGTTATGAATTTATTGTGAAAATCAATTATGGTGAAGTGGTGAGTTTATCTAAACAAATTTTGGAAAATGTGATGCAAGAGATAATGGAAAATGAGAAAGCAATGTTTAATGTGAGCGTTCAGTTGGAAGATATTTCGCAAGATGGGTATCAATTTAAAATATTCTATTGGATTAATACCACTAAGCCCCATTTGCCTTCGGGGCAAATTCAATCAATGGCAATGATAAACATCATCGAAGAGTTGTCAAAAAATAATATCCAAATCCAGCGTACAAGCATCAGTATTTCAAAATAAATTATTGAAGATTGATTGGCAATTTTTAATATGGGAAACAACAGTTTTATCTACCTCATTAAGATAATATTATTTTGGATAATAAATTTTGAAAGGAATGAAAGTGATTAGTTTAATTTAAATGGAGTGATTAATTCAAACTCAGGGATATGAACTTTTATTAATTTCTTGTTTGTTAAGTTTTCCATTTGATAAGTACCGGACATTTTACCCATATCCGTTTTAATGCTTGCTCCTGACACATATTGAAAAGATTCGCCGGGCTCCAAAACAGGCTGTTGTCCCACTACGCCATCACCTTCTACCTCTCTCACAGAGCCATTACTATCAAATATTCTCCAATGACGTTTTAATAAT
This sequence comes from Bacteroidetes bacterium OLB11, assembly GCA_001567165.1. Lineage (GTDB taxonomy): Bacteria > Bacteroidota > Bacteroidia > Chitinophagales > Chitinophagaceae > OLB11. The sequence goes on from LNFQ01000049.1 coordinate 22,784, forward strand.
TTTACCGGAAAGTCGGCTAAATTGTCAATTGAAATTCGATATGCAAACGTGTATTCATTTAATAGAGGATTTGATTGTTCTTTATTGTAAAAAACCTCCACCGTGATGCTAATCCCTTCAGTAATTTGTTGTTGCATGTTTTGTAAAAGTAGTACATTTTCCAAATTAAAAAACTTAATTTTCAGGGAGTAAAAAATCGTTCACAATTTGAAAATTATTTTCATTATCTCTCGCTTCTATCTCAAAAGGGTTTTGATGATATCCATATTTGATTGAATACAAAAAATAAAAATACACAAATCGAATTTTCCCATATTCCTCCCATTGTTGAACGTGTTTCAATTCATGATTTAATAATCTTCGATTAGTTAATATCTCCTTTTTGGTAATATTATAAAGATGAATCGTACGACAAAATACAATTGCACAATTTTTCGATTTTAATTTATAAGCAGCAATCTTTGCTACCCAAGAGTTTTCTTTGATTTTTACAGGTATCATTTTAAGAGCATTCTATTTTATACCCCATGCTTTCAGGATTTGCTCGACATGATTTTTAGCTTGAACTTTTGTAATTACATCAACAATTTTCCCTTTTTCATCAATTAGATAAGTAGTTCTAAATATTCCCATATATTTTCGTCCATACATATTTTTTTCACCCCACACTTCATATTTCATGAGCATTTCTTTATTCTCATCCGAAAGAAGCGTAAAAGGCAATTGATGTTTTGCAATAAACTTTGTATGCAATTCGACGCTATCTGCACTGACACCAATTATTTCAATCCCTTTTAATTTTAATAGTTCAAAATGGTCACGAATATTGCACGCTTGCACTGTGCAAGTTGGTGTCATATCTTTAGGATAAAAATATATAGCCAATTTTTTTCCTAAAAAACTTTTCAATGAAACCTTTTCTCCATCTTGGTTTTTTTAAAGTAAATGATGGTGCTTTTGCTCCCTTTTTCTAACATTTGATTTTATTTTTTTTTAATTGCAAATTTAGTTATCTATTCACAATAAATATCTTCTTTGTTTTATTATCAATTTTCTGAATTGTACCTTTTAGTGCTGTGAATAATTTATCAATTTGAAGTTTCAATTTTCTTATAATTAATAACCGAATGCAAAATTTGAGCTAATCTTGACAGGGGAAATGTGGCAGGGGTTATGAGATGCTTAATAATAATGTTTTTAAAATACCACAAGAAGTAGAATATTTTTTAGGAATTTAGTTAAGGCAATTACAAATGAATTTACTCTATCAATATGTAGTTATTAATGTATTTTTTAAACAATTATTGATTTTGATACTAATTCATTTTAATATTAATTTAATGGATTTTCTTAATTTGAATTTTTATAAAATCAAATCTCCTCCTCAAAAAAATATCAAAGATGTTTGTAAAGTGTAGGAGAATAAAAAACTACATATGTGATTTTATAATTGCTTCCAATTGATTGGCTGGCACAACTCCTGATTGTCGCCAAATGGCTTTGCCGTTTTTAAAAATCATCAAAGTGGGAACTCCTTGTATTTGGTTTAACTGAGAGATTTGTGGGTTTTTATCAACATCAATTTTTACAATGGTTGCAGTTTCACCAATTCGTTTTTTTAAATCTTCTAAAATAGGATTCATCATTTTACATGGTCCACACCATGTAGCAAAAAGTCGATTAAAACCGGTTTGTCTTGATTAATAATTTCTTTAAATGTCATATTGTTTTTTGTTGTTTTCTTTTTGAAACATAGAGAATATAAGTCCACCCATGATAGCTCCATATACACTGCTATTGAGGGGTTTTGAGGTGATGGCACAGGTGCCTGATGCACAGCCTATATATTTCCAATATAGAAACCCACTAATAGTGCCTACTGTGATTCCAATAATCGTCAAAAGGTGTTTAAGAACGAATTTCTTCATAAGTAATATCATTGTTTTGTGTTTCTAATTTTTGAGTTTTTTCACTTGGCATATCACAACAAGTGCTACCACCGCAGCATCCCACATTCAATATGGGCATCAAGGTAAATAATCCTCCGATAGCTGCCATAAGCCACTCTTTCATTAAAATGCTTTGTATGATGATGGCAATACCTAGTATTAGCCGAAATCCCCTTTGAAAATTCCAATTTCTTAAAAAGCTATTTTTCATGTTGGTTTGTTTTATTTTAAATAAAGCATAAATCGGACAAAAATTGATAAATGAAGTAAGCAATAAAATCAGAGCAAAAGCTCCCAAAGCAATAGCTACTGTGCCAGAAATAAGATTAGTAAAATAGCTGATAGCAATGATTAGTGCTAAACAGATACGAATGATCTTGTCGGTTTTTCCTATGTTTTTTTCATGATATTCATGTTTAATTATTTTTTTCGATGATAATAAATACTTCTGCATTCCTTCTTGGAGTAATACTATTATAGCAGTTTTCCATTTTTTTAATATGAAAAAACCATCAAATAATTTTTGGTATTCTTCTATTCTTCCTCCAAATGGGGGACCGGGTTTGTCAAAGTTTTTATTGAAAAGCACTCCTGCAATTTTCCCTTTTTTTGATAATAACGAATGAGCTTTTTGAACATATTCTTCTCGCATTGAAGGAGGAATGGCACAGAAAAATGTCTGCTCGATGATGAGGTCAAAATAACCTTGCAGTTTGAAAAAATCTTCACAAAGTACTTGAACATTGGAATGGTTTTTAAATTTCTTTTCTAAGCGTTCACAGGCTTCCGGCGATATATCAACAACTGTGATATCAGAATATCCTTTTGAAGATAGAAGGGCTGCTTCATATCCACTACCACAGCCGGGTATCAGCACCTTAGCATCTCTATTTTTATACTGCGAAATGTATTCATCAATAGGAGGTGAGGCATAGCCAATGTCCCAACCGGTTTCATTGTTTTTCCAACGCTCGTTCCAAAAGTTTTGGTCTAACTTGCTGATGTTTATTTGATCCTCATTCATTTCATTCCTTTATTTTTGATAAACTTTCGTTTGGCATAAATAATCTGTTTTGGGGATAGATGTTTCTTTTGCAATAGCAGCAAAACCTCCTTCTATTTCAGTGAAGTTTCGAAAACCTCTTGCTTGCAAAATGCTGGCGGCTATCATGCTTCGATATCCACCTGCACAATGGATGTAAAAATGAGTTTCAGGATTAATATCTTTTATCCATTCATTGATATAAGCCAGTGGTTTGTTGCTAGCATCTTTAATGTGTTCAGCAGCGTATTCGCTTTCTTTGCGAGTGTCGATGATGAAGTCTTCGCCTATTTTTACTTCTTTTTCAAATTGAGCAGCATTGATGCGGTTCACGTGGTCTATTTCTTTACCTGAAGCTTTCCATTCGTCAAAACCACCTTGTAAATAGCCAATAACATTGTCAAAACCAACTCGACTTAATCGAGTAATGGATTCTGCTTCTTTTCCTAAGTCACATACCAAAAGGATTTCCTGATTTACATTGACAATCATTGCTCCCACCCAAGGTGCAAAATCGCCGGTTAATCCAATATTAATTGATTGCGGAACAAATCCTTTTGCAAATTCTAAATTGCTACGTGTGTCTAAAATAAGAGCGTTGGTGTTTTCGGCAATGGATTCAAATTCGGTGGCGGTTAATGGATTCATTCCTTTTGAAAGAATATGGTCAAAGGAATCATATCCTTGTTTATTCATTGCCACATTCATTCCGAAGTATGCAGGAGGAGGCAAGAGCCCGTCAGTAACGGCTTTCACAAAAGAGGCTTTGTCTGGTTGATTGAGAGCATAGTTCATCTTTTTTTGATTTCCTAAAGTATCAACTGTTTCTTTCATCATATTTTTTCCGCAAGCAGACCCTGCACCATGAGCGGGATAAACCGTGATGTCATCATGCAAAGGCATGATTTTTTGATAAAGACTATCATATAACAATCCAGCTAAATCTTCTTGAGAGAGGTTGGCGGCCTTTTGAGCTAAGTCTGGTCGTCCAACATCCCCTAAAAATAAAGTATCTCCACTGAATAAAGCTTTTTCATTTCCGTTTTCATCGATCAATAAAAAACAAGAGCTTTCAAGCGTGTGACCTGGAGTGTGCAAAAGTTTGATTTGAATATCTCCGATATTAAAAATCTGATTGTCTTTAGCCACTAGCATATCAAAGTCGGCCGTAGCCGTGGGGCCATACACGATAGTTGCACCGGTTTTCTTACTTAAATCTAAATGGCCACTTACAAAATCGGCATGAAAGTGAGTTTCAAAAATATATTTGAGCTTCACTTGATCTTTTTCAAGTCTGTCAATATAAGGTTGAGTTTCTCTTAATGGGTCTATAATAGCCGCTTCTCCATTAGAAGTGATGTAATAGGCTCCTTGAGCTAAGCATCCTGTATAAATTTGTTCTACTTTCATAATCTTTAGATTTTAATGTTTAATGCAAATTTCATGTATTATAAAGAATTTTTGAGTAACTAATGTTACTTTAAATGGAGTTTCTTATAATTTTAACTTTTAGGCTATTTTTTTGAAGAATATTACTTTATTACAAAACTGTTTCTTTCAAAATGATGTATATACCCATGATTAGCACAAACCACCCAAATGATTTTTTTAATTTTTTACCATCAATGAAGTTAGAAAGGTAACTCCCAATAAAAATTCCTAAAGCTGAAACGGAGGTCACACTGAAAATGAGTTGCCAATGTGCTATCTCTTGAAATGAAATAAAAAATCCACTTAATGAGTTGATTGCAATGATGAGTAGCGAAGTGCCCACGGCTTTTTTCATTGGGATATGAAATAGGTTAACCAAGACAGGTATAATAATAAAACCACCTCCGGCACCCACTAAGCCTGTAATCATACCGACAAAAAGTCCTTGTATGATTATTTTGATAATAGAAGCGATATCAAATTGGAGATTGGTTTGTTGCTCATTCTTTTTCTGTTTTATCATACTGATAGATGCAAAAAGCATGAGGACAGCAAACAAGAGCATGAGAAGTTCATTTTTTGAAAGGGTAAAAAAACTTGTTTGAAAGATAATAGTAGGTATGGACGGCGTGATCCAAGCTTTCGTTACAAACACAGAAATGATGGATGGAATTCCAAAAAAAAGAACCGTTTTAAATTCAACCAAATCTTTTTTGACATAGGTATAAACACCAAGAAGACTTGTAATCCCTACGATAAAAAGCGAATAAGTAGTCGCTAAAGTGGCTTCAATTCCAAAAAGATAAACTAATACCGGAACAGACAGAATACTACCTCCACCGCCAATAAGTCCTAAAGAAATGCCAATTAAAATTGCTGCAAAATAGCCAATGAGTTCCATTTCATTTTTTGAATGGTGTAAAGATAGTTTTTCATACTAGTTTGTTGAGTAACTATTATTACTTAATTTGGATTCAGGTTATAAGATGGAGTTAATGATGCGAATTTTATTTCTTCCTAATTCTACTTCTCCAATTTCCTCAAGTTGTTTTAGTAATCTCGATACAACCACTCTAACTGTTCCAAGTTCGTTTGCTAATTGCTCATGCGTTATTTGGATAGTATGTGAGTGGGTCAGCTCTACTTTTTTATGTAAAAGATTTAAAAGCCGTTCATCTACTTTTTTAAATGCGATTTCATCAATGATGCTCAGCAATTCTTCAAATCGTTTATGATAAAGTTTAAAAATATAATCGACCCATTGTGGGTGTTCATGAATAAACAAAGATACTTTGCTAATGGGCAAAAAGAGGATTTCGGCATCTTCTTCTACTTCGGCTCTCACCTTGCTAGTTTCGTTATGTAGTCCACCTAAAAATGACATGATGCAACTTTCTCCCGGTTTGATGTAATATAGTAAAATTTCTCTGCCGTCTTCTTCTGTTTTGATTACTTTTAAAATACCATTCATCACAATGGGTAATGAGCGGATAGGGGCATTTTCATTCAAAATGATTTCACCTGCCAAATAATTTTTGATAATACTATGCTCTTTTAATTGCTCTAAAAGTTGAGGAGACGATTTAAACTCATTTATTTTATCGATGTTTTCCATAAGAAGATAAATATGCTTTTAGGCATAAAAGAAGTAACAATTAGCTATTTATAAAACAGAATATTTTAAAAAGCTTTACTGAAATTTTTGAGCAAAAGGTTCTATTGATTTGCCGGTGGTGGTGTTGTTTCAGGCATAGGTGCAGTTGGAGCTTGTTGCACTGGTGGTGGAGCAGCTGTTTTACCGGCGTTCATTTCTGCTCTTGATTTTTGATTTTCTGTACTTTTAATACGTGGTGCAGTGACAAAACTAAGAAGAACAAGGGCTAACATTACACCTGCGGTTATCCAAGTGCTTTTTTCTACCACATCCGTACTTTGTTTTGCACCCATCATTTGATTACCCAAACCACCAAATGAGCCTGATAATCCACCGCCTTTAGGGTTTTGAATCAATATGAAAAAGCCTAATACAAAGCAGGCGATGATAATTAATATAAAGAATATGCTTGTCATGTTTATATATCTTTGTTGTTCTTTAATATATTTATTTGGGTGGCAAAGTAAGCACTTTTTTCGGGATTTTGCAAACTTAATTTTTTATACATATCAATTGCTTTGTCATATTTTTTTTGTCTTACTAAAATGATGGCCATCGACTCACTGATGATGGCATTGTCTGAAATGGAATCCATTGCTTGTTTGAAAATTTCATCGGGAATATCCTCATCTTCCTCCTCTGATAAAGAAGTGAATTTTTCTTTTTTCCATACTGTTTTCAATGCTTTCTTTTCTTTTAATTCTTCCTTTTCTCTTTCATTTTTAGTTTTAAAATGGAGTAGCCAATCGGTAAAGCTCATCATCACCATCAAATTTTTATCTACACTTTTTTCACTTGGCGATTCAATATTGGATGTGTTTTCTGGAGCTTCTTTGGAGCTTTGTTTTCTCTGCTTAGGAGGAGTTTTATTTATTGGATTTGAATTCGGGATTTCATTAATTAAAGCTAAAATATCCTCATTATCATTTTGATGTGTGTTTTTGTTGAAGTTTTTATTTAATTTTAATTCATTGCAGTATTCAATAAAATGAAGTGGATTAGCTTTATAAATTGATAGTTCATTAAAGGAGGAATCGGATAACGCTTTTGCATTTTTTTGAAGGGATAAACTTGCAAAATGGAGATAATTAATGGAAGAAGCAAAAGGGTATTTTTGGTATAAAATTTTTATGGATTCCTGATGATTTGTCTCTGACAAATTGTTGATGGGCTCATTCAATATTTGGATAAATTGCGATAATTCCATTAAGTAAAGGTAGTATTTTTTATCCTATTTTATTTATGAAATTTTCATTTCTTTTGTAATAAAATGAGTTTGATTTAATTTTTGTTTTAATATTACACTCACAATAATTTTTTTAAAAGGAAGTATGGTTTTAAATTATGTTTGGATATCTTTTTTTGTGATTGGCTTTTTGGTTGCTTTAATGAAGCTACTCCTCAATGGGAATGTCGATATTTTTTCACAATTAGTGGAAGGTATTTTCACGACAGCCAAAGATGCGGTTGTCAGTGTCGGATTGCCACTTGCAGGCACAATGATCTTTTTTTTAGGATTGATGAAAATAGCAGAAAGAGCTGGGGCTATCCAATTGATTGCAAAGGTGTTGAATCCTTTTTTAAAAAGATTATTTCCTGAAGTGCCTGATAATCATCCAGCCATGGGTGAGATGGTTATGAATTTTAGTGCCAATATGCTGGGGCTTGATAATGCAGCAACGCCTTTTGGGCTGAAAGCCATGCAAAGTTTAGAGGATATTAACCTCAACAAAGGAACCGCATCTAATGCTCAAATTATGTTTTTGGTGATGCACACTTCTGGACTTACCTTGATTCCTTTGTCGATTATTTCTTATCGAGTGTCTGCCACAATTCCCTCGTTAGAGCCCGCTTCTATCTTTGTGCCTTGTGTGCTTGCGACTATTGTAGCTACACTAGCTAGTATATTAGTGGTTGGAATTAAACAAAAGTTGAAGTTTGATGGGGTTTTGCTAACATGGATAGGGGGTTTGCTTGCTGCTGTGATTGGCATTTTATATTTGATACAACATTTACCAAATGATACAAAAGAGATTGTGTCGAAGGTGTCGGGTAATTTGATTTTGATGGGGATTATTGTTGCTATTGTTCTAGGTGGTTTATGGAAAAAAGTAAATGTTTTTGATAGTTTTATTGATGGGGCAAAAGAGGGTTTTGATGTGGTATTGAAAATTTTACCTTATTTGGTAGGGATGCTAGTTGCGATTCGTGTTTTTAGAGAAAGTGGAGCATTGACTTATGTAATTGATGCGATTAAATATGTTTTGTCTTATTCAAAAATGAATACAGAATTTGTCGATGCTTTGCCGGTGGCAATTATGAAGCCATTTAGTGGTAGCGGTGCAAGAGGGTTATTGATTGATATTTATAATAATCCAACATTTGGTCCTGACAGTTTTGTTGGTAAAACAGCTAGTATTTTGCAAGGCTCTTCTGACACTACTTTTTACATTATTGCTTTATATTTTGGAGCGGTAAATATCAAAAATATTCGCTACTCGGTTTGGGCAGGGCTTTTTGCTGATATGATTGGAGTTGTGGCGGCTATTATTATTGCTTATATTTTCTTTCATTGATTTTTAAAGGGAGAATGAAAAAGATTTTTTTATTAAAACAGTATTTCAATTACCTTTTTAATGCAAAAGGTCCTCATGGTGTCCATTCGCCTTTCGTGTTTCAGTTTATCAATGAAGTTTTAAAGGATAAAAGAGATTATTATTTTTTTGAAGAGATAAAAATGCTCAGACAGGAGATGTATCAAAATCCCAAACTGTTGAAAGTGCAAGACTTTGGAGCAGGGTCACATATTCAAAATGCGAAGAATAGGAAAGTTTGTGATATTGCGAAAACGGCAGGACGGAATGAGAAATTTGGAAAATTATTATTTCGAATAGTGAATCATTTTAAGCCTCACACTATTGTTGAACTTGGCACTTCAATGGGATTAGCCACTATGTATCTTGCGGGCGCAAATCCTCAAAATGAGGTTTATACAATAGAAGGAAGCCCAGAAATTGCAGCACAAGCTCATTTGCATTTTGAAAAGTTGCAGTTAAATAATATACATCAGATAATAGGAAATTTTGATGATATATTGAAAGATACCCTTCAAAATATTGGGAATGTTGATTTGTATTTTATTGATGGAAACCATCGCAAACAAGCTACGATAGACTATTTTGAAATAGCAAAACCACATTTGAACGAAAATAGTATCGTGATTTTTGATGATATTCATTGGAGTCAAGGAATGTTTGAAGCATGGCAACATATCAAACAAGATTCTTTTGTCACATTGAGTATTGATTTGTTTTTTGTTGGAATTGTCTTTTTGAAAAAGGATTTTAAAGAAAAACAAGATTTTATATTAAGGTTTTAAACCAAATTTTGCATTAGGCATTTAGGTAAATGGATTTTTTGATTTATTGAAAAAGAGGATATTCATCCTTCAGAAAATTTTAGAAATTACAACCTAGGGATTGAGTGGTAAAGGGTTTCTCTGCTTGATTTTATGATTATCTTAATTTAAGTCAAATATTCTTTTCTCATATTGAAGATTGAATGATTAAATTTGAATTTGAAACACACAAAATGCTAAATTATTTTAATCCGAATGATACAAAATTTTTTTTTCGAATTAGTCTGAAAATTCTGAATTTTAAAATGTCAGAGTTCAAGATAGAAAGCACAGCCACAGCCTTATTAGCTATTGAGAGTTTTTCTAGCGAAGCAGTTTGATATTTTTTTACGAAGAATGGGCTAATTTGAATGTCAATTTGGTATTCACATCATTTGTTTTTTCGTTTCTTGTAATTTCTTCTTACTAAGATATAGAATAAAAAAACTGCTCTAAAAATCTTTAGAGCAGTTTTTTATAAACAATATTTAAGACTCAAATTTATTGAACAATCAATTTTTTAGTATTTTTCTTTCCATTGATGTCAATGTTCACAAAGTAGATTCCTTTTTGCGTAAAGACATTTGAAGGTAATTCTATTTGATTTAAGATATTGCGATTTACTTGATAATCAAATGTAGATATTTTTTCTCCAAGTATATTTGATACTGTAATTTTTGCATTTCCACTTTCAGAAGTGTTCAGCTGTATGAATGAATTTCCGTTTGTTGCTGGGTTCGGAACTAATTCAAATGAATATCCTTGAGTGTTTATATTTTTCACGGATACAGGAGTTGAATTGATTTCAAAGTTATCTAAATAAAAGTTATTTGATAAATCGCCAGGTCTATAACGGAATTTAAAGAATGTGTTGCTTGTTAATGCTTGAGCAGGTAGGGCAAATGTTTTAGCATCCCAAGTTGTAGTATTATCTATAAAAAATTCGTTAGTCACTTTTCCATTATTGATGATTTGAGATTTAGAAAGTTTTGCTAAATTTACCCAAGAGTTTCCGCAAGTTACAGAATATTGAATGATAAGAGAGTCTTCGATATCAGTATTGATAGATGCTCTTGTAGCACCAGCTGAGAAGAAGTTTAGATAGGCATTTCCTTGTGAAAGTCCTGATAAGTCATAAGCTTCTGTGATGAGTTCGTCAATATCTCCTGATGCTGAACCAACGGTATTGTTAGGAAATGTGCGAGTGTCATACGCTTTATACCGAACACATTTTGTTCCAAAATATCCACCGTATGTATAATAATCCCATTTAAATTCGTTATTAAAATAATTAAAATTAGTCCATGAAGCAAATTCGGCTTCGTCTTCAAAGTGGAAAATTTTTCCAGTTACATTTTTTCCAACAGGATCGGCGATATAGACGTAATCTGATTTAGTGGTAGTGCCACTTCCTGCGTTTGACGTGGATTTTAAGCTACTTGTTTTCCATCCTTTTGTATTGTATGTAACTTGTACTGTATTCAATGAAGTGGAAGTGGCAGGAGTTGCATCCCCGTCAAAAGTCCATTCAGCGGCAGTCATTAGGGTGTCATTATAGCTTTGATTTTTATATTGAATCGAATTTCCAATGCAAGAAAATTGTTTGTTTGTATTGAAATCGGCTTTTGGTTTACAATCTACTCTAGGTCCATCTACTCCGGCTGCGATTAATGATTGATCAGACCAAAGAGATTTTCGTTGAGCAACGTCTGAATTAAGTGCATCTGTCATTCTATCTTTTTGTCCGGGAGTAAACATATAATCACAATAAGAATATTCCATATAATTTTGAACATTTTCTATGATAGGGGGGTGGCAAGTTGAATCGTATAATATATTGCAATTGCTATGGCCTTTTGTTTCGGGAGTATCTAACACTCCATCATCTCCACAAGCTACTCCTGGTTGGTTGGTAGCACCCCAAAGGTGGTCTAAATTAAGACAATGACCGATTTCATGAGTGATTGTTTTTGAGTTGTATTGTGAACTTGTACCAATGCTTCCTACGTATGAGTGCCACGCCAGTATGCCATCATAATAAAACATATAGTGTGCAGAGGCAGGTTTGTAGGCATATGCAGCTGCAGAAGTGTTTTCTAAGGTGTTAGCCACCCAAATGTTTAAATATACACTTCTATTCCAGGGGTTTAATTTTGATTGGTCATTTGCTTTAAATGTTTTGTAGGTATTGATGCGGTCAATTCCGTTTGTGCAATTGCCTTGAGGGTCTTTATTTGCTAATCGAAATTCAAAGCCTACGTTTGCAATGAGTGGTTTGAAAATTGGAATTACTTGAGTGGTATCTGCATTTCTTTTATTATAATTATCATTTAAATTTTTGACATCAGAATAAATTTGTTCATCTGTGATGTTTTCAGCACCGTAGTTGTGCAAAACGTGATATACTATAGGAATAATGTATTGCCCTCTTTTATTTTTTTCTAATTTTAGAACGGTCCACTTGGTTTAAAAATGCTTCCAGTTCTTTTATTGGTTTTGCAAGTTCTGGGTTTTTTTCAATGAGAGCAGCCTCTGCTTCTGTCGCCCCACATTTGTTCACTTGCTCTTGAGCTTTTAGTTCTGCATAGTTAACACCAAGTAGGGCTATTAAAAATGCAATTTTTCTTTTTTTAGATTCATCATTAAATAAAAATAATTTTAAGGAACAAATTTATATTTATTTAAGGAATTTATTAAACTATTTTTCAACATTAATGTTTAAATAAAAATATTATTCTCTAAATATGTTTTTAAAAACGAATTTAGGCGAAAGTTGCATAATTAATTTATAAAATTCTTGAGAAATGAGTTTTATGCTTGCAAGAATTTTTAAACAAAAATTTTTACTATATATTACCACTGATAAATTGAATACACAATTGTTTATGGTGTATAGCAAAGGTTGAAGAATATTCGTCGTTATATTATTGAACGATCAATTTTTTAGTGTTTTTCCTTCCATTGATGTCAATATTTACAAAGTAAATTCCTTTTTTCGTAAATACTTGTTGAGGTAGTTCAATGTTGTTGAGAGAATTACTGATTACTTTATACTCAAATGTAGCTATTTTTTCACCGAGAATATTTGTAACCAAAATTTTTGCATTGGCATTTTCTGCAGTGTTCAATTGAATAGATGAAGTACCGTTAATGGAAGGATTTGGTATTAATTCAAACGTATATCCTTGAATGTTTACATTTTTTACAGAAACAGGTGTTGAGTTAATTTCAAAATTGTCTATATAAAAATTATTAGATAAATCACCTGGTCTATAACGGAATTTAAAGAATGTATTGCTAGTTAATGCTTGAGCGGGTAGGGCGAAAGTTTTTGCAGCCCAAGTTGTAGTATTGTCAATAAAAAATTCATTAGTTACTTTTCCATTATTGATAATTTGAGATTTTGAAAGTTTTGCAAGATTCACCCAAGAGTTTCCACAGTTCGTTGAATATTGCACGATAAGAGAATCATCGATATCAGCGTTGATTGATGCTCTAGTTGCACCAGCAGAAAAGAAGTTTAAGTAGGCATTTCCTTGAGATAAAGATGTTAAATCATAAGCTTCAGTAATAAGTTCGTCATAATCTCCTTTTGCAGAACCCACTGTGTTGTCAGGGAATGTTCTAGTATCGTAAGCTTTGTATCGAATACATTTTGTGCCGAAGTATCCACCGTATGTATAATAATCCCATTTGAAATCATTATTGAAATAATTGAAATTAGCCCAAGAGGTAAATTCAGCTTCATCTTCGAAGTGGAATATTTTTCCGATTACATTTTTACCAACTGGCTCGGCAATATAAATAAAATCTGATTTAGATTTACTACCAGTGCCAGCATTAGAAGATGAAGTCATATTAGCTGATTTCCATCCTGAAGAGCTATAGCTTACTTGTACTGTGTTTAAAGCGGTAGAGTTTGCTGGTGTTGCATCAGCTCCAAAATCCCAGCTGGCAGCAGTGAGTGTAGTATCTCCCCAGCTTCTATTTGTGAAGGTAATTGGATTTCCAACACATGCAAAGAGCTTATTAGTAGAAAAATCGGCTTTAGGAGCACAATCCATTTTAGGGCCATCTACTCCGGCTGAGAATAATGAATTTGCAGACCACAATGATTTTCTTTGAGCTATATCTGAATTGATAGCATCAAGCATTCTATCTTTTTGCCCCAATGTAAACATTTGATTTGTGCAAAAAGCATATTCCATAAAGTTTTGAATGTTTTCGATAATAGGAGGGTGACAAGTAGAGTCGTATAAAATGTTGCAATTGTCGTGGCCTTTTGTCTCTGGCGTGTCTAATACACCATCGTCACCACAGGCTACTTTTGGTTGGTTTGTATTTCCCCAAAGATGGCTGAGATTTAAAGAATGTCCTATTTCATGTGATAATGTTCTTGATAAAAAAGGTTGACCGGTTCCAATGCTTCCTACAGATTTGGCTTCTACAATTACACCGTCCCAATAAAAGGCATAGTGGGCACTTGCTGGAAATAATGCAAATGCAAGCACTCCACTAGATGGATCACCATCAACATCATTTACCACCCAAATATTAAAATAAATACTTCGATTCCATTGATTTAATTTTGATTGATTCCCATCGCCATTACCCACAAAAGATTTGTAAGAGTTTATTCTATCAATTCCGTTTGTGCAATTGCCTTGAGGGTCCTTATTTGCTAGGCGAAATTCAATACCAATATTCGCAATTAAAGGTTTGTAGAGAGGAATAATGCCAGCTGTATCTGGGTTTAATTTATTATAATCTCTGTTTAATATTCTAACAGCATCATATATTTGTTCATCTGAAATGTTTTCTGCTCCATAGTTATGAATGACGTGAAATACAAGAGGAACAATATATTGACCTCGCTTATTTTTTTCTAATTTTGATAAATCCATCTTTTCTAATTCTTGTTGCATTTTCTCAATAGAAACTTTCCATTCAGGATGAAGTTCTATGATGCGGTCAGATTCTGAATTAGCAGTGCAAGGGATATGTTCTTGTGCTACAATTTTTATTCGTAATTAATCCAAAACATAAGAATAAAAATAAGTACTTTTTTTATAGTCATAATATTGCTAGAGTTTAAGTAGCAAATTTTATTTATTTTATTTTAATAATAAAAATATAATTATATGACTTTCTCATTAATGAAATGATATATAAATCTTATTAATGTTGTATTGGTTAGGAATTAATTCTTCTGACTATTGTATAAAAGAATTACAAGATTTTTAAGTTAATTAATTTTAGTAATTTCACCTACGTTGGTTTACTTTTTAGGTTCTTTAATTTTGATACAAAAGTATCTAAAAGGTATTAGTGTAAATTTTTTACTAAAATTAATTTTGCTAATTTCAAATTATAGTCATTTCATATAATCATCTAATCTTGAGATGAAATGATTGAATTCATTATGTTTCCTTAAATTACTTTTCTTGCATATAAGGGTAGCTATAATCTGTCGGAGGATTGAATGTTTCTTTAATTGTTCTTGCACTGAGCCAACGATACAAATTAAGAATTGAACCTGCTTTATCATTTGTCCCACTTGCTCTTGCTCCTCCAAAAGGTTGTTGACCGACTACGGCACCAGTTGGTTTATCATTGATATAAAAGTTTCCAGCACTATTTGTCAAGCGTTTGATTGCATATTCTAACACATATCTGTCTTGACTAAATATGGCACCTGTCAGAGCGTATTCTGAAGTTGAATCAACAAGGTCACATGCTTTTTCAAACTCATTGGCTTTGTATGTATAAATGGTTAAGACTGGTCCAAAAATTTCTTCACACATGGTGATGTATTTTGGATTGCTGGTTTCGATAACAGTTGGTTCTACAAACCATCCCTTTGACTTGTCGCATTTTCCACCAACTAAAATTTTACAGTCTTTATCTTTTTTAGCATTGTCAATATAGGATTTAATTTTATCAAACGATTTTTCATCAATTACTGCATTGATAAAATTAGTAAAATCTTCTGTAATACCCATTTTCATTGACTTAACAGCTTGAACTAATTTTTTCTTGATTGAAGCTGCTAAATTATCAGGAAGATAAGCTCTGGATGCTGCACTGCATTTTTGACCTTGGTATTCAAAAGCTCCTCTTGCAAGGGCAGCTACGACTGCGTTTTCGTCAGCAGATTGATGAACGAGTACAAAATCTTTACCACCTGTTTCTCCTACAATTCGTGGATAGGTTTTAAACTTATGAATATTTCCACCGATGCTTTTCCACATATTTTGAAATACTCCAGTACTTCCTGTGAAATGAACACCAGCAAAATCGGGGTGAGAAAAACAAATATCACCCACCGTCGGTCCAGAAACATAAATCATATTAATCACACCATCAGGAAGGCCGGCTTCTTTTAAAATCTTCATAAATAAATTGGCAGAATAAATTTGAGTATGAGCAGGTTTCCAAACAACTACATTCCCACACATCGCCGCAGAGGTTGGCAAGTTGCCACCTATTGCAGTAAAGTTGAAAGGAGTCACTGCTAACACAAAACCTTCAAGTGGTCTGTATTCTACACGGTTATACATACCAGCTCCAGAAATTGGTTGTTGACGATAAATCTCACTTAAAAAATGAACATTAAATTTTAAGAAATCAATCAATTCGCAAGTGCTGTCAATTTCGGCTTGATACACATTTTTACTTTGCCCTTGCATCGTTGCTGCTAACATTTCATATCGGTATTTTGTAGCTAATAAATCAGCAGCTTTCAAAAAAATTGAAGCTCTTTGCACCCATGGCGTATTAGCCCATTGCTCTCTTGCTTTCAATGCGGTATTGATAGCGTCTTTCACGTGTGTTGCATTTCCTTCATGGAATGTAGCTAAAACGTGTTTGGTATTATGGGGTGAGCGAATTTCTTTTTTCTTTCCTGTTTTTACTTCTTGACCACCAATATACATCGGTATATCAATCACTTTTTTCTTAGTTGCAGAGAGTGCGTTTTTTAATGCAATCTTTTCTTTACTTTTTGGTAAAAATTGTTGAATGGGTTCATTGCTTGGTTGAGGAAAATAAAAATATCCGTTACTCATAGTTGTAAATTTTAGCTGCAAATATAAAGAGAAGTCCTCTTTGTGAGAACGGTAAAATTTATTTTATCAATATTTTAAATTATGCAATGAAAAGTCTGGATTCTCTTCATCGTTGATATAAATAGAGTCTTCATAAAATTCAACTTTTCCAGTGTCTAAATGATACATGCCACCCACAACACCAATTTGACCAATTAGTAATAAATTTTCAAGGATATAACTGCGTTCGATAATATTTTTCACATTGCGTTTGACATTGATTTTTGAAACATTTTCGACGAAATCAACATTGCTCGAATTTCTATTTTCAATTGTTGTTTTTTCTTGATAAATAGCAGGAAGTAATTTAGCTAAAAGCTCTGTCAAATTACCCATTTCAACATGATCACACGCACCACTAACGGCTCCACAATTGGTATGACCTAGTATCACTATTAGTTTGGAGTCGGCTATCTTGCAAGCATATTCCATACTGCCTAAAATGTCAGTATTGACTATGTTTCCTGCAATTCGGATTGAGAAAATATCACCTAATCCTTGATCGAAAATTAACTCGGCCGATGTGCGACTGTCAATGCAACTGAGAATAGTCGCAAAAGGCCATTGCCCTTCGCGTGCAATATTAACTTGTTCTAATAAATTCCTTTTTTTCTTTAAATTGTTTACAAATCGATTATTACCTTCTTTTAAAATTTGTAATGCAATACGTGGTGTTAGATGGCTCAAGTTTTCTTTAGGGTGTACTTTCATTGTATAATTGTGTTCCTCATTTTTTTGAGAGATTTTCAAAATAAAAATGATAAAAAATGTTTATTTTTAAAATTTTAATAATATCAAAAGTACAATGAAATATTTCAATCTTATCATTAATATATGAAAAAATGATAGTAGTAAAACTGAACCTGAGAATTAAACCACATAATAATTAATTATGAAATTTATATATAGAATCAATTTTATTTATATATAAAATGATTATCTGCTAGACGTATTGTATTAAAAAAGGGAATAAAATCAAGGGTTGTTAACTGAATGTTTCATTCATTTTTTTGCATGGACATTTGTTCTATTTGTCTTTTAAATAGAATCGATATCATTTTATTTATTCCTAATATAAGATAAAATTTGGATATTTGCTTCTTGCAAAGCAAACTAAATAATATTTGTTTAAATTAATTTTCATTTAATCAATTTCTAAAGCAATGAAGAGTAAAAGCGTTTTTATTATTATATTTATTATAGCCGTTTTAGTGTTGGTAAAAATCTTATTTTTATCCCCCAAAACTGAAAATAAACCAACTCAAAAAGGAGGAGGGGCAAAGCCGCCTTCGAGTGTCTTAGTCTATATAGCCAATAAAGAAAATATTGATAATAAAATATTTGCTACCGGCACTTTACAAGCCAATGAAAAAATAGAATTAAGACCAGAAATTTCAGGAAAACTAGTAGCTATCTATTTCAAAGAAGGTACCAGAGTGCAAAAAGGAGCTCTATTAGCTAAGATATATGATAGTGATTTGCAAGCTCAACTTAAACGCTTGGTTTATCAAAAAAAATTAGCAAAAGAAAAGTCAGATCGTTTGAAATCTTTATTGGATATTCAAGGTGTGAGTGTGCAAGAATATGATGAAGGAATCACACAAATCAAACTTGTAGATGCTGATATTGAATATGTAAAAGCTCAAATTGCAAAAACCGAAATTCATGCTCCTTTTAGTGGACTGATAGGACTTAGACAAGTCAGTCAAGGAGCATACGTTACTCCTTCCTCCGTTATTGCTACCATTCAAGAAACGAATCGCTTGAAGATTGATTTTCCATTGCCTGAAAAA
Source organism: Bacteroidetes bacterium OLB11 (assembly GCA_001567165.1). Classification (GTDB taxonomy): domain Bacteria; phylum Bacteroidota; class Bacteroidia; order Chitinophagales; family Chitinophagaceae; genus OLB11. Next base: position 41,156 of record LNFQ01000049.1, read on the forward strand.
AATATCAATTATGTAAAATTAGGCGACAAAGTGCAGTTCAAATTAGATAATGCAGATACCTATTATACAGCAGTTATTTACGCCATGGAACCTAAGGTAGATGAGCAAACACGTGACTTTCAAATAAGAGCAATTTGTGAAACAAACAGTCCTACTATTTTGCCAGGAAGTTTTGCAAGAGTTTCTATTAATCCATCAAAAGAGCAAACAGCAATCATGATACCGACAGAGGCTATTATTCCTGAATTAAAGGGGAAAAAAGTTTTCGTTGTAAAAGAAGGAATTGCTACATCTACCCCTGTTACAACAGGTTTTAGAAATGATAGAAAGATAGAAGTTATAGAAGGCTTGACAGTTGGTGATACCATCGTAGTAACTGGAATCATGTCATTGCGACCAAATGATAAAGTAAGTATTAAAGAGGTTTTGAATAATTAAAAAGAATTGATAGCATGAATTTATCATCAACAAGTATCAACCGACCAGTCTTGGCAATCGTAATGAATGTCATCATTATTCTTTTTGGAGCAATCGGATTTACATTTTTAGGTGTGCGAGAATACCCGTCTATCGATCCTCCAATTATTACAGTTAGGACAAGCTATGCTGGTGCTAATGCGGACGTTATCGAATCTCAAATTACAGAGCCTCTTGAAAAAGCCATTAATGGTATTGATGGAGTGCGTACAATTTCATCATCCAGCAACCAAGGGAGTAGCACGATAACAGTCGAATTTAATTTAAGCTCAAACCTAGAAGCCGCAGCGAATGATGTGCGAGATAAAGTATCTCAAACTATCAGACAACTTCCACAAGATATTGATGGAATGCCCACTGTAACAAAAGCGGATGCCAACTCAGATGCGATTATTTCATTGACGGTGCAGTCTGACACTCGTTCACAATTGGAGGTGAGTGATTATGCTGAGAATGTACTTGCAGAACGACTTCAAACAATTCCCGGTGTGAGTACGATTCAAATATGGGGACAAAAAAAATACGCCATGCGAATTTGGATGGAGCCAGTGAAAATGTCTTCTTTTGGCTTAACGCCGCAAGACGTTTTAGCCGCTTTAAATAAAGAAAATGTGGATTTGCCATCTGGAAAAATTGCTGGGACTAACACCGAATTAACATTAAACACAGAAGGGCGATTGAAAACAGAAACTGATTTTGAAAATTTAATTATCAAAACAGTAGGTGATCAAGTTATTCATTTAAGAGATATTGCAAAAGTCAATTTAGGTCCCGAAAATGAAGAAACTCAATTGAGGCAATCTGGTACACCAATGATAGGTTTAGCTTTAGTACCACAGCCAGGTGCAAATTATCTTGATATTGCTGAGGAATTTTATAAACGATATGATAAATTAAAAATTGACTTACCTAAAGATTTTCATATAGATATTGCTTTAGACAATACTTTATTTATCAAAAAATCAATTGCGGAAGTGGTTGAAACATTAGCCATTGCCATCGTATTGGTTATCTTAATCATTTATTTATTTTTTAGAGATTGGATTGTCGCTTTGCGACCTTTGTTGGATATTCCGGTTTCGTTGATAGGAGCTTTTTTCATCATGTATATCATGGGATATTCCATCAATGTATTAACGCTACTTGCCATAGTGCTTGCAACGGGTTTGGTGGTGGATGATGGGATAGTAGTCACTGAAAATATTTATAAAAAAATTGAAGATGGTTACGACCCGATTGAGGCGGCTCATAAAGGTTCCAAAGAAATATTTTTTGCAGTCATCTCAACCTCCATCACATTGGCAGCAGTTTTCATGCCGGTTATTTTCTTAGAAGGATTTGTGGGACGCTTGTTTAGAGAGTTTGGGGTTGTACTTGCGGGAGCTGTATTAATATCGGCTTTCGTTTCGCTATCACTGACTCCAATGCTTAATGCAAGAATGGTGAAAAAAGGAGCAAGTAAAAGCAAATTTTATGAAATGACAGAACCTTTTTTTGAAAGGTTAACTCAGAATTATGGTAATTCATTATCTAGATTTTTAAACAAAAAATGGCTAGCCATCATCGTCTTAGTTGGTGCATTTGGATTAATTTATTTTTTGGATCAAAATTACAAAGTGAATTATCACCGCTAGAAGATCGAAACTGGATGCGGGTTTCATTGACTGCACCTGAAGGTTCGTCTTACGAATTTACAGATAATTTTGTAAAAGATTTTACAGATTTTGTAAATGATTCTATTCCTGAAAAAAGAGTCTGCCTAACAGTGACCGCACCCGGATTTATCGGCTCTGGAGCGGTCAATACCGGTTTTGCTCGTATCGCATTATCCCAATCATCAGAAAGAAAAAGAAGCCAACAAGAAATCGCAGATTATATCAATAAAAATGCTAAAAATTTTACTCAAGGAAAAATATTTGTCATTCAAGAACAAACCATTTCTGCCGGAGGTGGCAGGGCAGGACTTCCTGTTCAATTTGTGTTACAAGCTCCTAATTTTGATAAACTAAAAGAAAAACTTCCTCTCTTTTTAGAAGAAGCCAACAAAAGTTCTATATTAGAAATGGTTGATTATAATTTGAAATTTAATCGTCCAGAAGTGAATATCACCATTGACAGAGAAAAGGCTAGAAACCTTGGTATATCAGCGATTGACATTGCTCAAACTTTACAGTTAGCACTAAGCGGACAGCGTTATAATTATTTCACGATGAATGGAAAACAATATCAAGTGATTGGCCAATTTTATAGGACAGACCGTGATGAAATTGGAGATATCAGTTCGATTTACTTAAGAAATAATCAAAACCAATTAATCAAATTAAGTGAAATAGTGACACTCACCGAAGCGAGTGCACCGCCTCAGTTATACCATTACAACCGATATCAATCTGCTACGATTTCAGCAGGATTAGCACCCGGAAAAACAATTGGAGATGGAATACAGGAAATGAAAAAAATCGCTAAAAAAGTTTTAGATGAAAGTTTCTCAACTGCATTAACCGGCCCTTCTCGCGACTTTGATGAAAGTAGCTCTAATATCATGTTTGCATTCGGATTGGCTCTATTACTGATTTATTTAATTCTATCAGCACAATTTGAAAGTTTTATTGACCCTTTCATTATTATGCTCACTGTTCCACTTGCACTTGCCGGAGCCATGATTTCTTTATGGTATTTTAATCAAACATTAAATATTTTTAGTGAAATTGGAATTATTATGCTGATTGGTTTGGTCACGAAAAACGGAATTTTGATTGTGGAATTTGCTAATCAACTCCGAGAAAAAGGAATGAGTAAAGCCGAAGCTATTCAACATGCAGCTGAAGCCCGTCTTAGGCCCATATTGATGACGAGCATAGCCACAGCATTGGGTGCAATGCCTATTGCGATGGCAATAGGTGCTGGAGCTAAAAGTAGAATGGGAATGGGAATTGTTATTGTGGGTGGTATTATGTTTTCGCTCGTATTAACCCTATTTGTTATCCCGGCTATTTACAGCTATTTATCATCAAATAAAAAACAATATCCATCTCACACAAATTCATAATAAAAATATGAAACACTTTCTTTATTCTATCATTTTTTTAATCCTTCAAATAAATCAAATTGAGGCTCAAACAAATTCTTTTCTAAGTTATGAAGATGCTGTGAAAATGGGATTACAACATAATTTGGATGTGATGATTGCTAAAAATGAAGCTGAAATAAGTTCCATACAAAATAATTTAGGTAATGCAGGTTTCTACCCTAAAGTCGATATGCAAATGAATCTTGGAGGAGCTAATAATGCAACAAATCAAAAGTTTTCTAGTGGACAAACAGTCAACAAAGCAAGTGTAATATCTGGAAATTTTTCATCTGGAGTTTATGTAACTTATACTCTTTTTGATGGATATAAAATGTTTGCTACAAAGAAAAAATTGGAAATTTTAGAAGAACAAGGAGAAATTAATTTTAAAATACAAGCAGAAAATTTAGTTGAAAAATTATCGTTAACTTATTATCAAATTGTGCGACAAGAGCAAATGCTGAATGGAATTTTATCATCAATGGATGTTGCAGATGCTCGATTGCAATTGGCTGAAAAAAAATTACTAGTCGGCTCTGGCTCAAATGTAGAAGTACTACAAGCAAAGCTTGATTTGAACGCCTTGAAATCAAATTTTATCGCTAATAAAAATGCTTTAAAAGAACAAAAAATTGCATTTTCTCAATTAATACAAGATAAAGAATTTTCAAATTTTCAAGTGGATACAAATTTTTATTTTGAACAAGCACCAGTAATGGAACAGCTTTATAGTATGATAGATCAAAAAAATAAAAGTTTACTTTTTACCAAAAAAAATCAAGAAATTTCAGCACAAATCATACGTGAAATTAAATCACAAAAATTACCAAAACTTGATTTAAATTCTAACTTGTTATTTTCTAGAAATCAAAATGCAGCCGGGTTTTCGTTGTTGAACCAAAATGCTGGATTCAATGCGGGTATTGCTTTTTATTGGAATTTATTTAATGGATATCAAACGAGAAATCAGTTGAAAATAGCTGAGATAAACCAATTAAATTCAAGATTGATGGAAGATAATTTAAGGATTGCTTTATATGCTTCCATCAAAACTGTTTATGAAAAATGGTATGACAACAAACAAGCTTTAGAGCTTGAAGAACAGAATATCCAACTAGCTAGACAAAGTCTAACGATTATGTTGGAAAGAATGAAAGTGGGATTAGGAAATTATCTGGAAACGAAAGAAAGTCAAAATGCTTATGAGCAAGCAATAACAAGGCTTGTGAATGCTCGTTATAATTTAAAAGAAGCTGAAATTATTCTTAAAAAAGTAACAGGTCAATTTATTCAATAATAGTTTGGAGAATGAATTTAAAAAATCAATCAATAAAAAAAGCTATCAAAAATGATAGCTTTTTTTATAATAATAAAGATTTGGATTATCCTATATTTAGTCGAGAAAATGCAGTTACAGTCAAATCATTGTTTATGCTTTTCAAATATTCAGCAACTGTTTTGCTGCCATCTTTTACGAAAGGCTGAGCAAGTAAAGTATTCTCTTTGAAGTAAGCATTGATTTTCCCATCAGCGATTTTAGAAAGCATATCTTCAGTTTTTCCAGTCATTTTTGGATCGGCTTTCATTTGTTCGATAATGATTGCTTTTTCACGATCTATAGTAGCAGCAGGAACGGCTGCAGGATCTACTGCGATTGGATTCATTGCAGCTATTTGCATAGCCACATCTTTACCTGCTTGAACGATTGCATCACCCATTGGTTGGTTTAAAGCCACTAACACAGCCACTCTATAACCAGCGTGATTGTATGCTACAACACATTCACTGTTTAATCTGTCAAGAGAAGTGATGTCGATTTTTTCACCAATTTTTGAAACGGTTTCCATTATTTTATCTTGAACAGAAATTCCATTCATTTGAGTTGATTTGAAAGTTTCCAAATCAGGAACATTATTATCAACAGCAGTTTGAGAGAAGCTTAAAGCTAAGTTGACAAAATCTTCGTTTTTAGCAACAAAATCTGTTTCTGAGGTAAGGTTTAAAACGATGCCATATTTTCCATCGTTTGATGTTTTTGCAACGACAACACCTTCTTTTGCATCTCTATCACTTCTTTTTGCAGCTACTTTTTGTCCTTTTTTTCTTAAAAAATCAATAGCAGCTTCAAAGTCTCCATTTGTTTCTTGAAGGGCTGCTCTACAATCCATGATTCCGGCTCCCGTTTGCTGTCTGAGCTTATTTACATCAGCAGCGGTAATTGTTATACTCATTTTTTTTAATTTTAATTATTAATTTTTCGTGTTTTAATAAACAATGCACTTGAAGATATCAAATGCATTGTATTTAAATATGAAGTTAAACTATTTTATTTTTTTACACTTGTTGTTCTTCTTGTCCCAGTTGCCTTTTTTCGAGTGGCACCTTTTTGTTCATTTTTATCAGTTTCATCATTTGAATCTGTAAGGAGAACTTCGTTTTCGATATTTTCTTCAGCATCGTCGTTGTCGCTAGTTTTATCTTTTTCAGCTTCGCGTTCTTGCAAGCCTTCGATGATAGCAGCGGTAAGGTAATTGGTGATAATAGCGATTGATTTTGTAGCGTCATCGTTAGAAGGGACAGCGAAGTCAACTTTATTCGGATCACTGTTAGTATCCACCATTCCAAATGTTGTAATGCCTAATCTTTTTGCTTCAGAAAGAGCGATTACTTCGTGAGAAATATCAACGATGAAAAGGGCAGCAGGGGTTCGTCCCATATCAACGATACCACCCAACACTTTTTCCATTTTGTCTTTATCTCTTTTGAGGGTAAGTCTTTCTTTTTTATTAATGCTAATAGATGTATCTTCCAACATTTTTTCGATATTCTGCATTTTCTTAACGCTTTTTCTGATTGTGCCGAAGTTGGTAAGCATTCCACCAAGCCATCTGTCTGTTACATAAGGCATATTTACTTTTTGAGCACATTCAGTAACGATTTCTTTTGCTTGTTTTTTGGTTGCAACGAATAATATTTTTTTTCCACTTTTTGCAATTTGTTTCATTGCTGCGGCTGCATCTTGCAAGCCTTCAATTGTTTTATTGAGGTCTATAATATGAATTCCTTTTTTTTTCTGCAAAGATAAAAGGGAGCATTTTAGGATTCCATTTTTTACGAAGATGCCCAAAGTGTACACCGGCATCAAGTAATTGTTGTTGTAATGTTGTATTTTCTGACATGATATTGATAAATCGTGTTTAAATATTGTTTTAAATAATTTATTAAAAATTGAAAGGGAATTTTAACGTTTAGAGAATTGGAAGCTTTTTCTTGCTTTTTTGTGTCCAAACATTTTACGTTCAACGCTACGAGGATCGCGGGTTAATAATCCTTGCGGTTTCAATTTTTCTCTGTGTTCAGGCTCTTCGATGCATAAAGCTCTTGATATGCCTAATTTAATTGCTTCTGCTTGTCCTTTCAGACCACCGCCACACACTGTGATTTTAATATCATACTTGTCAAGTGCCTCTATTGTTTTTAAGGGTAATTCAACTTGATTTTGCAAGTACATCAGTGAAAAGTATTGTTTGTAATCGCGGTCATTTACTAAGATATTGCCAGAACCTTTTGTAAGATATACTCTTGCAACTGCTTCTTTTCTACGACCTATTTTTTTTTTGTTTTTCCATTATAATTATTCGTATATAATTTGATGATTAATAAATATTTTAAAAGGTAAATTCAGCTGGTTTTTGTGCTTGATGCGGATGATTTGCTCCTGCATATACAAATAATTTTTTAAACATTGCACGTCCTAATCTATTTTTAGGTAACATTCCTTTTACTGCTCTTTCGATAATCATTTCTGGATGTCGCACTAATAGATTTTTAGCAAGTTCTTCTTTTTTACCACCGGGATAACCACTAAAGTTGATATATACTTTTTGGTCAAGTTTGTTCCCTGTGAATTTAATTTTGTCTGCATTGATAACGATTACAAAATCGCCGGCATCGGAATGTGGAGTATAAGTAGGTTTGTGTTTGCCTCTCAATACACTTGCGATACGTGTACACATACGACCTACAGTTTGATTTTCTGCATCAATTATAAACCACTCTGGCTTATAATTTTGTTTGTTTGCAAACTGTGTTTTAAAACTTAAATGTCTCATTATTTTGTTCTTATTAATTTTTTTAAAAGGGTGCAAAGATAATTCTTTTTTTATTGAAACCTATTTTTATAATAACTTTTTTATAAATTGTTTTTTTATACTGAAAATCAGTGCAAAAAAAGCAATTTATTTAAATTTATTTTTTTGATTAAAATGGATGCAAGTGTTTTGAGCACATTCATATTTTTCTGTAAGCGATTTTTTTTAAATGAAACCCGATTCAAGATCATATTTTAAAAAAAAATTTAAAAAAAATGGATAACGATATTTGATGAATTGAAATAGATATTCACTTTTGTAAATTTCAAATATAACATATAAATATAGATGTTTACTATTTATGTTATAATTATTTATATATAACTCTTTACTAATATTTATTCAAAAAATGTAAAATAATATGGTAATTTTTCTTTAAAAAGTTCAAAAAAATATCATAAAAATTTGTTTTAAATAAATCAACTTTATAGGTTTACACCTAAAATAAATTATAAATTTAAAACTATGAGGAAATTACTATTTCTAATTTTGATATTCCTGACAATAGGAATACAATCATGGGCTCAATCTGACGTCCTTCGTGGAAAAATTTTAGACGATAAAGGTGAGTCCATTATTGGAGCCACTGTAAGAGTAAAAGGCGCCAATAAAGGAACGACATCGGATAACAATGGAAACTTTATGTTGAATGTTGAAGAAGGCGAATTCCTTATCATAAGTGCTATTGGTATGAAATCTATCGAAGTGCAAGCTGATAACGGTATGGTTGTAAAAATGCAAACGGATGCTAAAGTACTTCGAGAAACCGTTGTTACTGCTTTAGGAGTGAAAAAAGAAAAAAGAGCATTGGGGTATTCTGTAAGTGATGTAAAAAGTGATGCACTTCAAAAGTCAGGAGAAATAAATGTAATTGAAGCATTAGCCGGAAAGGCTGCAGGTGCTCAAGTGACTTCAAGTGCTGGTACTCCAGGAGCATCTTCTAAAATATTATTAAGAGGCAATTCTACTTTTACTGGTAACAATGAGCCACTTTTTGTAATTGATGGTATTCCGGTTGATAATTCTACCTCTCAACCAGTAGCTGGAGATTATCCTTATAATGAAAACTTAGCAGGAGTAAATGAAAGTAATCGTGGAATTGATATTAACCCTGATGATATTGAAAGTATCTCCGTTTTAAAAGGCCCTGCAGCAGCAGCATTATATGGGGCAAGAGGTGGTAATGGTGCTATTGTTATCACTACTAAAAAAGGGAGAAAGAAAAAAGGAATTGGTATTACATACAATACTTCAGTTGAATTTACTAAAGTAAATAAACTTCCAAAATTACAATCAACTTACGCTCAAGGTTCAGGCGGAAATTATAGTACATACAATCCTGGTCCTGATGGTATCGTAAATACCGCTGATGACAATTTAGGAAATCCGAACAGTTGGGGACCTCGATTTGATACATCTTCTACTTTACATGCTTATGACAATTTTGGAGCTTTCTTTAAAACAGGGCATGGATATACAAATAATGTGGCTATTGACGGAGGAGGTGATAATTCTTCATTCAGATTAAGCTTAGGTAATTATAAAAGCGATGGTGTGATACCTAACTCAAATTATGCAAGAACAACTATTAACTTATTTGGCGAATCAACATTATCCCCATGGTTGCGAATTGGAGCAACCGGAAACTACACAAACGGAAAAGGAACAAGAGTACAAAATGGTTCTACACTCGCAGGAACAATGCTTACCCTATTCAGAACACCTGCATCCTTCAATATCTTAAATTGGTGGGATGATAAAAAAGAACAACCAAACTTATATTATGGAATTTATGACAACCCTCTTTTTACTGCAAACAGAAACTCATATACTGACTTGACAAATAGATTGCTCGGAAACGTGTATGGAGTAGTTACCTTTACACCAACACTCTCTTTGAATGTAAAATCAGGTATTGATAATTACACTACAAATTCTACACAAATATTTGACCTCTATTCCTTCGGAAATGATAACTCAGATGGGATGGGACAAATCAACACTTCAAACAATACTTATACTCAAATGTACACAGATGCGATTTTAAAATATTCTGAAAAATTCGATGATGCTTATGATTTCAGTGTGTCATTAGGCTATAACAATTGGGATATGAAAAATAGTTATGGATTTCAAAGAGGTCGTAATTTTTCATTACCAAACTTATATAATCTAAGTAATACAAACGAACTATATGCAAGTAATAGTATTTCTAAAATGCAAACAAATGCTATCTTTAGTGATGTAGCATTAGGATTCTATAATACATTATATGTAAACTTTACAGGGAGAAATGAATGGTCTTCTACATTTGGTAAAAATGGAAAATCATTTTTCTATCCAAAAGGAGATATCTCATTTGTATTCTCTGAATTAATAAACAGAGCAAACAATGATGCTTCCAACGTTTTAAGTCTAGGTAAAGTAAGAGTTGCAATGGCAAAAGCAGGGATCAGCCCTTCAATTTACTCAGACAGAAACTATTATACCACACCAATATTCACTGATGGTTATACAAACGGAAACGGATTTCCTTACTTAGGCGTAAATGGTTATTCAGCATCTAATGTGTATAATCCAGGAAATTTACTTCCTGAAAGTGTAACAGGTAAAGAATTAGGTGTTGAATTGCGTTTTTGGAAAAATCGATTCGGAATCGATTTCACAACTTATAATCAAGTAACAAATAATATCTTATTGTCTAGACCCGTATCTCCAAGTACAGGATACCAATATGTTTACCAAAATTCAGGAAAAATGCAAAACAAAGGAATTGAATTGACTTTGGATTTGAATGTCATTAAAATGAAAAATGTAAACTGGAACATAGGAATGACTTATACAAAAAATAGAAATGAAGTGCTTGAACTTGCTGATGGAGTATCTGAACTTTCTATCGAATCTGGATTTTCAGAGATCGGATCCTTTGCAATTGTAGGTCAACCTTACGGAGTGTTCTATGGTACAAGATGGCAAAGAGATGCCGCTACTGGAAAAGTATTAGTAGATGCAAATGGATTACCTTTAGTAGATCCAATCACTGGAAAAATTGGCGACCCTAATCCTAAATATTTATTAGGGTTAAGCAACAGCATCACTGTCTATGGCGTTAATTTCTCTTTCCTGTTTGATATTAGAAAAGGCGGCGACATTTGGAACGGAACATACACAAGACTTAACCGCATGGGAAGAACAGAAGAGTCGGCAGACAGAGAAAGAACCTATGTGATCGATGGAATTTTTGCTCCTGGCACTCCAAAAGCAGGCATGAGTAATGATGTGGCAATTTCGGCTCTCAATTACTTCTCTAGATATGTAGGTGATGCAAGTGGTACTTCTGCTGCAGAAAATGCAATTCAAGATGGTTCATGGGTTAGATTACGTTCTTTAAACTTAAGTTATAGATTTGATTTCACTAAATACACAAAACACATCCAATATATCGAAACATTTATGACTGCAAGAAACTTATGGTTAAGAACAAAATATAAAGGAGTGGATCCCGAAACTAGTTTAACAGGAGCAGGTTCAAATATCAATGGCTATGATTATTTTAATAATCCTGGAACAAAATCATTCTTATTAGGATTAAGAATCGGACTTTAATATTTAAAAAAGAAATAAAATAAAAGTAAAAATGAAAATAATAAATAAATTTTTAATAATAAGTGTAATAGCTTCTCTCGTTATTACATCATGTAAAAAAACAGAAGACTATTATATTTCCCCTAATAGCCCGTCTTCATTGACAATGGCTGCTTTGCTATCTTCTGTAGAAGTGGGAACAATGAACTCACTAGAAGGAGACTTGGCACGTACTTCCTCAATTTTAATACAACAAAATACTGGAGTCCAATCTCAATCTCAAGCAGCTCAAACTTATGGATTAATTGAAGATCAATTCAACAACCATTGGGGGCAAATATACCAAAATTTGGAAAATGCAAACCAATTATTTGAAATGGCAGGCTCTAACAATCCATATTATGCAGGAATTTCTCAAATAATGTCTGTTTTAAATTGGGGAGCTGCTACCGACTTATGGGGTGATATTCCTTACTCAGAAGCTTTACAAATCAAAAAAGATATTTTACAACCAAAATTCGATTCTCAAGAATTGATTTTAGCCGGCATGATTTCAACATTAGATGATGCAATCGCTAACTTAAATATGAATGTTTCCGCAAACTCACTAGTTCCCGGATCAGACGATATTATGTTTAATGGAAATATCAGTTCTTGGATTAAAATCGCTTACACTTTAAAAGCTCGTTATTTGAACCGTTATTCAAACAAAGGAAATTATAATCCATCTGCTATTTTAAACGCATTGGCAAGTGGAATTACAAGCAATAATGATAATCTTTATTGTGTACATGGTGGTGGTAATGCTCAAAACCAATGGTACGCTTTTGAAAACAATAGAGGTTACATTGTTTCATCTGCTTCATTTGTTGATTCATTAAAATTAAGACCAACAGATTTAAGATTGCAATATTATTTCTCTCAAAATGTAAATGGAGATTATATCGGAAGCCCGGTAGAGGATTATAATGACGAAGATACTATTTCAAGATTTGGAGTATATTTAGCGGGTTCAGAGGCAACACCATATCCGTTAGTGACTTATGCCGAAGCAAAATTTATTGAAGCGGAAGCAAAAGTGAGAATGGGGGATGCAACTGCTTATGCCTCTTTAAATGAAGCAATGAAAGCATCTTGTTTAGAAGTTACAGCTGGTGCTTATGATGGATTTGATATCGCATTATATGCAGATTCATCTACTAACCTTAGCAGAGTGATGTATGAAAAATGGCTTTCAATGTACGGACAAATAGAAGCTTACAATGATTATAGAAGAACTGGATATCCTGAGTTAACACCTAATCCAGGTGGAGTAACCAATGTAATCCCAAAAAGATTCCCAATTCCGCAAAGTGAAAGAGTGAACAATCCAAACGCTCAATCTCCAGCCATCACTACTCCAGTTTGGTGGGGACTTTAATCTCATAATTAATAAATTAATACGACTGCTCTCCTTTGTGAGAGCAGTTTTAGTTTGTATAAGAAAATATTGATGAATTAGAATGCGACTGAGCATATTTTCTATCATTTAATGCAACCTAAATTTCTAATGTACAATCTGGGTTAAAACAAATTTTTTGAAATATAAAATAGTGATTATTGAAGAAGCTCAAAGAATATCAGCTTTGGGGTTGAAGTTGAAACTAATCACCGAATTCGATTTTTAAAATACGATGAATCGCAACAGGAAGTTTTTTGTTTGCATTGGCAAAAATCATCTAAATAAACCACTGGCAGGTCGAAAAAGGGAATTATTTGGTTTCAGAAAAGATAAAGAAGCAGGAATGCCAACATAAATAGACAAGCTATTGATTTTGGCGAAGCAAAGAACAAAATAAAATCGCCCTATTTGAAGAATCAGACCGTAAATTAACCACTTATCATCTAAATTCAAAAGTAAAAATCTTCAAATTTTTATTGAATATTATCTGATTGATTTTGAAATAATTTCCCCCAAAAATTATGATAATTTCCTTATCTAATGAATAAATATAGATTGTGATTTTGAAAATTAAACAAAAAAATAAATACGATTCTTTATAATAAGAAATGTTACTTCATATTGATTTCACTTGCTCAAAAAAACATAATCTATAAAAATGAAATTGTATCCAAAGAAAAAATTTAATAAAATGTCATGTTATTTCATTATAATTAGGATAGCTACAAATCTTGTCAATACAAGATTGTATAAGCTTTAATAAATTTATAATTTTTTGATATTCAAATTTTGGAGAGCCTTTAGTTCCTGTTTTAGAATAAAAAATCAACAAAGTGCATTTTTGTAATAACTAGCATCTTGACATTGAATCACAAAATTCATATAAGGAAGAGTTGTGTAAATATTATTTTCAAAATATTTCCAATCCCAACCAATGGAATTTATAGCAGTTGACAG
>LNFQ01000050.1 GCA_001567165.1 Bacteroidetes bacterium OLB11
TTCGCCTGCAAAAATTGCTCTGGCTGTAGAGCCTCTATTTGTTTTAATATCAATTCCATAATTTTCGGTGTAAATATTAAACAATGGATGTTTGTTTTTTCCAAATCGTTCGACGATATATCCTTTCTCAACCGGCCATGGAAGTTTTCCTTTGCTTGATTCAAAATTATTGGAAATTTCTCGTTCGAGAGGAGTTAATGAAAACTTGTAATCATCGCTACTAAAGGTTTTGACGTTGGTTGCAACTGATTTATCATTTCGATCATCGTTGGCTTTTGCAGAGCGACCAAAATTTCCATCTTCTGAGCTTCCGGTATTGAGAGCGACATCTCCAAATTTGGGTTTATCAACATCGGGCACATACCTTGGATTGTTAAAAGGAGCCGTGTTTCGATTTTCACGTTCTTCTTGTCTTTTTCTTTTCAAGAGCGATGCGTCGATTTTCTTCTTCTTGTTTTTGTTTTTCAAGTGCAAGTTCTTTCTTTCTTTTTGAATTCGTGCTGCTTCAGCTAGCTGGCTTGCTTTTCGTTCTTCTTCTTCTCGTTGTTTTCTTTCAATCGCTAATTGTTTTTCACGTTCTTCTCTTTCTTTTTGTTCTTGTAATAAATTTTTTTTTCTTGAGCTTCTCTTTTTTGCTTTTCAGCTGCAGCTAAGTCTTCTTTTCTTTTTTGTTCTACTCTTTGTAATTCTAATTTTTTTGGCAAGTTCTTTCTTTTCTTTTTTTGTTCTTGTGCTCTTTGTTCTTGTGCTTTCTTATCTGCAAGAGCTTTTCGTTCTTGCATTTCTTTTTCAAGTCGCTGCTTATTCTTAATCATTCTTTCTTGCATTGCTCTTTGTTGAGCAGCTTCGATTTCTTTTTTGATTGCTTGCGAAATGGCTCTATTTAGCTCATCGGCTGCCTTTTTATTTTTGCAATACTGGCTAAAAGTTCTTTCTCTTTTCCTTTAAGTTCATTCACCATTTTGTCTTTTTCTTCTGTCTCTTGCTCAAGAATAGAATTTTGGTTTTGCTGTGCTGCTAACACAATATCTTTTTTCTTTTTTTCTAGACTCAATACATTAATTTTATTATTAAGTTGTTGACTTGCTGATAAAATTTTGACAGATTGATCTGCACGATAATTTCGATATTGCTTCACATAATTGAGTCTTCTGATAGCATCATTAAAGGAAGTAGAAGAAAACAAAAAGACAATCATATCGGTTGATGTTCTGTTTTTATAAGAATACCTGACCATTTCGGCGTATTGCTTTTTCAAAGTATCAAGCTCATTTTTCAAAGTATGCACATCATTATTTGTCAATTCAATATTTCGTTCTATGATAGAAATTTCAGAATTAATATTGGAAATTAATTTTTGTCTTGCATTTAATTTGGCTTGTAGAGCTTGCAATTCATTTAGTGAAGCTTTTTTATCTTTTCGCAGTTCTGTGAGTTGATTTTGGGTTTCTTTAATTTCAGAAAGTAAAGTTTGTCTTTGATTTTCTAATTGATCTTTAGAAAGGGTTTGCTTTTTTTGAGCATAGCTCGGTAATGCAAACAATGTCAGACAGATGATAATATAGTGTATATACTTTTTCAAGATTTTATGAAACTACAAATGTAATTTTTTAATAATAAGCAATTGCAAAAATTATATTAAATAAAAGTAGTGATGATGATTATAGTGTTTCTTTTAGCCATTTAAAAAACTCTTGCTGCCATACTATTCCATTTTGTGGCTTCAACACCCAATGATTTTCATCAGGAAGATATAAAATCGGCTTTCAATTCCTTTTAGTTGAGCTGCTTGAAATGCCTGTAATCCTTGTTCTATCGGCACTCTATAATCTCTACCTCCTTGAATAATTAGAATGGGTGTATTCCAATTTTTGACAAAATTACTAGGACTGAAATTTTTGTAACTATATTGAGCATCTCGATTATCGGTATCCCAATAAGCTCCTCCTATATCCCAATTTGCAAACCAAAGTTCTTCTGTTGTACCGTACCAGCTTTTCAAATCGAAGAGTCCGCAATGTGAAATAAATGTTTTAAAACGACCTTCATGAATACCTGCTAGCATAAATACAGAGTATCCTCCATAGCTCGCTCCTACTGCTCCTATCCTACTTTTGTCAACATAAGATTCTGTGCTGATTTCATCTACTGCTGCTAGATAATCTCTCATTGGATTTCCACCCCAGTCTTTGCTAATATTAGCATTCCATTCAGTCCCCCATCCCGGCATTCCGGTTCTGTTAGGTGCTATCACGATATAGCCTTGACTTGCCATGAGTTGAAAATTCCATCGGAATGAATAGAATTGTGATAGTGCACTTTGAGGGCCTCCTTGACAATAAAGAAGGACTGGATATTTTTTATTCGAATCAAAATCGGGAGGATAGATAACCCATGAAAACAGGGTTTCGTCACGATTAATTTCAGTATAACGTTCTTTCACTGGACACATTTGGATATTTTTGTAGAATTGGTCATTTACATGTGTTAGTTGATACATCGAACCTTTTATCAAATCGACATTAAAAATTTCTGTAGCATGATTCATGTCGGTGCGAGTAACAATTAAAGTATTGACTATTTGGTTACAAATACCTGTGATATCAAATGTTCCAGTAGTGATTTGTCGAACGGATTTTGTTTGAATATTGATTTCAAAAAGTTGCACTGTTCCTTTGTAAGGTGAAATGAAATAAATTTTTTCGTCATTTTCATCCCAATAAAATTCATTAATATTTTCATCCCAATTTACACTCAAATTGAATTTTTCTTTTGTATTCCAATCCATCATCCAGAGTTCGTTTTTATCACTTTCAAAACCATCTGTTTTCATACTTAACCAAGCCATGTATTTACCATGATTACTAAAAAGGGGATTTGTGTCGTAGCCCATCATTTTTTCAGTTAAATTTTGGGTGTGTTTCGATTCGATATCATAAAGATATAAATCAGTGTTGGTGCTCACTGCGTAGGCTGTTCCATATTTTTTCTTACACACATAAACGATTTGTTTGCTATCAGGTGTGAAGATAAAATCTTCGCTTCCTCCATGAGGTTTTTGAGGGCAATCAAAAAGCTCTGTTGGCATAATATCTACATCTCTCAAAGCAACATCGGCTACATTATCTGCAACAAAAATATGAGAATACGAACCATCTTCCCAAGTGTCCCAATGCCTTTGGTTTAGGGAGTTATATACATAGGCATTTGACTTTTGAAGCTGTGGATACAAGTCCGTACTTTTTGTGGGTTTTAGTTTGACATCTTTAGAGTATGCTACTTTTTTCCCATTCGGTGATAGTTTGATATTGTCGGCATCAGGAGCTGTTTTAATATTGAGGCCATTTGGAATATTTTTCAATTCAGTAGCAACTCCTCCATTGATTGGAATTGAATAAAATTGAGTATTGTTTTTATTTTCCTCTATATTCGGGATGGACACACTGTAATATAGATTGTTTTATCATGGCTCATTCCTTGATAGGCAACCCTTCCAAGGTTCCACAATTTTTCGATAGACAATTTTTGTTGAGCATTGGAATAAATAAAGTTTAAGCAAAATAGCGTTAGTATTATTTTTTTTCATTTTTGTTATTTTTTTT
>LNFQ01000051.1 GCA_001567165.1 Bacteroidetes bacterium OLB11
TGATATTAGCCGGAGAAAATAAAATCACAACAAAGGCAATGAGTGAACTTCGTTTGGAAATGGGAACACGATTAGGTTTGCGAAAATCAGGAGATTTCAAACCCCTTTGGGTTTATGATTTTCCTTTGTTTGAATATGATGAAGATGAAGGTCGATATATAGCCATGCATCATCCTTTCACCTCACCTATTCCTGAGCATATCGAATGGATAAATGATCAAAATAAATTAAAAGACATCAAAGCAAACGCCTATGATTTGGTATTGAATGGGACAGAAATTGGCGGGGGATCTATCCGAATTTTCAATCGCAATATTCAAGAAAAAATGTTTGAAGCACTCGGATTTAGTGAAGAAGAAGCAAATGAAAAATTTGGCTTTTTATTAAGTGCTTTTGAATATGGAACACCACCACATGGTGGCATTGCTTTAGGTTTTGACAGATTGTGTGCATTATTAGGCGGCTCCGATTCGATTAGAGATTTCATTGCTTTCCCCAAAAATAATGCTGGAAGAGATATGATGCTTGACGCTCCGGGTAATATTGACATCAAACAGAAAAAAGAATTAGGGCTTTAAAAATGGAATCATAAATACATTCTAACTATTTTCGGTTTTTCTTTTATGAAATGAATAATAAAATTTTAGAAATGAAAAAAGAATTTTCTTTTAGATAAAGTTAATTTTTAATGTTTTTTTACAATTGTGATTTTATCAAATAACTATGACTTATTTTTGGCAGGATGTTTAAAGTTTTAGAACATTTTGGTAAATATTTGTATATGCTAAAAGGCATGTTTACAAAGCCTGAAAACCTAAAAGTTTACTGGAAGGAATTTGTGAACCAATGCTATGATATTGGAATTGGCTCATTAGGAATCGTAGTCATTATCTCATTATTTTTAGGAGCTGTTACCACCGTTCAAACGGCCTATCAGCTTGTAAGTCCTTTAGTTCAAAAATATGTAATCGCTCAAATAATTCGAGATAGTACTTTTTTAGAATTATCGCCAACTGTAGTCTGCATTGTACTGGCAGGAGTGGTAGGCTCCAAAATTGCTTCTGAGCTTGGAAACATGCGAGTGAGTGAACAAATCGACGCTCTAGAAATTATGGGAATCAACACGAAAACCTATTTGATACTTCCTAAAATTGTAGCTGCATTTATTATGATTCCATGTTTGATTACAATATCAATGTTCTTAGGTGTTTGGGGCGGCTACATGGCTGGAACACTCAGTGGAATTATCACACCTCAACAATTTACGCAAGGATTAACCAAAGATTTTTTAATTTTTAATTTAATTTTTGGACTAATCAAATCATTCACTTTTGCATTTATCATATCAAGCGTTTCTGCTTACTTTGGATATAATGTAAAAGGAGGAGCATTGGAAATTGGGAAAGCATCAACCTTATCGGTTGTTGTGAGTTGCATATTAATTTTATGTGCAGATTATGGCTTAGCTGCCCTTTTACTTTAAATAAAAAACTACAAATGATTGAAGTTATTCATATTAAAAAATCTTTTGGTCCTAAGGTAGTATTAGACGATGTGTCGAATGTAATGGAATGTGGCAAAATGAATTTAGTAATTGGTGCAAGCGGAAGTGGCAAGACCGTTTTTTTGAAATGTATGGTAGGGTTAATGGATGTTGAGCAAGGCGAAATCCTTTACGAAGGGAAAAATTTTACGGCGATGAATGAAAAAGAACGCAAGGAATTAAGAATGCAAATTGGAATGCTTTTTCAAGGCTCCGCGCTATTTGATAGCTTAAATGTAGAGCGCAATGTGATGTTTCCTTTAGACATGTTTACCAACCATACCTCAGCTGAAAAACTCAAACGAGTGAATGAAGTACTCGACCGCGTAAATCTTACTGATTCTAATAAAAAATATCCTTCTGAAATTAGCGGAGGAATGGAAAAAAGAGTCGCTCTTGCAAGAGCTATTGTGTTGAATCCAAAATTTTTATTTTGTGATGAACCCAATTCTGGCCTAGATCCTAAAACTTCTTTAGTGATTGATAAATTGATTAAGGAAATTACAACAGATTTTAATATAACCACTATTATCAACACTCACGACATGAATACCGTGATGGAATATGGCGATAATATTATGTTTTTACACCAAGGGAAAAAAAATTGGCAGGGAAATAAAAATGATATTTTTTATAGTAATGATGAAAACCTCAATGATTTTATTTTCGCATCTGACTTTTTGAAAGACACTAAAAAAATGAAAATAATGATGGATAAAAAACAATCCAATTAAGTGCTACTCTTTAAGAAACATTAATTTAATTTCTTCCTTTTTATTTTTTAGAACCATATAATAAGTTCCTTTTTCATATTGCTGCCAAGGAACTTTTATTAAGGTAGGCGTACTGTCAATATTTTGCACCATCTTATAGAATACCTTACTGCGACTATCTTGAAAAATAATCTTATATTGTGAGGCATGAGCTCGACTCATCAGTATTTGAGCAAACTGATTAGTAGAGTCTGGGACAATACTAATCGAATTTTGACAAAAGCCAAAATGAGAAATAATCATCATCAATACTGTTAGTCGAAGATTCATTTCGTTATATATAGTCCAAATAATAGGGGCAAACTTAATATTTTTTTTGATTTTAAAAAATTATATACTGAGCAACAATATGCTTTGATTTATTTCAAAATAATTATTATAAATTAAAATATTCCGAATCTTTTTTACCTGAATAGGCTGCTGCTCTTGATTTACAAAGAAAGAAGGCACTTTTTGATTCTCCAAAATTTGGGTAGCTATCCAAAATGCAAATTGAATTGCTGTATCGTATTCACCACAAAATTGCTTAAAAGGAATAATGTCTGTCTGTGGAAATTGCGATTTAAAAAATTCAAAATGATTCGCTTGTTGTGTGCAACCATTTGCACCATGAAGGATGATATCAATATCTGCTGATGATAAATTATTTTGATTTAAAATCTCCTTTATCGAATGATGAATAGACTCTTTGTTGGGTTGATAAAGTGTTTTCAAATCAATAACCATCGCTTGCTTATCTTTTGTTTTTTGATTGCTTAAAACAAAAAAAGTACAACCCTCTCCAGCGATGCTACCTTTGCTTAAATCATTGAAGAGATGAAGGCTATTGATATTTTCTTCTTTAAAAAACCCAAATTTTTTTTTAATATTAAAATGCTCTTCAGTGATTTCTTCAAATGCGCCGACTAAAACATTTTCTGCATTTTCTTCTAATAACATCATGGCATCAAGAAGACTATGTTCAAATGAAAATGCCTTATGTACGTATGTCACATTATAGGAGTCAATTTTTTTATTTAACGACACTAAACCATTAATTTGATTGTATGTTGAATGAATAAATTGAGTTGGATTCAATGCTGTTTCTTGATATGCTTTGATTGATTTCAAGAAAGATTCCGTGTCTGACAAACTCCCTTTTCCTGTGCCAAATATAACACTATCAATTTTTCGATCTTTCACTTTTTCTAAACAATCAACAGCCACCGAATAGCCCATTTTTAGCAAACGGCTCATTCGTCTGATTTGAATGGGATTTATATATTTTTTAAAATTTGCCTCCTTGC
Organism: Bacteroidetes bacterium OLB11; assembly: GCA_001567165.1. Classification (GTDB taxonomy): domain Bacteria; phylum Bacteroidota; class Bacteroidia; order Chitinophagales; family Chitinophagaceae; genus OLB11. The sequence continues at coordinate 3,603 of LNFQ01000051.1, forward strand.
AATATAAAATATTTGTATGAAAAGCCTCTGCATAATCATTTTCAAAAAAACCATTTGACTCAAATGTATGTTGAGGGGAGATGCAAGAAATTGATATGATATACTGCGATTTCAAGAGTTTAAGTTGAATAGATTGAGAAAATCAAGCTTGCATTGTTTCCACCAAATGCAAAGGAATTAGACATGACATAATTCAGTTTTTTATGTTCAAATTTTAATTGTGGTATCAAGAGAGAGTCTTCAATTGGTGTTTTAAAATTCAAATTTGCATAGACACTTTGATTTTGAAGAGCAAGGATAGAAAAGACTGCCTCAATAGATGCTGCAGCACCCAATGTGTGACCTGTATAGCATTTGGTTGAACTAAAGTCTGGCACATCTCCAAATAATCTTTTCATAGCATTCGATTCCGACTCATCATTTGTCAGTGTGGCTGTTCCATGTGCATTGATATAATCAATTTCACTTTTATTGATTTTTGCCTTTTCTATGGCTTTTTTCATCACTTGAAATGCTCCTTCTCCTTTGGGATTGGGTGCTGTTGGATGAAAGGATTCATTGAAATTGCTATAGCCGGCAAGCCTTGCTATGGGTGTATGATTTCTATTTAAACAATGTGATTCTTTTTCTAAAACAACATAAGCTGCCCCTTCTCCTAGGTTAAGCCCATTACGGTCTGCATCAAAAGGAGCACAATATTTTTTATCAATATTTTTCAATGCATTAAATCCATCAATTGTAAATTTTGTCAAAGCATCAGTGCCACCACAAATCGCTATATCAATAATTCCTCTTTGCAATAATCGGCTCCCTAAAATGATAGCATTTGCAGATGATGAACAAGCAGTACTTATCGTAGTGATAAAATCTTTGAGTTGAAAATAATCAGCAATTTGTTGAGTACAGTCTGCACAATCAATCGTTTTGGCATAATCATTAAAGTGATCAATATGTTCAAAGATTTCAAAATAATATTTTTCAACTTCACACATGCTACCCACAGTGGTTGCATTGATTAAGCCCACTTTATATTGACTTCTATTTTTAATATTGGCATGTTGCAAAGCTTCTTTTACAGCCGAAATTCCAAGAAGAGAAGTTCTAGTAAAAATTTTTTTCTGTTGAAATTCCTAAATCGCTTTTTAATTCTGAAGTACTCTTTTTGATTTCTCCAAATGGATATTCATTTTGATAAATTGTATCCAAAAATTCAAGTGAAGAAAGAGCATCCCTACTTTGACTCAGTTGAAAAAAGTTATTTTGTAATCCCAAACCAAGAGCAGAATAAATACCCATTCCAGAGATTACAATTTCCTCATTCATTTTTCAGTTGCTATTTTGTCCTGTGCTCTGTAATATATTGAGCCATGGCGTTAATAGACTCCATTGCCTTTCTACCCTCCCTTGCATCTTCTAATTTGATGCCATAGTTCCTTTCAAGTAATACCATTAATTCTAACGAATCGATACTGTCTAAGCCTAATCCTTCACCAAACAAAGGAGCTTGGTCATTGATATCATCTGGGTTCATTCCTTCTAGGTTAAGTGATTCGATAATTTGAGTTTTTAAGATTTTTTTTAAGTCTTGTAAATCTTGCATGGTTAATTTTGTATTATTAGAGAGCAAATATAAAATTATTTGTAAAATTGCATCCATAATAAAAAATAAAATATGGAATTAGGAATAGGCTCAAGAATAGAACATCCCAATTTTGGAAAAGGAGTTATTGTCGATTTTGGTACCGATTTTTACAATATTTGGTTTAAAAGTAGTAACACAGTACGTAACATTGGCAAAAGTTTTGAAGGATTAAAAGTTCTTTCATCAATGGAATCAAGCGATGTTGGTGGTATGATTAATACTGCCGACTTAGCATTTATGCTTCACAAAATTTTAGATGAGAGAAGTGATATTAGTGAAGTCGTCGATATGGGCAACCGCTGGAAAGGTGGCACTTTACTTCTAAAACCTTTTGACGAACAATTGCAAGGCAAAGAAATTCCAATAGATACTTTTTTTCATAAAATCGTTATGGTACGCGATCGATTGAGAGTGATGGAGCAACAAATCAATGCGCACAAAGGTTTGAGCGATGCAGAGAAAGTGGATTTACAACAATATATCACCAGAATTTATGGCTCTCTCACGACGTTCAATATTTTATTTAAAAATTCAGAAGACTATTTTAAAGGAAGTGGAAAAGAATAATTATTTTAATTGATAGACATGTGTTGTGTCTTTTTGAAAATATAAATTCTTTATTTCTTGATAGGGTTTATTTTGCGTATTGGTTAGAAAAATCATTTTGTCATTTTGAAAATTTCGAAACTGATTTGGTGTTTCTTCACATACCACAGATTGCGTTTTGCCGCTTTCCAAAGTAGAAAGCAACCACCCCTCATAAGCAAGTCCCCACGTGTATTTCATGATATTCATATCTAATTTTTCAATAGGAATAATCACTTTGGGTGAAGTGTTTGCAAGCACATTTCTTAAATAGTGTAATCGGTTTGTAAAATCATTACTGACATGAATCACTCTAACTGTAAACAGTAGAAATATAGCAAATGGAATCGCCAACTTTATTTTAGAATTAACGACTTGGTAAGCAAATGGAATCGCCACAAAAATGCTCAATATCAATAATTGACTTTCTATGTAAAATTGCACAAATCCATCTGGATATGTCAATAAAATCAATACAAAAACTCCAATAAAAAAAGTCCACATTATAAGTAATTGAATATACTTTTTCGCTACAATAAAATAAGTAGTAAGACCAAGAAGAAATAAAAGGCTAGGATAATATTCATTTTTAAAAAATAAAAACAATTGCTTGAAAGAAGTAAGATAAAACATATGAGGAATCTTACTCAAAATTCCATGAGTAGATTCAAACTTTGTGGCATCATACCAATTGCTGAAATAAGTATTTTTGACATAAAATGAAATTAAAAAAATTACTAAAATGATTCCTATCTTTTTTCTTCGTTGAGGGTTTAAAATCATATCATACAACAAAGCAAATGCGATGACAAAAACAAGAAGTGGATAAAAATAAATAATGGTAATGATGCAGAAAACAAAACTCGGGTAATACCAATTGGGCGTGTGAGCCTGTGATAGTGCATATTCTGTAATGGCTAAAAACAAAAAGTGTAAAGACGACTCCTTGCACAAATTCACATTGTACCCAATAAAAAGAGTATCGAACCATCATCGTATTAAAGAGTAGCAGAACGATTGCAAGATTTATATTTTTGAAGACTTTTAAAATAATAAAAAAAACGCTGCCGTAAAAAATAATATAACTAACACTGTAAGCAATTAATACACTTTTTAGTGATAGTCCTAATATAGACGCAGTTAAAGGAAAGACTTGTGTAATGGCTGCTCCAAATCGTTGCACTTGAATCGCAAATGAATGTTTGTTTAATATTTCAAAAAGTTGGGTGGACGTATCACATAAAATGGTACGCTCTTTATAAAAATAAACCGCCAAGATGAGCATCACTGCATAAGCAATCAAACCAAAAATGGTTAAATAATTTTCAATATTATTTTGCCTTTTAAACATCGCTTATTTTAGATCGATTAAATGATTATTATACATTCTTTTTTTAAGATTCAAATCTTCTTGTACAAATAATGAATGGAGAGGTCGGCCTAGTAACTGATCAATTTTAAAAGCGGCTTTTCGTTGATCGGGATTATAAAAAATGATTTCAATTTTCTTCGTGTTATTAGGAATTTCTATCTCAGATGAAATCCTAAACCAAAAATTTCGATTATCAGTTGCCGCTTTTGTATTCATTGGGCTTTCACTGATTTGCTGATGATTTTCATCATACAATAGCACTTTTAAAAAGGGTGTAAAAAAAGGACGTGCTATCAATCAGTGCCCATATTGAAAATTCATATTTAACATTCTCATTTATCGAAATGGATTCGTTCAATACAAGCAATGAATCTAGCTCCGATACAGTAGCAGAAGCAGTTCCAAAGAAAGAATTATTAGAAGAATGACTATCAAATGTGTTTAAAAAAATAGGAAGATTAATATTCTGAAATTTATCAATTTGGATTTTATTGAGCGAATCAATCGTTTGTTTTTCATTTGATATTAATTGATCCCAGTTTAGTCGATATGTAATAAATCGATCATTTTGGGAAATGGTATCACTATTTTCAATTAAGTAATGTTCGCCTTCAGTGAGTAATGCATCCTTTTGATGAAAGATGACAAATCTTTTTTACTTCTCAAACTAGAAGTAAAATATTCCTTATCTGTAAAGCATCCACCCATAAGCCTTGATTGCTGAAACGCTTGTTTCCACGACGTTCTTGACATCATAACATCCACGATAGGCAGTGAATGTAACAACGAATATCCATACACACTAGCAGGAAAATTCCCCTTTGCTTCTGCTCCAATTTTCTCAGAACCTATGTTAAAAAATGGGAGTCCAATGATGGCTTGAAAGTTTGTGTCTTTTGCAATAATTAAATTTCCTTTGTCATCTATGTTTGCATTTAGAAAAATATTTAGATAATGGTCAACGCCTTCGTCTGCTCTTTTTTGAGAGTACTTACTATAATAAAAAAATTTCTAATGTCCAGAAAGAAACGATAGGTAATAGAATATATAAAAAGAGTCGGTAATGCTTTTTTTCTAAAAAGAAATTGAGCATTACAGATATCCTTAACACACAAGCAATGTGTAAAGACAGATAAGTAATCAACCCGATTCGCCCTAAACTTCTAAATTGTTTTAAAGCAGGCATGTAATCTAATAACCAATCCATTCCTGAAATAAAAGGATATCCCATAGCAAGCAAGGATGAAAAAAATGCAAAGAGAATTAAATATCTTTCAGTAGAAAGTAAAGGCAAATACATTTCATTTTTCCCCTTTTTATAAAAAAATGCGATTGCATTAAAAAGAATAAATAAAATATACAAAGAAGGTATAAACCCAATATAGACGTAGCTTTCATCGAGGTTGCCCATTGTGGCTCCATTAAAAATCAAACTATATATTTTCCCAAAGGGAGAATAATCTGAGAGAAAAAAGTTTTTAAATTCAGCCACATAATACATAATTCCCCAAGGCGAAGAGGGTCTATCAGTGATATGATCAGTGAGTAAAAAATTAATTTTAACACTTACAAAACTCAGAAGTGCTGTCGTTAACGGCGCTGCTAACGTTTTTATTTTTTTAAGAAAAGTTTCTTTTTCTAAAATAAGATATGATAAATAATATAATAAAATGAGTATGAACCCAAGGAGTAAATTATACATGTGAATAAATGCCATAGCGACATTTATTAAAAAATATTCCGACAAGGTATTGAATTTTTTTTTTTGTTTATGAAATTGAAATATTAAAATCAACATCCAAATAAAATTAAATAAATAACTCAATCCGTAATGCCCAAATATTCTGTAGAAATTGGGTGCCATAAAAATAATAAGGATAGGAAAAATTCCAGCTAAAAACCATGGCGTATTATTCTTTAGAAAAAAGCGAGTGAGCATGATTCCACTGACAATGAAATTGAAAATTAAAATAAAATTCATAATCCAAATTGCCTGATGAATTGAAATGTGTAAATAAGATAGTGGCACCGCAAGCAGTGGCTGGTTGTCAGAAAATATTACTTGATCTCCCCATGGATAATTCATTCCTTCAAAGTGAAATCCTTTACCATTTTCAACATGATACAAATAAGTATAATAATTTTTAGCACCATCACCTCCTCCACCAAAAAGAGAATGCCCAAGATTTGACAAGAGTGTTCTAAACAAATACCAACAATAGATGGAGCAAATCACAAAATTGATGATGAAAGCACTCCATTCATTTTTTTTAGTCCAGCCATTTCTTTATATTTGTCAACAATATTAATCATAATTATTTTAATCTTTATAGATCTTGAAAGAATGCATTGCAATTGTCGTTCCTGCTTACAATCCAGCTCCTAAATGGGAAACTATACTGCACATACGATTTGAAGAATTATGTCAATCTATGCCTGACATTGAGTTCTCCTTGTATTTAGTCAATGACGGTTCAACCAAAAATATTTCAGAGCAGCAAATTGATTATTTAAGAAGTTCCCTTTCGTCGTTTCATTATAAATCTATATCTACTAATCATGGAAAAGGATATGCATTAAGAGAAGTTGTTCAAATGGTTACTGAACCATACGTAGTCTATACAGACATTGATATGCCATTTAAGTTGACTTCAATGCAAGAGCTCATTTCTCAGCTACCCAATTTCGATTTGGTTTTTGGGATTAAAGAAGCCGATTATTATCAGCAATTACCGATTCAACGTAGGTTTGTTTCTAAGTCATTACAGTTTTTTATTAAAATTCTTTTTCCTTCATTACCTACTTCTGATACTCAGTGTGGGCTGAAGGGAATGAATGAAAAGGCAAAGGAAATTTTTCTAAGTACGAAAATTAATCGTTACCTTTTTGATTTAGAGTTTATTTTATTTTGCTCAAAAAATCATTTCAAAATCAAACCAATTCATGTGTCTTTACGAGAAGGAATTGTTTTTGGAAATATGAGTTCAAAAATTCTTTGGAATGAATTTAAAAATCTTTTCAAAATTTTAAAAGATAAATAAAGTTCATTTCTTTATTCAATCCCTTCTTATTTCATTTTGGTAAACTTCACATTCATTCCGTTTCCTTGTTGATCGACAAATTGAATATAGTAAAGCCCATTCATTAAACTTGAAATATCAATTTGATTTTGTAAGCAATTTCCCTTCTGAACTATTTGTCCCATATTGTTGAAAATTGTGTATTTCGCTAAAGAAATATTTGACTCAATATGCAATTCGTTACTAGCAGGATTGGGGTAAATCGTAATATATTGTTGTGTAGATAAATCGATTACCTCCGTAGGAGCACAAGGGCTGAAAAGCATGCCGGGAGAGCCTCCAAGACAACCTTCAAACCAAGTAGTGCTAGCATTTTGATTTCCATTATAAGCCCCATTTTCAAGTGTATATCCGCCTCCATTTGGTGTGGTTGGCCATGGTGCAGATGACTTGTAGCAAACACTAAATCTTAATTTCCCTGTGTTGTCAAATACTCTTACGACGTCGCCATCACTGCTCAATCCAAATCCTATTGGTCCTACAATATTATTTAATGTAGGGAATTGAGATGTAAATTTTGTTTGATTAGAATAAGCAACTAAATATCCATTTGGTGCAATACTAGTACCAGATGGAAAATAAAAGACATTATTATTACTACCATCTCGGATAGACCATCCATCAAGCGACATTGGAATTCCTGTTTTGTTATGGAGTTCAATCCAGTCGCCGGCATCAGCTGAAGGTGATGACTTATAGTTAATTTCAGAGTAGATTAAATCTTCAATGCAAGCTGTGTAAGCTACACCTGGAGAGCCTCCCATGCATCCAGCAAACCAAGAGTCAGAAATATTTGGATTGGCATTGGGATTTATTAGTTGCAAAGTGCGTCCATTTCCATCCGTAGTACACTGCCATGTGTCTGAATAATCTACTGAATAAATGTTTCGATTGTCTTTATCTTTTAAAACAATTTTTTGTCCTGCATTACTTAATTTAAAACATAAAGGTCCAATCTTATTTGTAACAGTAGGAAATTGAGTTGCAAACGCCAAACTATCTTGATAGACCACTATTCTTGCACCGGGCTGTAATATAGTATTAGCAGGCAATACACAATATTTTTCGTATTGATCTCCATCTAAAATCATAGCATGAGATAGGTCAACACTTGTATTTCCATAATTGTATAATTCTAGCCAGTCACCGGCATTGGTTGAGCTATCACTATGAAAATTGATTTCATCAATCACAACATTTATTCCTGAATTGAGGTTGCAACCTTGATTAGCTGGATACATATTAGCATCAATCCAATTCATTCTATTAGTAATCCATAATTTCATTGAGTCGATTTCACCTTGCCACGAATTAGCAATCCATCCATTAGGCCAGATATAATTTCCGATTGTCTTCCATATAGCAGAATCTCTTGAAGAAGCCTCTCTGACATAGTTTGCGTATGAATCTACTTGGGCTAATATGTTTGATGTTTTTAATTGATTTTGTCTTAATTCTTGCCATCTACAACTTAATAAATTTTTAAACCATTGGTCTTGCAACATTTTATTAATCCATTTTGAACTACCATCACCACAACCTTGATACATTTGCCATCCAGTGTAAGGATAGCCATTACAATAGTTAGCATTTCCATAGCTTAGATTAAAATCCCAAAGAGGTCCCATGGTAAATCGCCCACATTTACTATCACGGTCTTTATGAATAAAAGTACTTAATCGATAACCGTCAATATTGTTACTAATTTCATTCATGATAAAAAAATCAGCAAAGGAAAAAACGTTGGCAATTTTTCGATATCCAATTGCAGGGTCGGCATAGTTGGCTCCCCATAAAACGCTTTCAAAATTATTAATATAATTTGTCAAATATGTTTTTTGAGTTGGTGTAATTTCTGTCCATTTTGGAACATGATTTTGGATAGAAACTCCTTGGGTTGTATTCCACCATCCTCCGGCATTTCCGGTTGTTTTATCGATTTTAAAAATATAACCACCTGTCAATTCATCCCCACTATTCATAGATGGCGTAATCTTTTCGATATCGACTCTATTTTTATCTCGTTTTATTTTTTCCATAAGGACATAAACTCCTTTAAGCTGTCCATTGATAACGAGTTCTACAAATTGTACTCGACTAGAATACCAACCTAATGAACGCATGATATCGTGCTCTAACACATCTCTCATAAAGGTTTTATCGGTGTATGGATTGAGCAGAATCCAATCATTTTCTTTTGGCATTCCCAATAATGAGACATTTAAATTATTTCCGATATTATCCACCGTTGAGAATCCATAAGGTTTTTTGGGAAATGTTTGAGAAGTAGAACCTCTAAATTCAATAGTGATTTTTCCGTTGTAATCATTATATGGGTCATAAATACAATTCATGGCTCCTGGTCCGTTGTTGATAATTCCCATATCACAAGTGATTCGTGGGTCATCCACAATGGTTTGACCTAATGTATTGATTGTAACAATCGGTAATTTTGTATAAAGTGGTGTTGGAGGAATGAACCATGCTGGCGTTGGGTAATAAAGGTTGTTGGGTGTTTTTAATCCTAAAACGATAAATGGTCTTGAAGTTAAGTCGTTTGAATTAACGGCTGAATTGTGCGTTTCTACTGCTAATACATTATCCCCATTGACAAGCAGAGCCGTGATTTGTTGTTGAGATAAAATAAAATAATCGGGCTGTTTATTTTGATAGAGTTGAGCTTCATGGTCGGTAGGTGTTATATTATTGTAGTTTGGCGGATTTCCGTTGAGATTTGCTCTAGCTATTTCCACTCCATTGAGGTATGCAATAAATCCATCATCATAATCCATACAGAAAATAACAGAAGCTATTTGAGATGTATCTACTATATTGAATATTTTTCGCATATACACACTTCGAGTCCCATTGGGCAAAATGGTATTATCATCATTGTCTCCATATCCCATACCTCCCATACCACTATTCCAACTTGCATCATTATAGTTCAGGGCAGTCCAGCCAGCAATATTAGCTGTTGGTATTTTATATTTCCAAATCGTAGTATCAAGAACACAGGCTTCCCAGTGATTGATATTATCATTGCATTGTGCATTTACTTTTTTTAGAAAAATGAAAGCACAGCAATAGAGAAAAAAGAAGAAGAAAAAGGAAACTTAGATTTCATAAAAAAAATTTATGCTCCAAGTTACATTCTTTTTATTGAATTTTTACAAATTTAACATTAAATATTGCACCTCTTTCAGTTTTACAATGCAATTGATACATTCCTTCTGCGAGATTACTAATATCAATTTTATTATTTTCTAAAGTTGTGTTGATAATGATGCGTCCTAAATTATCATAAATCAAAACAGAAGATAGTTTTAGATTTGACTCTAAGTTAAGCTCATTATTAGCCGGATTAGGATACAAAGTAATATAATCTTCTTTGCTTAAATCATCCGTAGTAGCAGGTGAGCATGGAGTATAGACTACGCCTGGCGAGCCGCCTTTACACCCTGCAAACCATGTTGTGCTTGCATTTTGATTACCATTATAAGCCCCATTTTCTAATGTGAATCCATCGCCGTTTGGAGTAGTTGGCCAAGGAGCAGTTGTTTTGTAACAAGTGCTGAATCGAATTTTTCCTGTATTGTCAAAAATTCTTACGACATCACCATTACTACTATATCCAAATCCGAAAGGCCCTACAACATTATTGAGAGTTGGGAATTGAGAAGTGAATTTTGCTTGGTTAGAATACGCAACTAAATATCCATTCGGCACGATATTGGTGTTGGCAGGGAAATAGTAAACATTGTTACTACTTCCATCACGAATAGACCACCCTGCAAGTGATACGGGGACGGCAAGTTTATTATGCATTTCAATCCAATCACCTGCATCATCAGTTGGTGATGAATTGTAGTTGATTTCAGAAAAAATGATTTCCTCATCACATGGAGTGTAGGCAACTCCTGGTGAACCACCCATACAACCTGCAAACCATGAATCAGAAATATTTGGGTTGGCACTTGGATTTGTTAGCTGTAATGTTCTGCCATAACCATCGGTGACGCATTGCCATGCATCTGAATATTGAACAGAGTATATAAATTGATTATCTTTATCACGAATGACAATTTTTTGTCCTGCATTATTTAATTTGAAACATAAAGGCCCTACCTTATTGGTCACATTTGGAAATTGAGTTGCAAAAGCAAGGCTGTCGTGATAAACTACCAACCGCCCTCCAGCAGGAATAATTGTATTGTTTGGTAGCACACAATATTTTTCATAAGCATCTCCATCAAAAATAGAAGCATAAGAAAGATCAATTGAAGTAGCTCCATGGTTATATAATTCTAACCAGTCCCCGGCATCGGAGGTGCTGTCGCTATGAAAATTAATTTCATCTATTACTAAACTCATATTATTGATTGCATTGCATGGTTGGCTTGGTGTGTACATATTTGCATCCATCCATTGTAATCTTAACACCATCCAATTTTTTACTGAGTCTAATGCTTCATTTAAATTATTAGGTTCCCAATTCGTAGGCCAATAAACAAGCCCCCATCTTGCAGAGTCACGTTGAGCCGCAGCTTGAATATAGGCTGCTGTAGAATCTAAACGATGAAAAATATTTGCATTGCTTAGATAATCAGCACGTAAGCTACTCCATCTACAACCAACAATATTTTTAAACCATTGGTCTTGTAAAAGCTTATTCATCCATTTGCTTGTTTGTGTTCCACAACCTCCAGTCAATTGCCAACCCTGTGAATATTGTCCAAAACACCAGTTAGCTGATCCAAATGTAAAATTGAAATCCCAGAAGGGGGCAATAGTATGCTTCCCACATTTGCTATCTCTGTCTTTGTGAAAGTAGTTACTCGCCCTATATGCATCAATGTTATTTGAAAATTCTTGAATGATAAAATCATCAGCAAAAGAATAAGCATTTGTTTTTTTTCTATAACCAGTTGATGGGTCTTGGAAGTTTGCACTAAATAAATCAGCCTCAGCACCGTTTACCCAAGTTTTTAAATAATTTCTTTGATTATTCGTAAGTTTTGAATATTTGGGGTCATGATATTTCACTTGCACTCCATTAGGTGTTGTCCATGAACCACCGGGAGCACCTGTTTCCCAGTCTATTTTATAAACATAACCACCGGTTAAAGAATCACCGGAATTCATCGCATTCGTTAGTTTTTCAACATCTACTCTATTTTTATCTTGTTTTACTTTTTCTTGCAAAATATAAATCCCATTGTAACTTCCATTGATAATGACTTCGCAATATCGAACACGAGTAGTGTACCATCCCATGTATCTAGCTAAATCATACATGAGTACATCTCTTTGAAATGTTTTGTCAGTGTATGTTGCATTTAAAACCCAATCGTTTTCTTTTGGCATTCCTAGGATAGAAACATTCACTTGATTTGCTCCTAGTGCATCTAACGTTGAAAAGCCATATCCTTTTTTAGGAACTGATTGAGAGGAAGATCCTCTGATTTCAATTGAAATTTTTCCATTATAATTATTATAAACGTCGTATTGGCAATTCATATTTCCAGGACCATTATCAATGATTCCCATGTCACATACAATTCTTGGATCATCTTTAATAGTTTGACCAAGTGTATTAATTACGATAATTGGAAGATTGGAATAAAGAGGTGTTGGAGCTATAAACCATGCTGGTGTTGGAGAATAATTTTGTGCAGCATTTTTCAAACCAAGCATTAAAAAAGGTCTTGAAGTCAAATCGTTTGAATTAACGGCTGAATTGTGCGTTTCTACTGCTAATACATTATTTCCATTTACAAGTAATGAGGATATTTGTTGTTGAGTTAAAGTAAAATAATCAGGCTGTTTATTTTGATAAAGTTGAGCTTCGTGATCCGTTGGTGTTAAATTATTATAATTAGGAGGATTCCCATTTAAATTGGCTCTGGCTATTTCCACTCCATTTAAGTATGCAATAAATCCATCATCATAATCCATACAAAATACAACAGAACCAATTGCTGAAGTGTCAACAATATTGAAAGATTTTCGCATATAAACACTTCTTGTTCCATTTGGCAGAATAGTATTATCATCATTATCACCATAGCCAAAACCACCATTACCTTGCCCCCAAGCTCCGTCATTAAAGTTAGTTGCAGTCCATCCAGGAATATTAGCTGTGGGTATTAAGTATCTCCAAACTTGATTATCTAACACACATGCTTCCCAATGGTTTATATTATTCACACATTGTGCTGCTATATTTTGAACGCTTAAAATAATAATAGCTAATGCCCAAGTTATATGTTTAATTTGTTTCATATCCTAATCTTAATTTTTAAATAAATTTGGTTTGTATTTTTTTGAAGTAGCTAATATAATAATAAATTTTAATAATTATGTTTATTTATGTCTTCTATTTTATTATTTATTGCGATAAACACTATAAAATAACATGTAAACCACCCTTTCATTTTTTAATACATAGTTTTTACATATTTATAATGATATTTTCTATCATCATAAATATGTCATTTTAAGACGTGAAAAGCGTATGCAATGCGAGATTGGAAGTTTTTAATCCAAATTTTGCAATAAAAATCAAGATGGTATAAAATGGAGCTAATTGGGTAGGAAGGTGTAATATATTATAGTTTTTAGTGATTGAAACCAATATAAAATTGTAAAAAGAAGAGTTTACCATTTACCTTAAAAATATTATCTAATCAATTTATTGAATCAGCATAATCCTCAAACATTAAAAAGGAGCTGCTCTTTTGGAGCCGCCCCTTTTTAATGTTTGATAAGTGAATTTAATACCTTAATTAAAATGTATTAAAACTAATTTTTAGCGTTTTGAATTGATGGATTTATTTTGATTGATTTATCAGTATTGCTTGCAGCAATGACATTTCCTTTGATTTGGATTTCATATCGCTCTTTATCACTATATGCATTCGAGCGAATAAAAACGGTTTTATTAAAAGACCCTACTCTATCTTTTGTAGTGTATTTTACTTTGATTGAACCTTTTTGTCCTGGTTTCACAGGTTCTTTAGTCCAGTCGGGAGTGGTGCATCCGCAAGAGGCATTCGCTTGCATAATAATGAGTGGCTCTTTGCCGACATTTGTAAATACAAAATCTATTTGAGCTTCGGGCCCTTCTATAATATTTCCAAAATCATGCACTTCTTCTACAAATTTAAAGATAGGTGCATTCGGATTACTATTTTGAGAATTGGCACTAAACACGAGCAATAGCAAACTCATCAAAAGTAAAAGAGGTTTTTTCATCATTTTCAAAAAAATCTAACTGTTTTGTAATAAAAAATTAGTGTTTCATCATGCTGTTGTCATTGCTAGGCACAGAAGCGTCTGGTGCTTTTTCAACAGTTCCTGAAATTTTCAATACTTTAGTTCCTACATTAGAATTAACTGTAATAGTTTTAGTGAATGCTCCAGGTCTTCCTTGTGTGTTGTAAGTGGCCGTAATTTTAGAAGATTTTCCAGGTAAAATGGGTTCTTTAGACCAGTTTGGAGTGGTACATCCGCAACTAGCTTGAACAGTGCTAAGAACGATTGGTTCTTTTCCAATGTTTTTAAATTCAAAGTCAAAACTTACAGGAGCTCCTTCAGGAATCGTGTTGAAGTTGTGTTCTTCGGTTGTAAATTTCATAAACTTGTCTGGGTTCATATCGGCAACTGCTTGTGAAGCAGCAGTAGATGCAGCAGATGTCGATGTTGTGGAAGTAACCGTTGTTGGTTTTGTTTCATTCTTTTTTTGAGCAAAAATTGCAGATGACATTAATGCGAATGCGCTGAGTAATAAAATTGATTTTTTCATTGAATAAATTTTTAAATGTTTTACCAAAAATATTTTAATCAATTTGAATATATAGTTAAGTCATAGTTAAGCGTTAATGCGTTAACTTTTTTATTTTAAATCACAAAAAAAATTGTGAATACCTTTTTGATTAGTACATTTGCTACTTATCATTTTTTACTACTGATTAAATTTATATGGCACAAAATAAAGTGAAAGAAAAATTCGATTGATAAAATTTCTATTGAAGATTTTAAAGATGAAATACTTCATGATTACTATGTAGCATATAGTAGCCGTGAGGCTAGTTTGCTTGGGCGTAAAGAAGTCCTTACAGGCAAGGCAAAGTTTGGAATATTTGGTGATGGGAAAGAAGTAGCACAAATTGCTATGGCTAAATATTTTCAAGAAGGTGATTTTCGTTCGGGTTATTATCGCGACCAAACTTTTATGTTTGCAAGTGGCATGAGCGATATTCAAAAATTCTTTGCTCAACTCTATGCAAATCCCAACATTCAAGAAGAGCCTAGCAGTGCAGGTCGTCAAATGAATGGACACTATGCTACTCGTTTTTTAAATGAAAATGGTGATTGGAATGATTTTACAAAAACGAAAAATTGCAGTGCTGATATTTCTCCTACTGCCGGTCAAATGGTGAGAGGGTTAGGCTTAGCATTTGCTTCCAAACTTTATCGAAATCAAGAAGGACTTAAAGACAGAACCAGTTTTTCAAACAACGGGAATGAGGTTTGTTTCACAACGATTGGTGATGCATCTACCAGTGAAGGTCTATTTTGGGAAACCGTCAATGCTGCCACTGTTTTAAAAGTTCCATTAGCTATTTTTTGTTGGGATGATGGATACGGAATATCAGTACCTCGAAAATATCAAACAGCCAAAAATTCAATATCTGATGCTCTTGCCGGATTTCAATATGATGAAAACGTAGGCGGTTTGAATATCTATAAAGTAAAAGGTTGGGACTATGCCGACTTATGCAATACTTTTAAAAAAGGAATTGAAAAAGTAAGAGAAAATCATATTCCTGCATTATTTCATGTGCAAGAAATCACACAACCACAAGGCCACTCTACATCTGGCTCACACGAGCGATATAAAAGCAAAGAAAGACTTGAATGGGAAAAAGAAATGGATTGCATAAAAAAGATGAGAGAATTTATTATCGAAAATCAATTTGCAAATGAAGATGAATTGATCGCAATAGAAAAAAAAGCAAAAGAAGAAGTGCAGCAAGCCAAAAAAGCAGCATGGGAATCTTTTTTAAATCCAATCAAAGAACAAATAAAAGAAACCGAGAGACTCGGCAATCAACTCATCGCAGCTGGCGATGCCAATAGTGAAAAAATTTCTTCTTTGCTACATGAGCTAAGCTCAACAAAAGAGCCACTCAGAAGAGATGTTATGAAAACGATTTCTAAAATAATTTTCATCGCTTCTCCTTCAAATGAAAAATCAACATTGGAACAATTTTATCAAAGTTTGAAAACAGATGCTTTTGACAAATACTCTTCTCAATTGCATTCTACATCTTCAAAAAATGTTCAAAACATTAAAATCCTCAAGGCTCAATATTCAAATGAACAAACTTTCTTAAACGGATTTGAAATTCTCAATAAATTTTTTGACCATATCCTTTCCACACGCCCTGAAGTGTTTGCCTTTGGTGAAGATGTAGGTCATATCGGTGACGTCAATCAAGGGTTTGCCGGACTTCAAGAAAAGCATGGTGGATGGCGTGTGTTTGATACCGGCATTCGAGAAGCTAGCATAATGGGTCAAGGATTAGGAATGGCAATGAGAGGCTTGAGGCCAATTGCCGAAATTCAATATCTCGATTATTTACTATATGGATTGCAGCCACTCAGTGATGATGTTGCCACTTTACAATATCGAACAAAAGGCGGTCAAAAATGCCCACTCATTGTACGTACCAGAGGACACCGACTTGAAGGTGTTTGGCATAGTGGCTCTCCAATGGGAATGATTATTAATTCTGTGAGAGGTATGTACCTTTGTGTGCCACGAAATATGGTGCAAGCAGCAGGAATGTATAATACCCTTTTGCAATCAGACGAGCCCGCCATTGTAGTAGAATGCTTAAACGGCTATCGTTTGAAAGAACAAGTGCCGACTAATCTATTTGAAATGACCGTCCCACTTGGCATTCCTGAAATCATACAAGAAGGCGAGGACATTACAATCGTTTCCTATGGATCTACTTTGAGAGTTATACAAGAAGCCATTCAAGAATATCTTTTGCCAGTAGGAATTAGTTGCGAACTCATAGATGTGCAAACTCTACTCCCTTTTGACACACAACATATTATTCTGGATTCTTTGAAAAAAACAAACCGAATTATTTTTATAGATGAAGATGTGCCAGGTGGTGCGTCTGCATATATGTATCAACATGTGATGGAGTTGCAAGGTGGCTATCGTTGGCTAGATGTGGCTCCAAGAACACTAAGTGCTATGCCTCACCGCCCTGCTTATGGAAGTGATGGTGATTATTTTTCAAAACCAAATGCAGAAGATATCGCAACCGCTATAAAAGAAATGATGAATGAATAAAATAATTTATTGGCTATTTCTTACAACATTTGTCATAACTGCATGTCAGCAATCAGATTCAAAAAAATTATTGGCAAATGGCAAAATGATGATAGCTGGTTTGAATATTTTGAAGATAAAACTTACAGTTCTGGCAGGGCTTATATCGAAATGGTGAAAGGATTTAAATACCAAATAGACGAGCAAAAGAAAGAACTCAATATGTACACCGATATTCAAAATCAAATTTTTTATTTGCAGTACGAGTTTAGAGGAAATGATACATTATTATTAAATAATTTATTAAACACAAATCAGCACTTTGTAACTTATTACAGAGTAAAAAATCAAGAACCTAATAAGACGAATCGATGAGAATAGAAAAAATTGACACCTTCAAGCACAAGGGACTTCGGCAGAAATTAGTGGATATTATTAAAGAAAAAGGAATTAAAAATATTGATGTTCTCAATGCAATTAATGAAGTTCCACGACATTTTTTTTTAGACTTAGCTTTTGATAAAATTGCTTATGAAGATCGTGCATTCCCAATCGGGGAAGGACAAACAATTTCACAACCTTATACTGTCGCCTATCAAACAGAATTGCTCAATGTGCAGCCACGTGAAAAAGTGTTGGAAATAGGCACTGGCAGTGCTTATCAAGCTACTATACTTGCTGCAATGGGAGCTCGCGTTTTTACAATCGAACGGCATAAAAATCTTTATGATAAAAACCAACTTGATTATCCATTAAAATCAAAATACAAGAATATTAAATTCTTTTATGGTGACGGATTTAAAGGACTTCCAACATTTATGCCTTTTGATAAAATCATTATTACAGCAGCTGCTCCCTTTACCCCAGATGAATTAATCAAGCAATTAAAACCAAAAGGAGTGATTGTTCTTCCGATTGGAGAGCAAGACGAACAGACAATGATTCGGATTACAAAAAATGAAGATGAAACCCTGACTGAAGAACGATTTGATAAATTTACTTTTGTCCCAATGTTGAAAGGACAGGTTTAAAATTTGATAAGGTCTATATCAAAAACTAAATTTGAATTAGCTGGAATAACGCCTGATGCTTTACTGCCATAAGCCAAAGACGGTGGCAAATAGATTTTTATACTCCCTCCGATCCCAATCAATGGAATGGCTTCTTGCCATCCTAAAATTAAGTTTGATAATAAAAAGGTTGCATTGCTACTTTGGTCAAATACAGTTCCATTTAAAAGCATCCCTTTATAAGCAACCGTTATATTATCGCAAACAGTCGGCTGAGAGCCAAAAGTGCTATCAGTAACGATATAAAAAAAACCACGACTATCTTCGTTTGCTTGAATGCTATTTGCTTGTAAATAACTTCTCAAATTATCAATTTCAGTTTGTGGTGCAACAGTTGTCACTTCAGGACAAGAATCTTTTTTCTTACAAGCGAAAGCAAATAAAAAGATCAAAAGAATAAAGCTATATTTCATTTTCATATCCGCAAATATACGTTGAATATTGGCTTTCTTAGTTGGTTGATTGTAAATGATGATGCAATATAATTTCGCTATTCAAAAATACCACATTCTCCGAATCATTTATTTCATCACTATCTAATTCCACAATATTACCAGCATTGTCAATTCCCTTCATTTCATATTTCAATTTTTTCAAAAAAGTAATAATCTCATCTTTTTTCACACTGGAATTTGCTAAGACAGCCTCGCTTAATTCAACAAACAAAATAGGTTTAAATTTTTTCAATGTTTCTTCTAACCCTTGCAGGGCAAAAAGTTCAGCCCCTTCAATATCCATTTTTATAAAATCAATTCTTGAAATATTCTTTTGTAAAAAATAATCATCTCCTCTCACTGCGTTCACAATTTCAGTTTTCCCATTGATAGCATCATGCCTGAAAATACTTGACATTCCTAAGTTTTCATTAGATGACAATATTAAATTCAATTGAGTATTTTCATTAAATAATGCTAATTTTTCAATAGTCATTTGTGAAAAATGATTCAATTGCACATTATAACTTTAGTTGATCATAAACATGAGAAACCGGCTCAAATGCTATCACCTTTCCTTGAACGCCAACGTGGCTACAAGCTACTAAGGCAAAGGCTCCTACATTGGCACCTACATCAATATACACATCGCCTGGTTTTTAAGTTATTTTTAAAAACTGAATGCTCGGTTTATCATAATAGTCCAAAAAATAAATTTGCTGTTGGATAAAATCTTCTAAATAAAGTCTCATTTTCAGATTTGAATCATAAGTTATTTCTTTCGTTTCATTTTTGAAAAGATGATACTTCGAAAAAAAAATGTTTATAGAAACCAAAATAGTGCCTTTTGAAATAAGGAAATTGAAAAAGATATTTAAAAAATAATGCAATCATCAAAAGACAAAAATAGAGTGTTTGATTGGGAAATAAAATTCAAAATTATTTACAATGAGATTCTTTGAATCATGGCTGCTTCTTCATTTATATCAAATAAAGTATCAGGTAGAAAAGGTAAATTTTGATTAAAAAAATCGTTTGCAATCATGCGAAACAAATTGACATTTGAATGGATTTTACTCAAGTGGGTAGGGTTCAATTGTTGTGAATATAAAATCAGTAAATTATTAAAAGCTGCTGTGGAATCAGCTGAGTTGGTATAACTTCTGTAACCATGGTCACTCATCATGATAATGAGTGCTGTAGAATCTTGTGATTTAATTTGATGAAATATTTTTTTCAATTCCAAATTTGTATATTTTAGATATTCAATAAATCGTTCCTCTTCAGTGGTTTCATTTTCAGAAATATTCATTTTCAAATTTCCTACACTATCGGTAAAATAAGGCTCATGTGGCATCAGCAAATGAGTGTATGTAAAAGCAGGACTTTCATTTTTCACATTTTTAGCATCAGTAATTTGATGTTGAATTTGATAAAATTGCCCCAACACTAACTGATCATAAACGGAATTTATTTTTAAACGCCCCTGAGTAAATCGCCACAAATTATCATTTATAAATCGATTCCAAAAAATATTTCTTATAAGCAATTTGTCAAAAGTTGAAAATTTCAATTGACTATTGATAGGCATTTTATCTCCCACCTTGAATATAGAATTATTATAAAAATGATAGCCATTTTGTTGTAATAATTTCACTAAAACATTTTGATTAATTTCGTTTGTTTGTTGAAGTATTGTTGAATATTTTTTAATATGGTTACTGTCTAAATAAGAGATATACTGCATGTTCAATAAAGAATTGATGGAGTAATAGGTTTGTTTATAGTTACTATAAATTGTATCAAAAACATAGCAATTATTTTGAAGGAAATATTGTTTCAATTCTTCATTATCATAATGAAAATGATTTTTAAGAGAAACAAAACCTGGGTAAGCATCCAGCAAAATCAGGTGAATATTTGGGTGCTTTGATTTTGTTGATTTTTCAAATTGTGGTGTTTGCAAATTGCCGGTTTGAGGCATTTGTTTTATAAATAAAAAAAGTTGTATCCCAATCAAAATGGGTAGTAATTTATTCAAAAATTGGAATTGATTTTCTGAGTAGGTTTCCTTTTTTTTAATAATAAAAAATTGAGACCAGGTATTAATACTAAAAGTGCAATCAAAATTTTATACGAATACAAGAATGGAATATCTACAAAACTATCTTTAATATTTCCAAAAAAAAGAAAAAAGAAAAAGAACAGAAATTCGCAAATAACAAGACTTTTATAGAATTTTCTAAAAAAATAATTCACAAAGAAAATAAGAAATACAACTGCGTATAAGATGAGAAAAATTTTCAATTCATCAAACGAAAAATGAAACAAATAACCGGTGCTATTAAAAAATAAAAAAATAGACCGGAAGCAAAAATAAAAAAAAAGGAAAATCTTTTAGCCTCATATTTTATTCAATTTTCTTCAACAAAAATAAAGTTCTTGTTTGAACAGAGCCTTTGCGTTGTTCTATGATATCAAAATATGTATTAGCCGAATCAATAAATTTATCTAAAGTATAATCATCAAAAATATCTTTTCGATGTTGGAGCAATTCTTTCACCTTTTCATCTTCCTTTTCGACAAACTCAATCAGCACATAGTTTGCAATCGAATGAAACAGTCTAAATACTTGTTCGAAAGATAAATTATGAGCAATGCATAAATGATGAATCAGAGCTAAAGACAATATCACATCGCATTTTGCTCTTTCAAAAAAAGCAGGGCGTTCTTTGTTAACCCATCCTACAGACGGACTGGGAGCTGTCAGGTCTATGATTAGCGGAAGTATGTTTTTGATTTTATTTTTTTTACAATGAAAAAAAAGTCGTTCAATGCAAGTTTTATCTTCATCAACTGCTATAATTTGTTTTTCCGTATTTTGAAAAAGCAATGAAAATTCACCTTCGTTCGCACCCAAGTCCAGTAAAGTGTTAAACGAAATAGTAGAAAGCATAAGGCTCACCATTTCCTTTTTTTCATTTAAATATTTTCCGCCTATAATAGTTTCTTGATAATAATTATCCCAAGTTGTAGCTTCTTTTTTGGGCTTCAAATCTGTCACAAATACAAGCAGTCCTTGAAGAAGTGTGTGTAATTTCTTTTTAGAAAAAAAGGAATTTTGCTTTTGGCTTTTTGATTTATTTCTTGAAAAAGATGCTTGCAAATAGATATGCAAAATCACATTGAAATTGGTTTTTGATTTCAAAGGAAGTAAATCTGAGCAAACATTTAAAGGGATTCCATTAGGATAAGCAATCAATAATTTATTCAAAGAAGAATTGCAATATTTCATTAATAAAAGTGGTGCTAAAAAAGATTCACAAAATTGCCGATAAGCAATCCAAGGCTTTCCTTCTTCATAAATTTCAAAAGATAAAGTGTCGATTAATGTTGCTTTGTTTTCATAAAATTGAATATTGGATGTGGGTGCGTCTTTAAGAATCATGCCATATTTCAATGCAGTGATAGCACATTTGAGTGTACAAATTGCTGCTTCTTTCATCATAGAAAAGCTCCATTCATAAGCATAAGAAATGGTTTGAATTTGAATCGGCTTTATCACTTTTTCAATGGACAAATTCATCTCTATTTCATCCAGTTCATGATGTGCAATTAAGAGTTTTTTTTGGGTCAATTCCTCATAAAGTCCGGAATTCATCAGCATTTGATAGTCTTTGATATAAGCATGATTGATTGCTCTATAAATGGTATTTTCATGATTAAAAACAAATCCACTAGGGTCCTTATAGGATGAGGCAATTCTCTGCATTTCTATTTTTTTCATCTTTGTTTATTTTGAATATCAAGCTTAGTCAACTTGTTTCATCATTTGAAATTTTTATTTCTCATTTCTCTCGGCAGTTGATGCAAAGATGTTTTTTGATGCAATTCAATGATATGAGGAAAATGCTTTTTTTAATCCGTGTCTATTTCATCACTTTCTTTTTTCACAAAAAAAAGATTTGATAGTACGCCATATTGTTTTAAAAAAACAAACTAATGCCTAAAGCTCCAGCTACAAGCATTTGTATTATTAAGCTACTACTTCCGGGGTCAATATAAAGAAAATGCATCATTGATTGTAACACGAAAATAGTATTCTAATTCTAAAATGAAAAAATTAAATTAGTCTGGTATTATTAAGTAGTCCTCTGCTTAGAACTTTTTTAAATAATAAGTAACCGTTCCAATTTTCAATATCATTTCATTCCCATCATTTCTCAACATTTGAGCTTTATATTTATTGGTATCAGTAGCCATATTCATTTCTACACCTTCAATAAAAATAGTCACGGGACTACTGCTTTGTTTGTTCATGCTATGCACTGTCAAGGTGCCGCTTAAGAGGTTGTCTAAATTGACTTCAACCAATTCCAATGATTTGATATAAATTTTTTTAGTATCAAATTCTTTATCAGTTTTTTTATAAACAGTCCAATTCCCTAAAAGGCTTTTGGTAGAAGTTTTAATTTCTTTTGGTTGCTCTGCTTGTCCGCTAAAGTCAATCTGCGGTTCGGAAGTTTCACTAAAAGGAATAAAGCGGTGCAAATACTTTCCATGTTTTAGTTTCATCAAATTTTCACTGATTTGATCGATTTCAAATGTTTCTCCTTTTAAGATTATTTTATTTTTTTTGATTTCAGCATCACCAAAATAGGTTTTACCAATTAGAGGTCGCACGAGCATAAAGCCATCATCTCGAATTTCTAAATAAATAGTGTCTTTAAAATTGGACACGATACTGCTTTTATCAGTACGAGTTGCTTCTATCCATTTTCCTGCGATGTCTTTAAAGGAGTAATCTTCTTGAGCTATTGAAAAAAGTGGGCAAAGAAGGAGGATAATCAGTAATTTTTTCATGATTTGTTTTTTCAAAAATAAATAAAAAAACATGAAACGCAAGAAGCACGTTTTTTATTCTTTATTTCATTTCAAAGGTATCCATAAACTTTGTGGTGAAGTTTCCATTTTGAAAATCTTCATTATCCATGAGTTGTAGATGAAATGGGATTGTTGTTTTGATTCCTTCAATCACGTATTCACTTAAAGCTCTACGCATCGTATTGATAGCCTCTTCTCGAGTTTGAGCAATAGCGATTATTTTAGCAATCATGGAGTCATAGTAGGGAGGTATTGAGTAGCCGGCATAGATATGCGAGTCAACACGCACTCCATGCCCACCGGGCGTATGTAATATATTTATCTTTCCGGGGGAAGGTCTAAAATCATTATAAGGGTCTTCGGCATTGATTCGACATTCGATTGCGTGCATAGTAGGTTCATAATTTTTTCCTGAAATAGCAACACCGGCAGCGATTTTTATTTGTTCTTTGATAAGGTCAAAATTAATTACTTCCTCGGTAACACAATGTTCAACTTGGATACGCGTATTCATTTCCATAAAGTAGAAATTCCGATGTTTATCTACAAGAAACTCAATTGTCCCAACGCCTTCATAGTTTATTGATTTAGCTGCTTTGATAGCTGCTTTCCCCATTTTTTTTCTTAAATCGTCAGTCATAAATGGAGAAGGGCTTTCTTCAAGCAGTTTTTGGTGTCGTCTTTGAATGGAGCAATCACGTTCGCTCAAGTGGCATACTGTGCCATATTGGTCGCCTGCAATTTGGATTTCGATATGTCGTGGTTCTTCCACGAATTTTTCCATATAAATTCCATCATTTTTGAACGAGTTGGCTGCTTCTGCTTTTGCTGATTCGTACGCTTTTTCCATCTCATCTTCTTTCCAAACGACTCTCATTCCTTTTCCTCCTCCTCCTGCTGTGGCTTTAATCATAACAGGATAGCCCATTTTTTTGGCTTCCTTTTTGGCTTGGTCAATACTTTCAAGCAAGCCTGCACTACCGGGCACTACTGGCACTCCGGCTTTTATCATGGTATCTTTTGCAGTGATTTTATCTCCCATTTTTCGTATCATATCGGGAGTAGGGCCGATGAATTTAATATTATATTCTCCACATATTTCGGCAAATTTTGCATTTTCTGCTAAAAATCCATATCCGGGATGTATTGCGTCGGCATTGGTAATTTCGGCAGCCGCCATAATATGAGGTATATTTAAATAGGAATCTGCACCAGAAGGTTTTCCTATACAAACAGCTTCATCCGCAAAGCGAACATGAAGACTATCTTTATCGGCAGTTGAATAAATGGCAACTGTTGGTATCCCCATTTCTCTGCATGTTCTTATTACTCTGAGAGCAATTTCTCCACGATTGGCTATTAGTATTTTTTTAAACATATTTCTTATGATGTAATCAATTCATCTATTTTTTTTTTGTCAAAATAGAGCTTTGAAATTTGATTAAGATTATTTGGGTTGGACTAAAAATAATGGTTGGTCGTATTCAACCGGACTTGTATCATCAACTAAAACTTTTATAATCGTTCCATTCATTTCGCTTTCTATTTCATTGAATAATTTCATTGCTTCTATTATACATAGGACTGTTCCTACTTTTATTTCATCTCCTACATTCACAAATGTTGGCTTATCTGGACCGGATGCACGATAGAAAGTGCCTATCATTGGTGATTTAATGGTGATATAATTTTCTGAAGATGCTTCTGGAGCTGTTGCAGGTGGTGGTGTTGGTGCTGCTGCTGGAATCGGTGCTGCAACAACTGGTGCTGGAGCTGCCACAGGAGGATTGGCACTCAATGCTGGCATCACAACTTGTGTGCTGCCACCTTGTTTAATTGTGATTTTAAAATCTCCTTTTTCTAATTTAAGTTTATTGACGTTAGAGTTGTTGACTGCATGCAATAACTGATTTATTTCATCAATATTAAAAATAGCTTGTGGCAAATTGGATTTTATCGTAGCTGTCGCTTTCTTAACACTTGTTTCTTTTTTTTGTAGGTGTTTTCGATGTTATTTTTTTTGGGTAGTGTACTTTTTTTTTGTTTTGCCATTTTTTTTTAATGTTTCTTTTAAATTTTTAAAAAAATAAATTTGCCGTTACTGTAAGTTGA